>JAUXVE010000139.1 GCA_030680415.1 Rubrivivax sp.
CGGCCCAAAACAAGGCCGTGGCCGCGCTCCTGCACGATCTGAACGAGCAGGCCTTCTGCCACCCCGAAACCGGCGCAAGGATGATCTACACGCTGGTGTGAAGTGCCAAGCACAATTCCTCCGAGATCAGGATCTCTGAAGCTAGTCATTTCAATGCCGGCTGGCAAGGACACTGCGTCGCTTCTCTACCTGATCCTTGCGCTGGATCAGACGGGGGCGATCTTCTCGCCAGTGGAGCCCGTTTCGCGCGGCAGCGCACCTACCCAGCATTGCCGGGGATGCATGCGCGAGCCGCTTCGACACCCCGGCCTGGCGGCATGGGTGCCGGCAAGCAAGCCTTGTTGCGATCGATGGTTCCTGGACGTACGTCAAGGTCGCTGCCCACGCCGTCGTCGATGATGGCGTTCAAATCTTCAGGAGCATCCTCTCGATGAAACCCGCCGCAGTCCTCGCCACCTTGTGCTTCGGAGCCCTTCTCTGCACGGCTCAGGCGGCGCCTCCGCCGCCGGCCAGCCTGACTGGCGAGGTGCTCGAAGCCCGCAATGTCGACAGCTACACCTATCTGCGCTTGAAGACTGCCGCCGGCGAGATCTGGGCCGCGGTGCCGACGGCGGCGGTCAGCAAGGGGGCGCAGGTCTCGATCGGCAGGCCGATGATCATGGAGAACTTCGAGAGCAAGACGCTCAAGAAGACTTTCGACAAGATCGCCTTCGGCGTGCTCGACGCCCCGAATGCCACCGTTTCGTCACCGCACGGCGGCACGCCTGCGGCCAGGCCCGGTGCCGACGGGGCCAAGGTGGCGAAGGTGGCCAGGGCCACCGGGCCGAACGCGAAGACCGTCGCCGAGGTGGTCGCCGGCAAGGCCGCGCTCAAGGACAAGTCGGTCGTCGTGCGCGGCCAGGTGGTGAAGGTCAATGCCGGCATCCTCGGCAAGAACTGGGTGCATCTGCGCGACGGTTCGGGTTCCGCGGCGGACGGCAGCAACGACATCCTCGTCACCACGCAGGACACGACCGCCGTGGGCGACATCGTCAGCGCCAGCGGCACGGTGCGCACCGATGTCAACGTCGGCGCCGGCTACACCTATGCCGTGATCATCGAAGGGGCTGCGCTGCGCAAGTAGCCGCGTTGCCCGAAGCCGCGACGGGGTCGCGCCGCCCATGCTGGGCGCACCAGGCAAAAGGCCCGCACGGGGCGGGCCTCTTGGCTTGTTCTTCTTGTTCAGGAATTTGGTTGCGGGGGCAAGATTTGAACTTGCGACCTTTGGGTTATGAGCCCAACGAGCTACCAGGCTGCTCCACCCCGCGACTGAGGATCGAATTATAGCGGACTTCTCCGCCTTGCGTCACTCGGCGGTGTCGGGGGCTGCCGCTTCGGCCGCGGGCTCGGGCCGGTCGACCAGTTCCACGAACGCCATGGGCGCGTTGTCGCCGACCCGAAAACCCATTTTCAGGATACGCGTGTAGCCGCCCGGGCGTGTCTGGTAGCGGGGCCCCAGCTCGTTGAAGAGCTTGGCCACCACGTCACGGTCCCGGGTGCGGTTGAACGCCAGCCGGCGGTTGGCCAGCGTCGGTTCCTTGCCCAGCGTGATCAGCGGCTCGACCACGCTGCGCAGCTCCTTGGCCTTGGGCAGCGTGGTCTTGATGGCCTCGTGCGTGATGAGCGAGTTGCACATGTTCCTCAACATCGCCAGGCGGTGCGAGGTGGTGCGGTTGAGTTTGCGGGGGCCGTGGCGGTGGCGCATGGTGCTTTCCTATCCTTATTGAACCCTGGCCGTGTCAGGTACCGGGGGTTGCACATCGGCCCTCGTGAACGAGGGCCGCACGCTTGGACGGCGCTTGCGCCGTCTCTCCTGTTGGCGAAGCGCTATCGCTTGTCCAGGCCCTGCGGGGGCCAGTTCTCCAGCCGCGCGCCGAGCGTGAGCCCGCGCGAAGCCAGTACTTCCTTGATCTCGTTGAGGCTCTTGCGGCCCAGGTTGGGCGTCTTCAGCAGTTCGGTCTCGGTGCGCTGGATGAGGTCGCCGATGTAGTAGATGTTCTCGGCCTTCAGGCAGTTGGCCGAACGGACCGTGAGCTCGAGCTCGTCCACCGGACGCAGCAGGATGGGGTCGAACGGCGTCGGGCGCGACACCTGCTGGACCATGCTGTCGATCGGGTTGACGTCGATCTGGCCGAAGAAGGCAAGCTGCTCGACCAGGATGCGTGCACTCTGGCGGATGGCTTCCTCGGGTGCGATCGAACCGTTGGTCTCGATCTCCATGACCAGCTTGTCGAGGTCGGTGCGCTGCTCGACGCGGGCGTTTTCCACCGCGTAGCTGACGCGGCGCACCGGCGAGAAGGAGGCATCGAGCACGATGCGGCCGATCGACTTGGTGGACTCGTCGCCGTAGCGGCGCAGGTTGCCCGGCACGTAGCCGCGGCCCTTCTCGACCTTGATCTGCATGTCGAGCTTGCCGCCTTGCGCCAGGTGCGCGATGACGTGCTCGGGGTTGATGATCTCGACGTCGTGCGGGGTCTGGATGTCGCCGGCGGTGACCGGGCCTTCACCTTCCTTGCGCAGCACCAGCGTCACTTCGTCGCGGTTGTGCAGGCGGAAAACGACGCCCTTGAGGTTGAGCATGATGTGGACGACGTCTTCCTGCACGCCGTCGATCGCCGAGTACTCGTGCAGCACGCCGGCGATCGTGACCTCGGTCGGCGCGTAGCCCACCATCGACGACAGCAGCACGCGCCGCAGTGCGTTGCCGAGGGTGTGTCCGTAGCCGCGCTCGAAGGGTTCGAGGGTGGCTTTGGCGCGGTGGTTGCCGAGCGGCTCGACCTGGATGGCCTTGGGCTTCAGAAGGGTGGTTTGCATGGAGTCTGTCAGTTCCTGTCAATACCCTCGGCTCGTTACGCCGATAAGGCTGATGGACCACGCCGGGCAGTGCTGAGTTGCTGGTCGCTTCGTGCCCGGCGGAACGAAGCGTGTGTCTGTGGCCGCGCGACTGAACGCCAGGCGGCCGGCCGTCAACGCGAGTACAACTCGACGATGAGGGCTTCCTTGATCTCGGCGCCGAACTGGTCGCGGTCGGGCACCTTCTTGAAGACGCCCTCCATCTTGGTGGCGTCGACCTGCACCCAGTCGGCCAGGCCGATGGATGTGGCGAGCTTGAGCGCATCGACGACGCGCAGTTGAGCCTTGGACTTGTCGCGCAACGCCACCGTGTCGCCGGCCTTGACCTGGTAAGAGGGAATGTTGACGACCTGGCCGTTGACGGTGAGCGCCTTGTGCGACACGAGCTGGCGGGCCTCGGCGCGCGTGGAGCCGAAGCCCATGCGGTAGACGACGTTGTCCAGACGCGACTCCAGCAACGCCAGAAGGGTGGCGCCGGTGTTGCCCTTGCGGCGCTCGGCCTCGGCGAAGTAGCGGCGGAACTGGCGCTCGAGCACGCCGTACATGCGCTTGACCTTCTGCTTCTCGCGCAGTTGCAAGCCGAAGTCGGAGGTGCGCGAACCGCTGGTGCGGCCGTGCTGGCCGGGCTTGCTGTCGAACTTGGCCTTGTCGCTGATCGAGCGGCGGGCGCTCTTCAGGAACAGGTCGGTGCCTTCACGGCGTGAAAGTTTGGCCTTGGGGCCGAGATAACGTGCCACGGATGTGTCCTTGTTGTCGGTCTGACGCGGCAGCGGCCCCTGCTGTGTTCACGGAGGCCGCCCGCGCGAGTCTGGTGCTGGAGCAACGCTCCGCCCAGACGGTGGGCTTACGGAGGGCTCGGCCCTCCAGAAAAACGGCCGGCCCGCACAGATGTGCTCGCCGGCTCGGGTAACTGCGCATTCTACCGTTTGCAGCAAAGGCCTGCAGTGGGTCGCAAACGTCTGCCCGGGAGCAGCCGCCTGCGCTTGCCTTCATTCAGATGCGACGGCGCTTTTGCGGCCGGCAGCCGTTGTGCGGGATCGGCGTCACGTCGCTGATCGAGTTGATGCGTATGCCCAGCGAGGCCAGCGCACGCACGCTCGATTCGCGCCCCGGGCCGGGGCCCTTGATGCGCACGTCGAGGTTCTTGATGCCCTGCTCCTGCGCGGCGCGGCCAGCCGTCTCGGCGGCGACCTGGGCCGCGAACGGCGTGCTCTTGCGCGAACCCTTGAAGCCCTGGCCACCACTGGACGCCCAGGCCAGGGCGCTGCCCTGGCGGTCGGTGATGGTGATGATGGTGTTGTTGAAGGACGCGTGCACGTGAGCAACGCCGTCCGCAATGTTCTTGCGGACCTTCTTGCTCACGCGGCGCGCGGCGGTATTGACGGGTGCCTTGGCCATGTCTTGTCTCTTTCAGTGTTCCGGGCGGCTTTCGAGTCGATGTTGCCTGGCCACTCGACTCGACCCCCCGCGGGGGGCGGCGGCAGAGCCGCCTGGGGGCTTTACTTCTTCAGCGCCTGCGCACCCTTTTTCGGACCCTTGCGGGTGCGGGCATTGGTGCGTGTGCGCTGGCCGCGCACGGGCAGGCCGCGGCGGTGGCGAAAGCCTCGGTAGCAGCCGAGGTCCATCAGCCGCTTGATGCTGATCGACAGCTCGCGGCGCAGGTCGCCTTCGATCGTCAGACGGCCGATCTCGTCGCGGATGCGCTCGAGGTCGACGTCGGAGAGGTCCTTGATCTTCTTCGAATACGGGATGCCGACCGAGGTGCAGATCTTCTGCGCGGTGGTGCGGCCGATGCCGTAGATCGAGGTGAGACCGATTTCCGCGTGTTTGTGCGGCGGGATGTTGATGCCGGCGATGCGTGCCATGGGTGTTCCTTAGCTGTCAGCCTTGACGCTGCTTGTGACGCGGGTCGGTGCAGATGACGCGCACCACGCCCTTGCGGCGGATGATCTTGCAGTTGCGGCACATCTTCTTGACGGAAGCGGCGACTTTCATGGTCTTCTCCTTGACCTTCTCACTTGGCGCGGAAAACGATCCGCGCGCGACTCAAATCGTAGGGCGTCAGCTCGACAGTGACCTTGTCACCGGGCAGGATGCGGATGTAGTGCATGCGCATCTTGCCCGAGATGTGACCCAGCACGACATGACCGTTTTCCAGCTTCACCCGGAAGTTGGTGTTGGGGAGCTTCTCCAGAATCTCCCCCTGCATCTGGATCACGTCGTCCTTGGACATGCTGCACGGGCTTCAGCTGGTTTTGAAGTTGGCCTTCTTCAACAGGCTTTCGTATTGCTGGCTCATCACGTAGCTCTGGACCTGGGCCCAGAAGTCCATCGTGACGACGACGATGATCAACAGCGAGGTGCCGCCGAAATAGAACGGCACGTTGTACTTGAGCACCAGGAATTCAGGCAGCAGGCACACCGCGGTGATGTAGATCGCACCGGCCAGCGTCAGGCGCGAGAGGATGCGGTCGATGTGCCTGGCGGTCTGGTCGCCGGGGCGGATGCCGGGGATGAAGGCGCCACTCTTCTTCAGGTTGTCTGCGGTCTCGCGGCTGTTGAACACCAGCGCCGTGTAGAAGAAACAGAAGAAGACGATCATCGCCGCGTACAGCAGCACGTAGATGGGCTGCCCCGGTGACAGCGCACCCGACAGGTCCTTCAGCCAGCGCATGCCCTCGCCGGTGGCGAACCAGCCCACCACGGTGGCCGGCAGCAGGATGATCGAGCTGGCGAAGATCGGCGGGATCACGCCCGACATGTTCAGCTTCAACGGCAGGTGCGACGACTGCCCGCCATAGACCTTGTTGCCGACCTGGCGCTTGGCGTAGTTGACGAGGATCTTGCGCTGCCCGCGCTCGACGAAGACCACCGCGTAGGTCACGCCGACGACGAGCGTCATGATGAACAGGCTGGCCGGGATGCTCATGGCGCCCGTGCGCACGAGCTCGAACAAGCCGCCCAGGGCAGACGGCAGCCCGGCGACGATGCCGGCGAAGATCAGGATCGAGATGCCGTTGCCCAGGCCGCGCTCGGTGATCTGCTCGCCCAGCCACATCAGGAACATCGTGCCGGCCACCAGGCTGACCACCGCAGTCATGCGGAAACCAAAGCCGGGCACGAGCACCAGGCCCGGCGATCCTTCGAGCGCCAGCGCGATACCCAGGCTCTGGAAGATGGCCAGGAACAGCGTGCCGTAGCGCGTGTACTGCGTGATCTTGCGGCGGCCGGCTTCGCCTTCCTTCTTCAGGGCTTCGAGCGTGGGCACCACGTGCGTCATCAGCTGCATGATGATCGAGGCACTGATGTACGGCATGATGCCGAGCGCGAACACGGTGAAGCGCGACAGGGCACCGCCGCTGAACATGTTGAACAGGTTCAGGATGCCGCCGCTCTGGCTCTTGAAGAGCTGCTGCAGCGACACCGGGTCGATACCGGGCACGGGGATGTGCGCCCCGAGGCGATAGACCACCAGCGCGAGCAGCAGGAAGACGACCCGCCTGCGCAGGTCGCCGAACTTGCCGCTCTTGGCCAGCTGGTTCGCGGAGGTTGCCACGCGCTCGCTTTCCTTCAGGCCTGCGCGCCCACCGGGGCTTCGACAGCCTCCACGGCGCCACCCGCCGCCTCGATCGCCGTCTTGGCACCTGCAGTCGCTGCGATGCCTTTGAGCACCACCTTGCGCGACAGTTCACCCGACTTGATGACCTTGACGTGCTTGATGATCTGGCGCACCAGACCGGCGGCCTTGAGCGTCAGCAGGTCGACCTCGTCGGCGCCCAGGCGCTCCAGGTCAGCCAGCGTCACTTCGCCGCTGTACTTGAGTTGCGCCGACTTGAAGCCGCGCTTGGGCAGCCGGCGCTGCAGCGGCATCTGGCCGCCCTCGAAACCGACCTTGTGGAAACCGCCGGCACGGGACTTCTGGCCCTTGTGGCCGCGGCCCGCGGTCTTGCCCAGGCCCGAACCGATGCCGCGGCCGACACGGCGCTTGGCATGCGTGGAGCCGGCGCCCGGCTTGATCTTGTTGAGTTCCATCAGAGCACCTTCACCAGGTACGCAACCTTGTTGATCATGCCGCGCACCGCGGGCGTGTCTTCCAGCACACGCTCGCTGTTGACCTTGCGCAGGCCGAGGCCGCGCACGGTGTCGCGGTGCGACTGGCGCGTGCCGGCCACGCTCTTGACGAGCTTGACCGTGAGTGTCGTCTTGTCTGCCATCGGAGTTCTTTCGCCAGCGCTTCAGTTGAAGAGGTCTTCGACCGACTTGCCGCGCTTGGCCGCCACGGCAGCCGGCGTCGTCGAGCGACGCAGCGCGTCGAGCGTGGCGCGGACCATGTTGTAGGGGTTGGACGAGCCCAGGCTCTTGGCCACGATGTCGGTGACACCCATGACCTCGAACACGGCGCGCATCGGGCCGCCGGCGATGATGCCGTCACCCGGCCTGGCCGGCGCCATCAGCACGCGGGCCGCACCATGCTCGCCTTCCACCTTGTGGTGGATGGAGCCGTTCTTCAGGCTGACCTTGGTCATGTTGCGGCGCGCGGCTTCCATCGCCTTCTGCACCGCCACCGGCACTTCCTTGGCCTTGCCCTTGCCCATGCCGATGCGGCCGTCGCCGTCGCCGACCACCGTGAGCGCCGCGAAGCTGAGCGTGCGCCCGCCCTTGACGACCTTGGTGACGCGGTTGACCGCGATCATCTTTTCCTTCAGGCCGTCTTCATTGCCTTCGGTCTGGGCGCGGGGAGTGAACTTTGCCATTTCTGATCTTCCTTCTGTGCCGCAGCCGTCAGAACTGCAGGCCGGCTTCGCGCGCAGCCTCGGCCAGCGCCTTGACACGGCCGTGGTAAGCGAAACCCGAGCGGTCGAACGCAACCTTCTCGATGCCGGCGGCCTTGGCCTTCTCGGCGATGCGCCTGCCGATGATCGAGGCCGCGGCAGCGTTGCCGCCCTTGCCCGCCGCACCCAACTGCTCGCGCACTTCCTTCTCGGCGGTGGAGGCACTGGCCAGCACACGCGCGCCGTCGTCGGAAATGATGCTGGCGTAGATGTGCAGGTTGGAACGGTGCACCGCCAGGCGGGCCGTCTGCTGCAGCGCGATGCGCACACGCGTCTGGCGCGAGCGGCGCAGGCGTTGTTGTTTCTTGGTCAGGCTCATCTCGGTGCTCCTTACTTCTTCTTCGTCTCTTTCATCACCACGCGCTCATTGGCGTAGCGGATGCCCTTGCCCTTGTAGGGCTCAGGCGGACGGAAAGCGCGCACCTCGGCCGCCACCTGGCCGACGACCTGGCGGTCGGGGCCGGAGATGAGGATCTCGGTCTGCGTCGGCGTGGTCACCTTGATGCCGGCGGGCATGTCCTTGACCACCGGGTGCGAATAGCCGATCTGCAGGTTCAGCTTCTGGCCCTGCGCCTGGGCACGGAAGCCGACACCCACGAGGTTCAGCTTGCGCTCGAAGCCCTTGCTGACGCCGCTCACCATGTTGGCCACCAGCGCCCGCAGCGTACCGCTCATCGCGTCGGCCGCCGACGACTCATTGGCGCCGATGAAAGTGATGCTGCCGGCGTCGTTCTTCACGTTGACCAGCGGGTGCAGCTTGCGCGTCAGCGTGCCGCTGGCACCCTTGACGGTGATCTGTTCGCCCGTGATCGCCACGTCCACGCCTTGCGGCACGGCGATGGGCATTTTTCCTACGCGTGACATGTCGGTTTGCCCCTTTAAGCCACGTAGCAGAGGACTTCGCCGCCGACGCCGGTCTGGCGCGCCTTGCGGTCGGTCATCACGCCCTTGGGGGTGGTGACGATGGCCACGCCGAGGCCGTTCATGACCTGCGGAATGGCGTGGCGGCCCTTGTAGACGCGCAGGCCCGGACGACTGACGCGCTCGATGCGCTCGATCACCGGCCGGCCGGCGTGGTACTTGAGCGCGATCTCGAGTTGCGGCTTGCCGTCCTCGTCGCGCACCTTGTGGCCGTCGATGTAGCCCTCGTCCTGCAGCACCTGCGCGATGGCGATCTTCAGCTTCGACGACGGCATCGTGACGACCGCCTTGTCCACCGCTTGCGCGTTGCGGATGCGGGTCAGCATGTCGGCGATGGGGTCACTCATGCTCATGGCATATCTCCTGATCTTCTCGCCGCACTACCAGCTGGCCTTGACCATGCCCGGGATCTCACCCTTGAAGGCGAGTTCGCGGATCTTGTTGCGGCCCAGGCCGAACATGCGGAAGGTGCCGCGGGCGCGGCCGGTGATGGCGCAACGGTTGCGCAGGCGCGTCGGGTTGGCGTTGCGCGGCAACTTCTGCAATTCCAGACGGGCGGCGTATCGCTGCTCGTCGGAATGCTTGGCGTCGTCGGCCACGGCCTTCAGCTCGGCGTACTTCTTGGCGTACTTGGCGACCAGCTTCTCGCGCTTCAACTCGCGCTGCTTGAGGGATGTCTTGGCCATGTCCTGCCTTCAGTTCTTGAACGGGAATTTGAAGGCGGCGAGCAGTGCCTTGCACTCGTCGTCGTTCTTCGCACTCGTGGTGATGCTGACATTCATGCCGCGGATGACGTCGATCTTGTCGTAGTCGATCTCGGGGAAGATGATCTGTTCCTTGACGCCGACGTTGTAGTTGCCACGGCCGTCGAAGCTGCGCCCGGAGATGCCGCGGAAGTCGCGCACGCGCGGCAGCGCCACGGTGACGAAGCGGTCCAGGAATTCGTACATCCGCACGCCACGCAGCGTGACCATGCAGCCGATGGGCACGCTGTCGCGGATCTTGAAGCCGGCGATCGGCTTCTTGCTCTTCGTGACGATGGGCTTCTGGCCGGCGATCTTGGTCAGGTCGGCGACCGCGTTGTCCATCACCTTCTTGTCGGAGACGGCTTCGCCGACGCCCATGTTGAGCGTGATCTTCTCCAGCCGCGGCACCTGCATCACCGAGGTGAAGCCGAACTTGGCCATCAGGTCGGGAACGATCTTTTCGCGGTAGATGGCATGCAGGCGGGCCTGGGACGCGGGGCCCTGGACGGCGGCAGCTGGTTGCTTCTTGGCCATGGTCGATTACGCCTTGATCTCTGCGCCGGTGGACTTGTAGACGCGCACACCGTTGTTGCGTGTCTTGCGGGCCGCCTGCTCTTCCTTGCTGAGCAGCTTGATGCCGACCTTGTCGGCCTTGCCGGCGGCGGCATTCCAGATCGCGACGTTGCTCTGGTGGATGGGCATGGTCTTGTCGACGACGCCGCCCGTGGTGCCCTTCAGCGGGTTCGGCTTGACATGCTTCTTCACGACGTTGACGCCGTCGACGACGATGCGCTCGTCGTCGACGCGCTGCGTCACGGTGCCGCGCTTGCCCTTGTCGCGACCGGTGGTCACGATGACGTGGTCGCCCTTGCGTATCTTGTTCATGGTGGGTCCTGACGGGTCTGGAGTCAGAGCACTTCGGGTGCCAGCGAGACGATCTTCATGAAGCGCTCGGTACGCAACTCGCGCGTCACCGGGCCGAAGATGCGCGTGCCGATGGGCTCGAGCTTGGCGTTCAGCAGCACGGCGGCGTTGCCGTCGAACTTGATCAGCGAACCGTCCTGGCGACGCACGCCCTTGGCCGTGCGCACGACCACGGCGCTGTAGATCTCGCCCTTCTTGACGCGGCCACGCGGCGCGGCTTCCTTGATGCTGACCTTGATGATGTCGCCGATGCCGGCGTAACGCCGCCTGGAACCGCCGAGCACCTTGATGCACATGACGGACTTGGCGCCCGTGTTGTCGGCCACGTCGAGCCGAGACTGCATTTGGATCATGTTCTGTCCCCAACTTGTACCGCACCGGCCGTCGGGTGACGGCACTGCACGATCAGTCTTGGGCCCGTGGATGGGTGGATCCGGCCTGGATGCTCGCGCTACACAGCAAGCCGCCAGGACCGGCGAAGCTTATGATTATGCCAGATCAAAGCCAAGCGCGTCAAGCGCCTGGTCACCGCATCGACATTCAGCCGAGTTGCGCCTTGACTTGCGCCAGCATCGTGCCGGCGTCGCTGACCTCGAACTTGCCCGGCGCCTCGATGTTCAGCGTCTTGACGACGCCGTCGACGACGAGCATCGAACAGCGCTGCGAGCGCAAGCCCATGCCGCGCGCGCCGAGGTCCAGCGTCAGGCCGGTGGCCTTGGCGAACTCGGCACTGCCGTCGGCCATCATGCGCACCTTGCCGGCGGTCTTCTGCTCGCGGCCCCAGGCGCCCATCACGAAAGCGTCGTTCACCGACACGCACCAGATCTCGTCGACACCGGCGGCCTTCAGCGCGTCGGCCCGCTCCATGTAACCCGGCACGTGCTTGGCCGAACAGGTCGGCGTGAAGGCGCCGGGCAGCGCGAAGATCGCGATCTTCTTGCCGGCCGTGGCCTTGTCGATGTCGAAGGTGTTGGGGCCGAGCGAACAGCCATTGCCCTCGACTTCCACGAATTCCTGCAGGCTGCCCGCAGGCAGCTTGTCTCCGACTTTCAGCATGGGTGTACTCCTTCAGATGAAACAAGGCGACCGCAGGCTGGAGTTTCCAGCGTGCGGCCGCCTCGTGCAGGGTCGGGGTCTTTCGGCCCCGCAATCAGATCAGACCGTATTGGCCTTTTCGATCAAGCGCGTCACGACCCAGGACTTGGTCTTGCTGATCGGGCGGCCTTCGGCGATCTCGACCACGTCGCCCATCTTGTACTCGCCCTTTTCGTCGTGGGCGTGGTACTTGCGGGAGCGGGCGACGATCTTGCCGTACAGCTCGTGCGGCGTGCGGCGCTCGACCAGCACCGTGACGGTCTTGGAGCGCTTGTCACTGACGATGCGGCCGACGAAGGTGCGTGTGTTCTTCACAGTGGCAGCCGGGGTCTCGGCAGCCGTGGCGAGTTGTGCTTCGCTCATTTGGCGGCTCCCTTCTTCTTCTCGGCCAGGATGGTCTTGACGCGGGCAATGTCGCGGCGCGTCTTGCCCAGTTGCGAATTGTTGGCCAGTTGCTGCGTGGCGCGCTGCATGCGCAGCCCGAAGTGGGCCTTGAGCAGGTCGGAGACTTCCTTCTCCAGCGCGGTCACGTCCTTGGTGCGCAGTTCAGATGCTTTCATGCTTGTCTCTTTCTTGTCACGCGCCAACCTGGCGGGCGACAAAGGTGCAGCGCAGCGGCAGCTTGGCCGCAGCCAGCGTGAAGGCCTCGCGCGCCAGCGCCTCGGGCACGCCGTTCAGTTCGTAGAGCATCTTGCCGGGCTGGATCTCGGCCACGTAGTACTCGGGGTTGCCCTTGCCGTTGCCCATGCGCACTTCGGCCGGCTTCTGCGAGATCGGCTTGTCGGGGAAGATGCGGATGAAGACGCGGCCACCACGCTTGATGTGGCGGCTGATGGCGCGGCGAGCGGCTTCGATCTGGCGTGCCGTGATGCGGCCGCGCTCGGTGGCCTTGAGGCCGAATTCGCCGAACGACACCTTGGCGCCACGCGTGGCGATGCCGGTGTTGCGGCCCTTCTGCTCCTTGCGGAACTTGCGACGTGCGGGTTGCAGCATCGTTATTCTCCTTTGCTCTCGCCGCCAGCCGGCGCCGCCGGCGGGGCGGCGCGGCGCACGCGCTTGACGGCAGGGCCCTTCGGGCCGCTCGGGCCACCGGGGGCCTCGGCCGCCGGGCGTTCGCCGGTGGTTGCCGAAACGACATCGGTGCGCGGCATCGGCGGCCGTTCGGCACCTGGCCGGCCACGGCCGCCGGGCGCACCCGGGCCACCGGGGCGCGGGCCACGGCGGTTGCGGCGGTCGTCGTCGGCACTGCCGTCACCTTTGCCCAGCGTCGGCGCTTCGCCGTTGGCCAGGCGGTCGCCGCGGTAGACCCAGACCTTGACGCCGATGACGCCGTAGGTGGTCTTGGCTTCCGAGAAGCCGTAGTCGATGTCGGCGCGCAAGGTGTGCAGCGGCACGCGACCTTCGCGGTACCACTCGCAACGGGCGATCTCGATGCCGTTCAGGCGCCCCGAGGACATGATCTTGATGCCCTGCGCACCCAGGCGCATGGCGTTCTGCATGGCGCGCTTCATGGCGCGGCGGAACATGATGCGCTTCTCGAGCTGCTGCGTGATGCTGTCGGCGATGAGCTGTGCATCGACCTCGGGCTTGCGCACTTCTTCAATGTTCACGGCCACCGGTACACCCAAGCGGCGCGTCAACTCGGCCTTGAGGTTCTCGATGTCCTCGCCCTTCTTGCCGATGACCACGCCCGGACGCGCCGAGAAGATGGTGATGCGGGCGTTCTTGGCCGGGCGCTCGATGAGGATGCGCGAGACGGCGGCGCTCTTCAGCCGCGTCTTCAGGTAGTCGCGCACCTGCAGGTCTTCGGCCAGCATGCCGGCGAAATTGCGGCTGGTGGCGAACCAGCGCGACGACCAGGCGCGGGTGACCGCGAGGCGGAAGCCGGTCGGGTGGATTTTTTGTCCCATGTGTCTTTCCAGCTGCTCAGTTGCCGACGGTGACGTAGATGTGGCAGGTGCCCTTGCTGATGCGCGCGCCGCGGCCCTTGGCCCGCGCTGAAAAACGCTTCAGCACCGCACCCTGCTCGACATAGATCGAGGTGATCTTCAGCTCATCGATGTCGGCGCCGTCGTTGTGCTCGGCATTCGCCACCGCGGAATCGACCGCCTTCTTGATGATGCCGGCGGCCTTCTTCTGCGTGAACTGCAGGATGTTGAGGGCCTGGTCGACCTTCTTGCCGCGGATCATGTCGGCCACCAGCCGGCCCTTGTCGGCCGAGAGGCGAACGCCGCGCACGATTGCTTTGGTTTCCATTGCAGCGGCTCCTTACTTCTTGGCCTTCTTGTCCGCGGGGTGACCCTTGAACAAGCGGGTGAGGGCGAATTCGCCGAGCTTGTGGCCGACCATCTGGTCGGTCACGTACACGGGCACGTGCTGCTTGCCGTTGTGCACGGCCACCGTCAGGCCGATGAACTCCGGCAGGATGGTGCTGCGGCGCGACCAGGTCTTGATCGGCTTCTTGTCCTTGGTGGCAGAGGCCTTCTCGACCTTGGCCATCAGGTGGTGGTCCACGAAAGGACCCTTCTTGAGTGAACGCGTCATGGTGGCTGTGTCCCTCGGGCCTTACTTCTTGCGACGCGAGACGATCATCGTCTGCGTGCGCTTGTTGCTGCGGGTGCGGTAGCCCTTGGTCAGGGTGTTCCACGGCGACACCTGCGGCTGGCCCTCGCCGGTGCGGCCTTCGCCGCCGCCGTGCGGGTGGTCGACCGGGTTCATGGCCACGCCGCGCACCGTCGGGCGGATGCCGCGCCAGCGTGTCGCACCGGCCTTGCCGTACTGCTGCAGGCTGTGCTCTTCATTGCTGACCTCGCCGATGGTGGCGCGGCAGTCGATGTGGATCTTGCGCACTTCACCCGAACGCAGGCGGACCTGCGCGTAGATCCCCTCACGCGCCATCAGCGTCACCGAGGTGCCGGCCGAACGCGCGATCTGCGCCCCCTTGCCCGGCATCATCTCGACGCAGTGGATGATCGAACCGACCGGGATGTTGCGGATCGGCAGCGTGTTGCC
>JAUXVE010000141.1 GCA_030680415.1 Rubrivivax sp.
TTGTCCATCACGCCGACGGCTTCGGCGCAGGTGGCGGCGATGCCGATGTCCACCGCGTGTTCCAGCGCCGCCAGCCCATCCAGTGTGATCAGTGTGGCCGGCGCGTCCTTGAGCAGCACGTCGGCGGCGCGGCCGCCATCCTGGGTGCCGTAGCCGCGGGTCGTGACGCCCCTGGCAGTGCGCTCCACCAGGAACAGCGCGATCTTGCCATTGGCCTGCGCCGGCACGATGAAGGCATCGGCGTGGTCACCGGCGGGCACTACGCTTTTTGTAGCAGACAAAGTCCAGCTGCCATGGGCTTCCACCGCTTTTGCTTCACAAACATCAAGCTGGTAGCGGGCCGCACGTTCCTGCGAGGCCAGCACCACCAGAGCTTCGCCACTGGCGATTTTCGGCAACCAGGCGGCCTGGGCGGCCTCGGGTGCGTAGCCGGACAAGACGGCGCCGGCGATCAGGGTCTGGGCAAAAGGCTCGGCGACGATGCCGCGGCCCAACTCTTCCATCACCACCATGCCCTCGACCGGGCCCATGCCCAGCCCGTCCTTGTCTTCGGGAATGTAGAGGCCGCACAGGCCGAGTTCGGCGATCTGGCCGTAGGCTTCCCGCGAGAAACCGCCGGCTTTGGCAATGCCTCGGCGGCGCTCGAAGTCGTAACCCTTGTCCACCCATTTGCGGACCGCGTCGCGCAACTGTTCCTGGTCGTCGGTGAAATCAAAATCCATGTTGTTCTTCCTTCTGGTCAGCCGAGCACGAACTGCGACACGATATTGCGTTGCACCTCGTTGGAGCCGCCGTAAATCGTGGTCTTGCGCAGGTTGAAATAAGTCGAGGCCAGCGGCGCATTGGCGGCTACGCCGCCGGGGAAGTCGCCCTGCCAGCCAGCTTCCATGGCTTCCTCGATGAAGGGCAGGCTGAAGGGGCCTGCGGCGAGCATCATCAGTTCGCTGTAACGTTGCTGGATCTCGCTGCCGCGGATCTTCAGCAGGCCGGCCACGTCCAGGCTCTGCTTGCCGCTCTTTTCGGCCGACAGCACGCGCAGCACCATCATTTCCAGGGCCACCACCTCGACCTCGAGCAAGGCGATCTGGTCGCGGAAGCGGACGTCGTCCCACACGCCTTCGGCCTTGGCGATGCGCTTCAGGCGCTCGAGTTCACGCTTGGCGCGGTTGACGTCGGCGATGTTGGTGCGCTCGTGTGCCAGCAGGTGCTTGGCGTAGGTCCAGCCTTTGTTCTCCTCGCCGACCAGGTTCTCTGCCGGCACCTCGACGTCGTCGAACCAGACTTCGTTGACCTCGGGTTCGCCGTCCATCAGCACGACCGGCCGCACCGTGATGCCCGGGCTCTTCATGTCGATGAGCAGGAAGCTGATGCCGGTCTGCGGCTTGCCTTCGCTGCTCGTGCGCACCAGACAGAAGATCCATTCGCCGTACTGGCCGAGCGTGGTCCAGGCCTTCTGGCCATTGACGATGTACTTGTCGCCGCGGCGCTCGGCCCGGCATTTGACGGAGGCGAGGTCCGAGCCCGAGCCCGGCTCGCTGTAGCCCTGGCTCCACCAGACGTCGCCACTGGCGATGCCGGGCAGGAAACGCTGCTGCTGTTCGGCGCTGCCGAAGGCCATCAGCACCGGGGCCACCATCACCGGGCCGAAGGGCACCACGCGCGGTGCGCAGGCGAGTGCGCATTCCTCTTCGAAAAGATGCTTCTGGATCGCGTTCCAGCCCGGCCCACCGAACTGCTTGGGCCAGGCCCAGCCCAGCCAGCCCTGCTGGCCCAGGATGCGCGCCCAGCGCTGCATGTCGTCGCGTGTGAGGCGCAGCGCGTGGCGTACCTTGTGGCTGAGCTCCGCGGGCAGGTTGGCGGCCACCCACTGGCGGATGTCTTGCCGGAATGCGAGTTCATCGGCGGTGAAGTTCAGGTCCATCGCGGTCCTCGGTGCGGGTCGGACCCGCTTTTTAGCACGATCGTTCGAAAATCCGTTGTCCCGACCGGGACAAGCGCCGTCAACGCAGTTCGAGCCGCATCACATCGTTTTCGCGCCGCATCTGGAAGCGGCCGAGCCAGCTGTTGCCCAGCAGCACGTAGGGCAGGGCGGCCGGCAGCACTATGGCATGGACGTTGGACAGTTCGACTTCGCCCACGCGCAGCGATCCCAGCGTCAGCGATTGCACGGTCACCGGGCCGTTGGCCGTTTGGGTGACCGAGGAGCGTGCGTCTTTCAGGTCCAGCCCCAGGCGTTGGGCGTCGTCGCGGCCGATCGACACCATCGTGGCGCCGGTGTCGACCATGAAGCGCGCGGCGCGGCCGTTGATCGAGCCGCCGGCCGTGAAGTGCCCGCCGGGGCCCGCGGTGATGACGATCTCGCGCCCGCCCGCGGGCACGGGCGTCGCGCCGATCTGTGCCGGCGCACCGCCCAGACGCAACGCGTGGCTGGCGCCGGCACGTTCGACCTGCGCGTCCTCGCCGTCCCAGCGCAGCAGCCGCACGCCGGCTGCCGTCTGGCCCACGGCCAGCGTGTGCGGCCGACCGTCGATGACGATGAGCGCCCGCTCGCCCATGCGGCCGGCGAGCACCATGCCCTGCGCCAGCGCTGCGCTCGTCGCAGCCAGCGCGACGGCAACAACGGCGATGGCGGCGTAGCGCCCTCTCATGCGCGGAAGTTGTCGAACGACAGCGGCAGCTCGGGCAACTCCTTGCGCAGCAGCGCCATCGCCGCCTGCAGCTCGTCGCGCTTGGCGCCGCTGACGCGCACCGCGTCGCCCTGGAACTGCGCCTGCACCTTGAGCTTGGTGGCCTTGAGCAGACCCTGGATCTTCTTGCCGGTCTCGACGTCGACGCCGCTCTTCACGGGCACCGCGAGCTTGAGGCGGTCACCGCCCAGTTTTTGCGGTGTGCCAGAGAAGTCGAGGAAGCGGCTGTCCACGCCGCGCTTGGCCAGCCGCGCCAGCAGCACGTCGCGCACCTGCTGGAGCTGGAAGTCGCTGTCGGCGTAGAGCGTCAGCTCGCGGTCCTTGGCGCTGCGGTCGGCCAGCTCAGTGAGCGCGCTGGAGCCCTTGAAGTCGAAGCGTGTGCCGATCTCCTTGTTGGCCTGTTCGACCGCATTGCGCAGTTCGACCAGGTCGGGTTCGATGACGGTGTCGAAGCTGGGCATCAGGAGGGGGCGGGTTGGAGCGAAGGAGGCACGTAGACTTCAACCAAAATTCTGCCATGTCCCAGCCACCGAACACGCTTCAAGTGCAACACCGCGCCAGCCTGCGTGAGCACAATTCCTTCGGACTGCCCGCGGTGGCGGCCACGCTGGTGCGGCTGGCCAGCGAAGCCGACGTGCGGCGTGTCGTCGACCACCGGTGGTATGGCGTCGCTGCCAAGTTCGTTCTCGGCGGCGGCAGCAACGTGGTGCTGACGCGCGACTTCGCCGGCGTCGTGCTCAAGGTCGAGATCATGGGCCGGCGCCTGCTGCGCGAGGAGGCCGACGCCTGGATCGTCGAGGTCGGCGCCGGCGAGCCCTGGCACGAGGTCGTGTCGTGGACGTTGCAGCAGGGCTGGCCGGGGCTGGAGAACCTGGCGCTGATCCCCGGCTCCTCCGGCGCCGCACCGGTGCAGAACATCGGCGCCTACGGCGTCGAGCTGAAGGACCGCTTCGAAGCGCTGGACGCGGTGGATCTGGTGACCGGCCGCACGGTGACACTCGACGCTGCGGCCTGTCGCTTCGGCTACCGCGACAGCGTCTTCAAGCAGCATCTGGCCGGCAAGAGCGTCATCACCCGGGTCCGCCTGCGCCTGCCGCGGCCCTGGCAGCCGGTGCTGGGCTATCTGGACCTGGAGCGCAAGATGGCCGAGACCGGCAATCGCGTGCCCGACGCGCAGACCGTCTTCGACTGGGTGTGTGCCATCCGCCGCGCCAAGCTGCCCGACCCGGCTGTGATCGGCAATGCCGGCAGCTTCTTCAAGAACCCGGTGGTCAGCCCCGAGCAGTGCCGCGACATCATCGGCCGCGACCCCGCGGTCGTGCATTACCTGCTGCCCGACGGCAGCTACAAGCTGGCCGCCGGCTGGCTGATCGACGCCTGCGGCTGGAAGGGCAAGTCGGTCGGCCGCGCCGGCGTCTACGACAAGCAGGCCCTGGTGCTGGTCAACCGCGGCGGCGCCAGCGGCGCAGAAGTCGTCACCCTGGCCCGCGCGATCCAGGAAAGCGTCTACGGACGCTTCGGCATCCGGCTCGAGCCGGAGCCGGTCATCCTGTGAGCACCGACTTCCCCGCCGCGCGCAGCACGCCCAGGTCGTGCAGCGCGGCGCGTGTGACCGGCAGCAGTTCTTCAAACCGTTGCACCAGGCGCGCGATCTCGTGCGCGGGCAGGTGGGCGGCGCCTTCCTGCAAGGCCTCGGCCGTGGCCGCCAGGCCCGCCAGACCGAGGTTCAGCGCTGCGCCCTTGGCGGCGTGGGCATGGGTGCGCAGTTCCAGCGGCTGGGCGTCGCGCACGGCAGCGCGCAAGCGATGCACCGTATCGGGCCCCTGGTCCATGAACGCCTGCAGCAGCGCCGCCAGCTTGTCGCTCGACATCACCTGCAACGCCATGGCCAGCGCGGCTTCGTCCACCAGCGCCGGGCTGTGGCCCCAGGCCGGCGCCCGCAGCGGCTGGGCACCGAGCGCAGGGGTCGCGTCGGGAGCACCGGTGCCGAACAGGCGGCGCAACGTGGCGGCGAGCTTCTGTGGGCTCACCGGCTTGGCAAGGAAGTCGTTCATGCCGGCCACCAGGCAGCGCTCGCGCGTCTCGGCAAAGGCATCGGCGGTGAGCGCGACGATGGGCACCGTCGAACGCCCGGCGTCGGGCAGGGCACGGATGGCACGCGTGGCCGCCTCGCCATCGAGGACCGGCATGTGCAGGTCCATCAGCACGACGTCGTAGCGGCGCTCCCGCAGGGCCTGCACGGCATCTTCGCCATTGACACTGAAGTGCGCCTCGTGGCCCAGGGTTTCGAGCAGTGCCGCCATGTAGTGGCGATTGACCGGGTGGTCCTCAGCCACGAGGACCTGCAGCGGGCGCGCCTGCGGTATGCCGGCGCATGCGTTGTCGGCTTGAATCGCGGCCGTCGGCTCGGGCAGCTGCACCGGCATGCGAAAGGTGAAGCAGCTGCCTTCGCCGGGTCTGCTGCGGGCGGTGATGTCGCCACCCATCAGCCGCGCCAGGCTGCGCGAGATCTCCAGGCCCAGCCCGGTGCCGCCGTGGCGGCGCGAGCGCGAGATGTCGCCCTGCGCGAAACGATGGAACAGGTGGGCCATGGTCGACTCGTCCATGCCGACACCGGTGTCGGTGACCTCGAACGCAATCTCCGTCGCGCCGTCGGCGCCTTCGCGTGTGCGCACGTCCAGCACCACCGCGCCATGCTCGGTGAACTTGATGGCGTTGGACAACAGGTTGAACAGGATCTGCTTGACGCGCGTGGCGTCGGCCAGGATGCGCTCGGGGACGCCAGGGTCGGCGTCGATGTGCAGCGCCAGCGGCTTGGCGTTGGCCTGCGGCCGCATCAGGGCCTCGACGTCGCGCAGCAGCGCGCGCAGGTCCACCGGCGCCACGGCCAGCGCCACGCGCCCGCTTTCCAGCTGCGACATGTCCAGGATGTCGTTGAGGATGGCCAGCAGGTGGTCGGCCGACTCGGTGGCGGTGCGCAGATAGTCGATCTGCCGCGGTGTGAGCCCGGTCTCGCGCAGCAGCGAGAGCATGCCCATCAGGCCGTGGAAGGGCGTGCGGATCTCGTGGCTCATGTTGGCCAGGAAGGCGCTCTTGGCAGCGCTGGCCGATTCGGCCTCGCGGCGCGCAATGCGCAGGCTGGTGGTCAGGTCTTCCAGCACCACGCGCCGCTCGCGCAGCTGCCGCAGTTGGCGCATCGCGGTGTAGGCGAAAGCCAGCGTCAATACAGACAGGAATACCGTCAGTGCCAGCCCCAGCTGGTTCTGCTCCTGCACGGTGCGAGCGCGCAGCGCCTGCTGCGCGGCCACCTTGTGCGAGGCTCCCAGCGACAGTTCATGCATCGGCGTTGTCAGCGTCTCGAGCGCTGGCAGCGTCGCCACGACGAAGGCGCGGTCCAGCGCAACCTGGGGCGTCACAGCCAGCGCCCGGTCCGCGGCCTGGATGAAGTTCTGCGCCTCCTGCAGCGTCTGCTGGTAGCCTTGTTCGGTGTCGATCAGCCGTCGCGCCCGCTCGCCCTGCAGCAGATCAACGCGACTGACCCAGATGTCGTAGCGCAGCTGCAGTGCGCCCTCGTCCAGGGGCACGCGGTCGTCGGCGGCCAGCCGCCACTGCTGGCGCAGGCGCAGGTGCTCGATCTCGGCCTGGTAGACCATGAGCACGGCGTAGTCGTCGCCCAACTCCACCGCCTGGCGCAGCAGCGTGAACTGTCGTACCTGCACCAGCGCCACGGCCAACAGCGCCAGCACGAGGCCGAAGCCAGCCAGCCCGAGCCAGGAAAGACGCGGCGGCCGTTCGGGCGCGGGCGCTAGAAGACTTCGATCGTCCGCAACTGCCATGCCGAGCGGCTGTAATAGACGGCGCCTCGCAGTTCCGGCCGCGCGTCGAAGGGATAGATCACGAACAGCGGGCCCTTGTCGCGCACCGCCATCGGACGCTCATCGAGCAGCCGCGCCACGATGACGTCGTGGCGCTGTGCGTCGTCGTAGGGCAGGTCGACCTTGTAGTCGTTCAGGGCCGTCAGCCGGATCAGCGTGCCCTGTGCGCCGGCAGCGGCCAGCACGTCGCGCAGCAACGGGCCGGTGAAGCGGCGCGCCCGCGCATACCAAGGCGTGCGCGTGGTGAAGCTCACTTGCGGCAATGCCGCCAGCATGAGCATGTCGAAGTGGGCCACGTTGCCGTCGTTGGGCATGCGAACACGGCCGCCGACGGTCAGCACCACCTGGCCGGTGGGCCGCTCCAGCGCGCGTGCCGGCAAGGCGGCGGCCAGCACCAGCGCGCCGCCACCGTGAAGGAACAGGCGCCGCTGGCGATCGGTTCGAGGACTGTCAGCAGGACGGTCGTGCATGGCATCCAGACATTGCCCGCGGGACCTGCATTCTAGGGACGCCCGGCGGCGTGCCCTGCACGACGCTCAGGACCGCAGCATGTCGGCGAGGTCGAGCCCGGTCAGGGCCTTGGCGCCGCGGGCCAGCCAGAACAGCAGGGCCATCATCATCAGCATGGACGGCACGGCGATGACGGGGTAGCTCAGCAGCGTCAGGCGCCCGAGTTCCTCGTTGAAAGCCTCGGTGCCGGCGGGGCTGGTGACGACCCAGCGTGCCAGCACGTAGTTCATCACCGCCGAGAAGAAGAAGGTGCTGGCCAGCAGCAGCGTGCCGGTACGCAGCCGCAGCTCGAAGGGCACGACGTTGCGCCTGGCTTCCAGCGCCGCCTGCACGCGCTCGACGTCGAACAGCGTCGGATTGAAGACCAGCACGCGAATCAGCGGCCAGCTCGTCCAGTTGGAACCCAGCACCACCAGGCCGATGAGCCCGGGAATCGCAGCCTCCTTGACGGCCAGCCATTGGGCGTCGAGCTTGAGCAGGCCGATGCCACCGGTGAGCAGCGTGCTCACCACGCCCAGCACCGACAGCCAGTTGAGCTTGTGCCGGCGCCAGCCGTCCCACAGGCCAAAGCCGACCGGGAAGGCCAGCGCCAGCAGCAGCGCGCGCATGGGGCCGAGACGGCCCTCGCCGCTGAGCTGCATCAGGATCACGGCCGGCACGATGATCGTGACGACGATCTCGAACAGTGGGTTGGGCTTGGCGGGTTTGGTCATCAGACCGCAAGACTAAGGCCTGCACGGGCGACGCCGCCGGGTGCACCCCCGGCGCTGGCTACTGCAGGCGCGCGGCGCGCAGGCGGTCGAGCTTGGCAGCGTAGACCTGCTGGCTGTCGCGCGTGGGGCTGTTGGCCATCGCCTGGCGCAGGTGGCCGGTGGCGCCGGCGGTGTCGCCCAGCTGCAGGTCGGCCTGGGCGGCCCAGAAGTGCACCTCGTGCTGGTCGGGCTGGCGGCGCAGTTCGCGCGCGAAGAGTTGGCGCGCGCGGCGGAAGTCGCCCTCGTTCATGGCCTGGCGGCCGAGGTCGAAGAAGTGGAAGGGGGGATACGGCTGCAACTGTGCCAGCCGCAAGCCCAAGGCCTGCGCCTCGGCCGCACGGCCGGCGCGCTGCAGCAGGTGCACCAGGTTGGACAGCGCGCTGACATGCTCGGGCTCGCGCGCCAGCAGCGCACGCAAGGCGGCCTCGGCTTCGCGCAGGTGGCCGGCACGCATGTACACGACAGCCAGCGTGTTGACGGCGGCGGCGAAGCCCGGGTCCTGGCGCACGGCTTCGCGCGCCCAGGCGTAGCTGTCGGCCAGCCGCCCCTGGCTCAGCGCTTCGGCGGCGCGGTTGTTCATGAACATGGCCATGATCGTGCGTTCGGCCAGCGGTTCCGAGCGTTGCCCGCGCAACTCTTCCGGCGGCAGGAAGTCGATCGTCAGCGCATCGGGTTCCTGCACGCCGAAGGGTGCCCGCGGCGGCGGCCGGTCGAGCACCAGGTTGACGTGGCCGCTGGCCATGTAGAGGCCGCCCTGGCGTGTGTACACGTCGTCGATGAGCACGCTGCGGTAGCTCACGGGCAGGCCCAGGTGCTTGGCAAAAGCCGCCGTCATGATGACCAGCGACAGGCAGTTGCCCGCGCGCGCCGCATAGGCCTCGGCGGCGTTTCGTGTCACGGCCGCGTCGTAGCGCAGGCCGAGCTGGCCGCGCGAGTACAGCGCTTCGATGAGGGCGCGGCGCGGGTCGCGCCGCTGCGCCGTGGCCTGCAGTTCGGCGGCAGCGTAGCGCCGCATGTCGTCGCTGAGTGCAAAGACGCCGGCCGCGTCGACGGCGGCGTGCGAGGGGGCGAAGAGCTGGTCGTGCAGCAACTCGGCCACGGGCAGGTTGGGCGGGCGCGAGACACAGGCCACGAGCAGCGTGCACAGCAGCAGCACGGCGAGGTGGTTCGATGCGGTCTTCATCGCGAGCCTCCGGCGGCCGCCCGGCAATCCGGGCCGGCACGCGCATGCTACGCCTGCGGCAGCGGCGCGTCAGCGGCACAGGGGGCCGCGGGCGCGTCAACTGTCGGCCAGGGTGAGCCGCGCGCGCAGCCGTGCCGCCGTCTCGCGCAGCGCCGGGTTGGCCGACAACTCGGCGCGGTGCAGGACCTGCCGGGCGTAGTCACGATCGGTCTGCAGGCGCTCGACGTGCAGGCGGAAGCCCTCGCCGGCGAGCAGCCACTTGAGCTCGATGATCTCGACCAGGGCCAGGGAGTCGGATTCCACCGTGGTGGCGGCGTTCATGAGGTTGGTTCTCAGCACTGGGCCGTTCCTGCGCTGCACAGGGACGGCGGCGCGTTGAAATCGATGGCTGGGCTCGGCAGGCGCCGTGCGGGTCGCCGCAAGACCGCGCACCCAGCGCTGCGGCTTGCAGCGACGCGGGATGAGTGAGAGCACGATGTCATGTCGATTTTGGTGCGATGCAGTATGACTTTAACGGCAATGTCCGCTGCCAGGCTGACAAGGCATTGGAGAGATCACCCCAGAATCGGGGGCAGACGACTCCGATTTCACGCTGGATGACGCCTCCGCCGCCACTGACCGCGCTTGCCAATCTCCCCGCTCAACTGGCCGGTGCCGGATGGGCCATCCTGGACGCACCGGCGTTGCGGACCCTGTGTGGCCTGTCGGCAACAGCGCTGGACGAACTGCGGCCTTATTGGCAAGACCTGCCGGCGGACGCGCACCTGCTTGTGCGGCCTGGCCGGCGTGGCCAGCGGGCTGCGGGGCGCACAGCGCTGGTTCGTCGAAGCGCACGTGTTCCGCATCGACACCGAAGGCGGCATCGGTCGCCCCACGCCCGAGGGTGCGCACCGCGACGGCGTCGACCTCGTCGCCGTGCTGATGGTCGAGCGCCATCAGGTCAAGGGCGGCGAGACCCGTGTCTTCGACGCCCGCGGGACGTAGGGCGTGCGTTTCGTGCTGAGCCAGCCCTGGAGCGTGCTGCTGCTCGACGACGAACGCGTGATCCACGAAACGACGCCGATCCAGCCGCTGGACCCGGCGCAGCCGGCCTGGCGCGACACGCTGGTGCTGACCTTCCGGCGCGGCGGCTTCCAGGGCCCGCCCCCGGCGCCCGACGCCGACACCCCCGCCGCCCACGGAGCCTGAAGCCATGACCGAGCTCGCCATCGACTACTCCGACATCGCCGCCGCGGCGGCTCGCCTGCAGGGTGTGGCGCACCGCACGCCGGTGTTCACCTCGCGCACCGCCGACCAACGCAGCGGCGCCCAGGTCTTCTTCAAGTGCGAGAACTTCCAGCGCATGGGCGCCTTCAAGTTCCGCGGCGCCTACAACGCGCTGGCGCAGTTCACGCCGGCACAACGGCGTGCCGGCGTCATCGCCTACTCGTCGGGCAACCACGCGCAGGCCATCGCGCTGGCGGCACGGCTGCTGGGCATGCCGTCGCTGCTGGTGATGCCGCGCGATTCACCGGCTGCCAAGCTGGCCGCCACGCGTGAATACCAGCACGGCCAGCCGGGCAGCGAGGTGGTGCTGTACGACCGCTACAGCGAAGACCGCGAGGCCATCGGTGCGCGCCTGGCCGCCGAGCGCGGCATGACGCTGATCCCGCCCTACGACGACGCGCAGGTGATGGCCGGGCAGGGCACGGCGGCGGCCGAACTGATCGAGGAGACCGGCCCGCTGGACCTGCTGCTGGTGTGCGTGGGCGGCGGCGGCCTGATCGCCGGCTGCGCGGTGGCGGCCAGGCACCTGGTGCCGGGCATCGCCGTGGTCGGCGTCGAACCCGAGGCCGGCAACGACACGCAGCTCAGCCTGGCGCGCGGCGAGATCGTGCACATCGACACGCCGCAGACCATCGCCGACGGCGCGCAGACGCAGCACAGCGGCCGGCTCACCTTCCCCGTCATCCAGCGCCTGGTGCAGGGCATCGTCACCGTCAGCGATGCGCAACTCGTCGCCACGCTGCGCTTCTTTGCCGAACGCATGAAGATGGTGGTCGAGCCCACCGGGTGCCTGGGCGCCGCCGCGCTGCTGGAAGGCGTGGTGCAGGCGCGCGGCCAGCGCGTGGGCGTCATCGTCAGCGGCGGCAACGTCGACCTGGCGCGTTATGCCGGGTTCCTGTCGTCGGGCTGAGCGGCGGCCGGCGGCGCCGGGGGAACTGTCGCTGCCGGCGGCGCCGGCGGAACAGTCGCTGCCGGCGGCGCCGGCAGGTGCTGCGGCGAGGTCACGCCCATCGACACGTACAGGCTCGTCAGGGCCTCGATGCTGAGCGGTGCCGGGCTGACCCAGTCCTCGGGCACGTAGAGCAGGCCGCCGCCCACCGGCACCGGCGCGGTCGGCACCAGCACGGCCAGGCAGCGGCGGCCGGCCACGTCCACGGCCTGCGGGCTGGACAGCAGCGCCAGCGCCGAAGCGCCGCCGGGGCCGCCGAAGTGGCACCACACCGGGCTCATGCTGCGCAGGCCGTCGGCCTGGCCGGGCTTGAACAGCCCGACCATGCGGTGCGCCAGGTCGTACACGGTACGCACTACCGGGATGCGGCGCAGGATCGCGTCGAGCAGGCGCGCGGCGCTGCGCTCCAGACCGGCCTGCACGAAAGCGCCCAGCAGCATGATCAGGCCCACGATCAGCGCAACGCTGAAGAGGTAGCCGACGACTTCCGAGCCGGTGACGCCCAGGCCGATGCTGACCATCATCGAACCGACGGCACTGCCGGGCCCGAGCCAGCTCACCGCCAGGCTGGCGACCCACCAGAAGACGGCCACCGTGGCGGCCAGCGGCAGCGCTGCCAGCAGGCCGGTGACGAACAGTCTCAGCAGGCGGCGGGTGGTGTGTGTCATGCGGCGGATTATCGGCAGCCGCGGCGGCCCCGCGTGCCGCTGCGTTAAGGTCGCGCCTCCTGCAACGCCGCACCGGAGACGCCATGGCCGAAGCCGCCGCTACGCCCGCCAAAGACCCCGACGCCGAGAAGCGCCAGAAGGAGCACGTCGAAAAGCTGCTGGCGCGAGCAGCCGCCGAAAGCAGCGGCTCGATCACCCTCGGCGGCCGCGTGTTCGACTACACGGTGAACGCGGCCTTCGTGCCGGTGGCCGCAGCGGGCATGGAAGGCGCGCGCGGCGAGCCCGATGCGGCGGTCCTGGTCACCGCCTATTTGCTGAAGGATGCCGACGCGGCCACGCGGCCGGTCTGCTTCGCCTTCAACGGCGGCCCCGGTTCGGCGTCGATCTGGCTGCACCTGGGTGCCCTGGGCCCGAAGCGCGTGGTCGTGGCCGACGACGCCAGCATGCCGCTGCCGCCGTATGCGGTGGCCGACAACCCGCACAGCTGGTTCGAACACTTCGACCTCGTCTTCATCGACCCGCCGCACACCGGCTGGTCGGTGACGGCCAGCGAGGCGGCGCGCAAGAAGATGCTGTCGGTCGACGGCGACATCGATGCCCTGGCCGAGGTCGTTCGCCTGTGGCTGACACGGCACAGGCGCTGGGGCTCGCCCATCTACCTGGCCGGCGAAAGCTACGGCACGACACGCGGCGCGGGCCTGGCCGACAAGCTGCTGGACCTGGGCGTGGCACTGTCGGGGCTGATCCTGGTGTCGTGCGCGATGGACCTGCAGAGCATCGTCTTCGCGCCGGCCAACGACCTGCCGTATGCGCTGTTCCTGCCGGCATTCGCCAACGTGGCGCAGTACCACGGCCTGCTGCAGGGGCCGCTGGCGGCGTCGCCCGCAGCGGCGCGCGCCGCGGCCGAGGCCTACGTGCAGGACGAGTACGTCGCCGCGCTGCAGGCCGGCGCACGCCTGGGCGACCAGCAGCGCAGCCGCGTCGCGCGCCGGCTGAGCGAACTCACCGGTCTGCCGCGCGAACTGGTGGAAGAAAAGAACCTGCGCATCAGCGACCAGACCTTCTTCGCCGAGGCGCTGCGCTCGCGCGGTCGCATCGTCGGCCGGCTGGAGGCACGCTCCACCGGCCCCAAGGCCGCCAGCGGCACGCACGACTGGGAGTTCGACCCCGGCATCGAGGCCGTCGCGTCGCCGTACACGATGGCCGCGATGGCCTATTTCGGCACCCAGCTCGGACTGGTCTTCGAGCAGCGCTACGAGGTGCTGGCGCGCGACGTCAACAAGGGCTGGAACTGGAACCGGGGCGACAGCAGCCGCATGGGCTTCACCTCGACCAGCCCCGACCTGGCGCGTGCGCTGCGCCGCAACCCGCACCTCAAGGTGCTGGCGGCCAGCGGGCGCTATGACCTGGGCACGCCGTACAGCGCCAGCGACTGGTCGCTGGCGCAGCTGAACGCGCCGGCCGAGGTGCTGGCGCGCGTGACGCACCGCTACTACGATGCCGGGCACATGATGTACACGCGGCAAGCCGACCTCAAGCAGCTCAAGTCCGATGTCGCGGCCTGGGTGGCGGGCTGAGCAAGGAGGAAGTCGCATGCACATCGGCATCCTCACCGGCGGCGGCGACTGCCCGGGCCTGAACGCCGTCATCCGCGCCGTGACGCTGGCGCTGCTGCGCGACGGTGCCTCGCGCGTGACCGGCATCGAACGCGGCTTCCACGGCCTGCTGGCCGGCCGCTCGCGGCCGCTGCTCGCCGACGACGTGGCCGGCATCCTGGCCGTCGGCGGCACGATCCTGGGCACGCACAACCTCTGCGACCCGTTCCACGACCGCGAAGCCGGTGGCGCCGATCACTCGGCCCGGGCACTGGCCTATGCGCGCGGTCTCGGGCTCGACGGCCTGGTGGTCATCGGCGGCGACGGCACGATGACCATCGCCAACCGCGTCCAGCAACTCGGCCTGCCCGTCGTCGGCGTGCCCAAGACCATCGACAACGACCTGCCGTACACCGACCGCACTTTCGGCTTCGACAGCGCGGTGTCGGTGGTGGCCGAGGCGCTGGACCGGCTGTCGACCACGGCGCGCAGCCACGGCCGCGTGATGATTGCCGAGACGATGGGCCGCTACGCCGGCTGGATCGCGCTCGAAGGCGGCATGGCGGGCGGCGCCGACGCGATCCTGATTCCCGAGAGCCCCTTCGACGTCGAACGCGTCGCCGAACTGTGCCGCGCGCGCGAGGCGCGCGGCGGCGTCGGCGGCTGCACGCTGATCTGCATCGCCGAAGGCGCTCACGCTCAGGACGAGGGCCTCACCGTGCGCGCCACGCTGCCGGACAGCCCCGACCCGCTGCGCCTGGGCGGCGTCGGCCAGGTGCTGCAGTACCGGCTGCAGCCGCTGGTGAAGAGCGAAGTGCGCACCACGCTGCTGGGGCACACGCAGCGCGGCGGCTCACCCACCGCCTACGACCGCGTGCTGGCGACGCGATTCGGTTTCGAGGCCGCCCAGCTCGTCCGGGCCGGGCAATTCGGTCGCATGGTGGCGCTGCAGGGCGAGGACGTCACCAGCGTCGCGCTGGCCGACGTCGCCGGCCGCAGCCGGCCGGTGCCGCCCGACCACCCCTTGCTGCAGGCGGCGCGCGGCATCGGCGTCAGCCTGGGGGTCTAGGAAGCAGCGGTCTTCGGGTGGGCCCGGGCCTCACGCGTCGCGCACGTCGGCCACCGGGTTGGCGCCGAAATCGGCGCGATCCAGGGTGCGCAGCACCTTGGCCGCCGCCTGCGCGGGCGAGTCCAGTTGGCCGGCGGTCTGCAGGCCGACGAAACGCTCGCGCTCCGGGAACAAGGCGGGGTCGGCGCTGCGCAGCTGGACCTGCATGTCGGTGTCGATCACGCCCGGTGCCAGCGCGACGATGCGTGCGCCGTGCGGCAGCGCGGCCTGCTCCAGCGCCACCGCCCGCGCCAGGTGGTCGAGGCCGGCCTTGGCGGCACAGTACGAAGCGCTGCCGGCCATCGCACGGCGGCCGAGGCCGGACGAAATCAGCAACACCTTGCGCGGCAGCGGCCAGCGCGCCGTGGCGCGCAGGAAGGCGGCCGTCAGCAGCGTCGGCGCCTCCAGGCCGACACGCAAGGCGTGGCTCAGGTCGGCGTTGGACACCGTGCCCAGCGGCGCCAGTTGCGACACCACGCCGGCGTTGTTGATGAGCGTCGCCGAGGCCAGTCCTGCCACGGCCAGGGCGCCGAGCCAATCCTCCAACCGCGTCGCGACCGGGGCCGGGTCGGCCAGGTCGGCGCTCCACTGTTCGAGACCGGCGCCCGCGGCCACAGCCAGCTCGGCGGGGCGGCGCGAGATCGTCAACAGCCGGTGGCCCGCCGCGAGCCGTTGCTGTGCCATCGCCAGGCCCAGGCCGCGCGAGGCGCCGGTCAGAATCGTGAGGTGAGTCGTCATGGCGCGCAGGATACGCCGGCGCCGCGGCGACATTCAGAACCCGGGCTCGCTGTTGAATTGGCACGCGTTGCCGGTCTGCGGGTGTCTCAAGGCGAGGCGGGTCGCATGCAGCAGCAGGCGCTGCGCACGCAGCGGCGCCGGCGCATAGAGCGCGTCGCCACGGATCGGGTGGCCGAGCCACTGCAGGTGCACGCGCAACTGGTGCGTGCGGCCGCTGGCGGGCTCGAGCAGCAGACGCGTGCTTTCGGCAGCGCGTTCCCGCACGCACCAGTGCGTCAGCGAGGGTTTGCCGCGTTCACGGTCGACGACCTGCCGCGGCCGGTTCGGCCAGTCGGCAGCCAGGGGTGCGTCGATGACGCCGCGGTCGTGTTGCAGCCGACCTTCGACGACGGCGACGTACTGCTTGGCCACCTCGCCGTTGGCGAAGGCCGTGCTCAGCTGGCGCTGTGCCGCTGCGCCGCGCGCGAACAGCATCAGGCCCGAGGTCGACATGTCCAGTCGGTGCACGACCAGAGCATCGGCGAACTGCGCGTGCACACGCGCCGCCAGGTTGTCGCGCCCGGCTTCGCCGCGGCCCGGCACGGCGAGCAGCCCGGCGGGTTTGTCGACGACGATCAGGGCGTCGTCGAGATGCAGCACGTTCACGATGGGGCAGGGCGCCATGGGCTGAAGGATAGGGCGCACACAGCCTGCGCAGGTTTTGTGGGAGACCCGCGACAACCGACGACAAAGGTCTTGACGTGTGCGGCGACCGGGAGCACATTGCGCGCTCGTTTCAACCCACCACGGGAGGCCGCCATGAAGACTGCAAGGATTGCCCTCCTGTCGGCCTGCGCGCTCTGATTCACCCGCCTGCGCGAAGGCAGCTCCCGCTGCCCTTGAGTCACCGCTGATTCCCCGCCGTTAGGCGCCGTGACCGGCGTCGCGGCCGACAGACCCCACCCCCCACGCTGCTGCAAGCCGAAAGGCTTGCAGTTGTCGCGGCCGCTTGCGCGCCGCACCGGTTTGTCTACGTTCGGGAATGGACCTCAGCCATGATCGACTCCACGGTATTCGAGCGCCTGCGCACCATCGGATTGGCACGAGCGCTCATGCAACAACTCGTGACCCTGGCGCCCACGAGCACTGAAGCCACGCTGATGCGTGTCACCGAGGTGCAGCGGGAGGGCCTGACGCTGCACGATGGCCAGGCCGAGCACGGCGCGCGCCTGCTGCCCGCATTGCGTGCCCAGCTTGCCGCCGAGGGCGACGCCATCGCGGTCGGCGACTGGGTGCTGGCGGAAGACAACGCCTTTGCCGAGTGGTGGGTGCACACGCGTGTGCCGCCGCTCAACCAGCTGGCGCGCCGGCTGCACGACGGCCGCGACAAGGTCACGCGCGTGGTCATCGTCAGCAATGTCGACACGGCGCTGCTGGTGATGGGCCTGGACCACGACTACAACCTGCGCCGGCTGGAGCGCTACCTGGCGCTGGTGCAGCTGGCCGGTGTCGGCGTCGTCGTCGTGCTGACCAAGGCCGACCTGTGTGCCGACGTCGCTGTGCGCCTGCGCGCGGTGCAGGCCCTGCTGCGGCCCGGCGCGGCGGCGGTCGCCGTCAATGCACTGGGCGACGAGCCCGGGCCGGCGCTGGCGCCGTGGCTGCAGAAGGGGCAGACGCTGGTGCTGCTGGGTTCCAGCGGCGCGGGCAAGAGCACGCTGACCAACGCACTCACCGGTGCCGGACAGGACACCGGCGCCAGTCGCAGCGCCGACAGCCGCGGCCGCCATACGACGACGGCACGATCGATGCACGCCACGCCGCAGGGCGCCTGCATCATCGACACGCCGGGGCTGCGCACGCTGCGACTGGACGGCGAGGCCGGGCAGCTGGGCGCCGTGTTCGACGACATCACGCAGCTCGCGCTGCAGTGCCGCTTTCGCGATTGCCGACACGAGAACGAGCCCGGCTGCGCAGTGCGTGAAGGCGTCAGCGGCGAGCGCCTGCGCAACTACCACAAGCTGCTGCGCGAGGTGCGGCGCGACACGCTGACCGCGCTGGAGCGCAAGGCCGTGGTGTCGGAATGGAAGGCGCGCGGCCGCGCCGCGCGCATGCGCATGAACGCCAAGCGGGGTTGACGGCCATGCCGCGGCCTCGCCCGCCCCAACTCGCCCGCCCAGGGCCCGTGCCCCGGCCGCCTTGCGCAGACCTGCTCATGGTCTGCGAGGCACGCCGGCCGTGCCGCCCTGGACCAAGGCGTCGCGCCGTGCCAGCGCCGGGAACAGGCGCCACCAGAGGCCCGCCACCAGCAGCGTGCCCAGGCCGCCCAGCACCACCGATCGCACGGGCGCTGCGGTGGGTGAACCGCCATCCGCCGCCGGCGTGCGCCGCGCTCACCTCGGCAGGGCCAGGCCGCGGCGCGCCATGACGGCACGCACGCGGGCCGGGTGGTCGCTGATGAGGCCGTCCACGCCCCACGCGATGAGGCGGTCGATCTGCGCCGGGTCGTTCTCCGCCCACGGGATCACCTGCAGGCCCAGCGCATGGGCTTCGGCCAGCAGCGCCTCGGTCAGCTCGCCATGGAACGGCGACCAGGTGCCCGCGCCGAGCGCCTGCACCAGCCGCGGCAACGAGCCGCCGTGGTCTTGCAGCCGCAGGCCGGCCGTCCAGCGGCCGTCGCTCAGGTTGTCGATGGCCGGCAGACGCGCCGTCAACGCGGCGACAGGCAGCCCGGGCGCCAGCCGCTGCACGGCGCGCAGCGTGCGCCAGTCGAAGCTCTGCACCGTGACGCGATCGTCCATGCGGTGGCGTTGCACGACGTCGAGCAGCAAGCGTGCAAAGGTCTCGGGTTCGGGTGCGAGATCGGGTGTCAGTGGCGTGATCCTGGTTTCGATGTTGAAGCGCACCTGCGTGTGGCCCTGGGCGCGCACCATCTCGAACAAGGCGTCGAGCGTGGGCACGCGCTCGCTGCGGTGACCCTGGAGGTCGAAAGCCGCGGCAGCGCCGCCGCCGCACGCGAAAGCGAGCAAAACGGCCAGCCGGCCCCAGGCCAAGGATGATTTCAAGGCGTCGTATCCCTGCTAAGCTTCCAAGTGCATGTCTTCCGAACCGACACCACCGTCCGGCCCGTACACCCAGTCATCGAGCGCACTGCCGCCAGGCACGCGCCTGGGCGAGTTCGAGTTGCTGAGTGTGCTCGGCGTCGGCGGCTTCGGCATTGTCTATCTGGCGCTCGATCATGACCTCGAGCGCGAGGTGGCGGTCAAGGAATACATGCCGGCTTCGCTGGCGGGCCGCACCGAGACGCTGCACGTGTCGCTGCGCTCGCAATCCGACGCCGACACCTTTGCCCTGGGACTGAGGTCCTTCGTCAACGAGGCGCGGCTGCTGGCCCGCTTCGACCACCCCTCATTGCTCAAGGTGCACCGCTACTGGGAAGCCAACGGCACCGCCTACATGGCGATGCCGGTGATGCGGGGCCGCACCGTCAAGGAAGTGCGCCAGGAGATGGCCACGCCGCCCGACGAAGCCTGGCTGCGCGCTCTGCTCGACCCGCTGCTGGGCGCCATCGAGCGGCTGCATTCCGAAGGTGTGTACCACCGCGACATCGCGCCCGACAACATCCAGATCGAACCCGATGGCCACCCGGTGCTGCTCGACTTCGGCGCCGCGCGCCGCGTCATCAGCGACAAGAGCCAGACGCTGACGGCGATCCTCAAACCGGCCTACGCGCCGATCGAGCAATATGCCGAAGCTGGCTCGGTGAAGCAGGGGCCGTGGACCGATCTCTACGCCCTGGGCGCGACGCTGCACTACCTGCTGCTCTTGCGGCCGCCGCCGCCGGCCACGGCGCGCGCCGTGCACGACGATGCCGCGCCGCTGGCCGGCATGCAGTTGCCCGGCTGCAGTGAGAACTTCCTGCAGATCGTCGACTGGATGCTGGCACCGCGCCCGAGCGACCGCCCGCAAAGCGTGGCCGCGCTGCGCCAGGTCCTCGACGGCCGCACCCTGCCACCGCGGCGCCGCGCCGTCCCGGCGCAGCCGGCGTCGCAATGGGAACAGACGGTGGTCTTGCCGCCTCCAGCCGCGGCTCGGCCTGAGCGGCGCGACGACGATGCCACGATGGTGGTGCCGCGCTCGCCGACGCAAGGCACGCCGCCGCCGCCGCTGACACCGGCGCCGCCAGCCACCCCGCAACCGCTGCCAACCGGCGCCGCGGCCGCACCTGCGACGGTGCCACCGGTGGCCGCCGCCATGACTTCAGCACCGACTCGACGGCGCTCCATGCTGGCACCCATGTTGCTGGGCGTGGCGGCGGTTGGCGTGGCGGCAGCGTTCGCCTTCTGGCCGCGGCAGGCCGCGGTGTCGGCGGCAGGACCGGTCGCGGTGGCACCGCTGCTGGCGGCAGCGGCCTCGGCACCGGCTTCGGCTGCCGAATCGACCGTGGCCACCGTCACGGTGGCGCCTGCACCCTCGTCGCCCGTGGGGCCGGCGGCGGTGTCGATCGCCGCACCCGAGCCCCCGCGGCCGCCCCAGGGCGAGGCGCGTGCGACGGTTCCTGCCGCCGCGCCCACGCCGCCGCGGGTGGTGGTCGAGCGTGCGCCGCGCAAGGCGGCACTCAGCACGCCGGCGTCTGCGCCCGCTGCGTTCACGTCCCCTGGGACGCAGCCACAAGTGACCGCGCAGCCAGCCGACGTCGCGCCCGTGGCTGTGGCCAGGCCCGCACCGGCAGTGGCCGCAGCCGCGCCCAGGCCCGAACCTGCCGCCGAACCCAAACCGGTGGCCACTGGCCCGGAGGCGAAGTGCGGCGCACGCAACCCGCTCATGTACTTTGCTTGCATGGAGCGTGAATGCTGGCGGTCGCAGTTTGCTACGCACCCGGACTGCCTGGCCTGGCGCAAGGAAGCGCGTCGCCGCGAATGAACCGTTGACCGCGAGGCCTTGTCGCACCGCCTGCTACGGGTAAGGCGCGATGACGGCGGCGCGGCTTGCCGTTACACCTGCAGCCCTGACTTCCGGAGCGCTGCTTGAACCCCACCGACACCCGACCGCACGCGGCCGCCTGGCCGAAACGGCTGCCGCCGACCCTGGTCATCCCTGAAACCACCCTGTGGTTCAACCTCGAGGTCAGCGCGCGGCGCTATCCCGCCAAGGCGGCCTACGTCTTCTTCGGGCGCGAACTCAGCTACGCCGAGCTGCACCGCCAGGCCGAGGCGCTGGCCGGCTGGTTGCAGGCGCAGGGTGTGAGTGCCGGCGACCGCGTGCTGCTCTTCATGCAGAACTGTCCGCAGTTCGTGGTCGCGTTCTACGCCGTGCAGCGGGCCGACGCGGTGGTGGTGCCGGTGAACCCGATGAACCGCGCTGAGGAGTTCAGCCACTACATCACCGATGCGCAGGCGCGCGTGGCGCTGACCACCGCCGACCTGGCCCTCATCGTCGACGAGGCCAACGCCGCGGTGCCCGCAGGCCAGCGCTTGCAGCAGCTGCTGGTGACGCGCCTGGCCGACGCCTTGCCCGTCGAGATCGCTGCCGCCGAGGCGCCGGCGCCGGCGTTGCATGCCTGGCTGCACGCGGACCCCGCGCTGCCCGCCGGCGCGCTGCGCTGGGCCGATGCGCTGGCCGCCGGCCATCGGCCCGGCCCGGCCACGGCGCGCCCCGACGACCTGGCGCTGCTGCCCTACACCTCGGGCACCACCGGCCTGCCCAAGGGCTGCATGCACAGCCACCGCACGCTGATGCCCAACGTCGTCGGTGGCGGGCTGTGGGCCCAATCCAGTGCCGAGTCGGTGAGCCTGGGCGTGGTGCCGATGTTCCACATCACCGGCATGCTCTACGGCGTGCTGGCGCCGGTGTACCAGGGCAGCACCGTGGTGCTGATGCCGCGCTGGGACCGTGAACTCGCCGGTCGCTTGATCTCCAGCCGCCGCGTCACGCACTGGACCTGCATCCCGACGATGATCATCGACCTCTTCGGCAGCCCCAACTACAAGAGCTTCGACCTGTCCAGCCTGTTCTACCTGTCGGGCGGGGGCGCGGCGATGCCGCACGCGGTGGCCGAACGGCTGCAGCAGGAGTTCGGCATCACCTTCGCCGAAGGCTACGGGCTCACCGAAACCGCCGCGCCCAGCCACGCCAACCCGCCCGAGCGTGCCAAGCTGCAGTGCCTGGGCATCCCGCTGTTCGGCACCGACAGCCGCATCGTCGACCCCGAGACGCTGCGGGAACTGCCCGCCGGCGAAACCGGCGAGATCGTGACCCACGGCCCGATGGTCTTCAAGGGCTACTGGGGCCACGCCGAGGCGACACGCGCGGCTTTCATCGAACTCGACGGCAAGCCCTTCTTCCGTACCGGCGACCTCGGTCACCGCGACGAGGAAGGCTACTTCTTCCTCACCGACCGCCTGAAACGCATGATCAACGCCAGCGGTTTCAAGGTCTGGCCGAGCGAGGTCGAGCTGCTGCTCTTCAAGTGCCCGCTGGTGCAGGAAGCCTGCGTCATCGGTGCGCGCGACGCCTACCGTGGCGAAACGGTGAAGGCGGTGATCGTGCTGCGCGCCGAAGCCCGTGCCACCGCCACTGCACAGGACATCATCGACTGGGCGCGCGAGCACATGGCGGTGTACAAGGTGCCGCGGCTGGTGGAGTTTGTCGACGCGCTGCCCAAGAGCGGCTCGGGCAAGGTGATGTGGCGCCAGCTGCAGGAGCGCGAGGCCGCCGCAGGGTAGGGCATGGCGCCAGGCTGCAGTCCGCTACGCCGTGTCGGCCGCAGCGTCGGCCGCGGTATGAAACACTCGCCGCCATGCAGGACAGCTTCGATGTCGTGATCGTCGGCGGCGCGGTGGTGGGCAGCGCCGCCGCCTACTTCCTGGCCGCCGAGGCAGGTTTCGGCGGCTCGCTGCTGGTGCTCGAGCGCGACCCGAGCTACCGCGACTGCGCCACGACGCGCTCGCTGGCGTCGATCCGGCACCAGTTCTCCACCCCCGAGAACATCCGCATGTCGATGTTCGGCACCCGCTTCCTGCGCCAGGCGCACGAACTACTGGCGGTCGACGGGCAGGGGCCGGCGATCGGCCTGCGCGAGCCGGGTTACCTGTTCCTCGCCAGTGAAGACGGGCGCAGCGTGCTCGAAGCCAAGCACCGCTTGCAGCGCGCCGAAGGTGCCGACGTGGCGCTGCTGTCGGCACAACAGCTCAGCGAGCGTTTCCCCTGGCTGGACACCAGCGACCTGGTGGCCGGTTCGCTGGGCTTGTCGGGTGAAGGCTGGCTCGACGCGCATGCGCTGATGCACGGCTTTCGCCGCAAGGCGGTCTCTCTGGGCGCCGTCTACCGGCAGGGCCACGCCGCCGGCCTGCAGCGACACGGCCGTCGCATCGACGCCGTGGTGCTGGCCGACGGCACGCGGGTGCGCTGCGGCCACGTCATCAATGCCGCCGGCACCGGCGCCGCGGCGCTGGCGCGCACGGCCGGCATCGAGCTGCCCGTGCAGTCGCGCAAGCGTTGCGTCTTCCACTTCGGCAGCCCGGCGCAGCTGCCGGGTTGCCCGCTGGTGATCGACCCCAGCGGGCTCTACTTCCGCCCCGAGGGCACGGGCTTCCTCTGCGGCATCGCGCCCGCCGAGCATGAAGACCCGGAGTGCCACGACTTCGAGGTGCCGCTGGATTGGTGGGATGAGCGCCTGTGGCCGGCGCTGGCGCAGCGCGTGCCGGGCTTCGAGGCGGCGCGCCTGCTCAGCGCCTGGGCCGGGCACTACGACGTCAACACGCTGGACGACAACGCCATCGTCGGCGCCCACCCCGAGGTCGACAACCTGCTCTTCGCCAACGGCTTCAGCGGCCATGGCCTGCAGCAGTCGCCGGCGGTGGGACGGGCGCTGGCCGAACTGGTGACGCGCGGCGGTTTTCGCAGCCTGGACCTGGCGGCGCTGGGCTGGGCGCGGGTGCTGGAGAACCGGCCGCTGCGCGAGCTGAACGTCGTGTGAAGCCCCGGCGGCCGGCGGCACTGGCGCCGTCCGCGGTGATCCGGGCGCTCAGCGTCCGCGCACCGGCATCACGTGCACCTGCCCGAGGTCCACGCAAGCCGTGACCTTGGCGCCGACCTCGATGCGCAGCCGCTGCGGGCCCGACAGCGTCAGGCGCAGGGTCGCGCCGGGCACGGCGTCCAGGGCCAGCGCCAGCAGCGTGATCTCGCCCAGCGCCCGCGCCTCGGACACCATGGCGCTGAACTCGCCCGCGGCCTGCGGCGGCCGTTCCAGCAGCGTGATGGCGTCGCCGGTCAGCACCCAGTGCACGGCCTGGCCGGCGTCGATGCGGCCTTTGTCGCGCACCGTCAGCAGCGGCAAGCGGGCGACGTCGATACCACCTGCCGCTTCGGCCGACCACTGCAGCAGACCCCAGCCGTGCTGCCCGGACGGGCCGACCCAGCGGCCCTCGAAGCGGTTCTGGATGCCCAGCAGGTCGGCCACGCGGGCATTGCGCGGCGCGCGGTGGATGGCTGCCGGCGGCCCCTGCTGCAGCACCTGGCCGGCGTCCATCACCACCAGGCGGTCGGCCAGCATGGCGGCTTCGTGCAGGTCGTGCGTGACGAGCACGATCGGGATCGCCATGTCGCGCCGCAGGTCGGCCAGCAACTGGTACAGACCCTCGCGGTTCATCTGGTCGACGGCCGAGAAGGGCTCGTCGAGCAGCAGCACGCGCGGCGCGCGCGCCAGCGCCCGCGCCACTGCCACGCGCTGCTGTTCGCCGCCCGACAAGCCGGCGGGCAGGCGGTCCTGCTGCGCCTCGGACAGCCGCACGTGCGCCAGCCACTGCCGCGCCTGGCGCCGGCGCTCGGGGGGCGGCAGGTGCAGCAGCGGCAGCGCGACGTTTTCCAGCGCCGACAGGTGCGGCATCAGCGCGTAGTGCTGGAACACGAGGCCGACATGGCGCCGTTGCGGCGGCAGGAAGATGCCCTGCGCGGTGTCGCACCAGACCTCGTCGGCGACCTGCACCCGGCCGCGCTGCGGCCGCATCAGCCCGGCCAGCACACGCAGCATCGAGGTCTTGCCGGCCCCCGACGGTCCGACCAGCGCCAGCAACTCGCCGGCTTCGCAGCGGAAGGTGCCGTGCAGCGGCAGCGGGTGTGCCTGCTCGACCTCCAGCAGCAGCGTCATCGGCGCACCGCCAGGCGCGCCGAGGCGAAGAACGACATCGTCACCGCGCCCAGCGACAGCAGCAGCAGCAGCAGCGCCATGCGGTCGGCCGAGTGCAGGTCGAAGGCCTGCACGCGGTCGTAGATCGAGATCGCGATGGTCTTGGTCTCGCCGGGGATGCTGCCGCCGACCATCAGCACGACGCCGAATTCGCCCATCGTGTGCACGAATGTCAGCACCATCGCCGACAGCACGCCGGGCCAGGCCAGCGGCAGCTCGACGCGCCGCCAGGTCTGCCAGAAGCCCAGGCCGCTGACGGCCGCCGCCTCGCCGAGGTGGCGCGGGATGGCCTCGAAGGCGCGCTGCACCGGCTGCACGATGAAGGGCACGTTGAAGATCACCGAGGCGACGACGAGGCCGGTGAAATTGAAGGTCAGCCGCAGGTCCAGCGTCTCGGCGGCCCAGCGGCCCAGCGGCGACGCGCCGCCCAGCGAGACCAGCAGGTAGTAGCCCAGCACGGTGGGCGGCAGCACCAGCGGCAGCACCACCAGTGCTTCGACCAGCGCCTTGCCGGCGAAGGACGTGTAGGCCAGCCAGCGGCCGAGCCACAGGCCCAGCGGCAGCAGCACCGCGAGCGTCACGCCCGCCAGTTGCAGCGACAGGATGAGCGCCTGCCAGTCCATGCCGCGTGCCGGCGCCTCAGTCCCGCGGCATGGCGAAGCCGTAGCGCACCATGATCGCCTGCGCCGCCGGCGTCGACAGGTAGTCGTAGAACATGCGCACCGGCGGCGGTGCGCCGGGCAGCAGCACCATGCGCTGGCGCAGCGGCTGGTGCCAGGCCTCGGGAATGAGATCGAAAGTCCCCAGCTGCGCCACCGACGGTGCCAGCGCCAGCGACAAGGCGATGACGCCACCCTGCGCCGACCCCGAGGTGGCGAACTGCGCCGCCTGCGAGATGTTCTCGCCCAGCACCAGCCGGGGCCGTATCGCGTCCCACAGCCCGGCGTGGCGCAGCGCCTCTTCCGCCCGCTTGCCATAGGGCGCGTGCTCGGGGTTGGCGATGGCGAACTTGCGCAGCCGCCCGTCCTGCAACGCCGCTGCGAGATCCTTTAACTGGCCGTCCGCCCGCAGCGGCGAGCCGTGCGCAACCATGATGCCGATGCGCCCGCGCGCATAGAGGCGGCCGCGGTCCACCGCCTTGCCAGCGTCGGCGAGGCGGAACACGAATTCCTCGTCGGCCGACAGGTAGAGGTGGAAGGGCGCGCCCTGCAGAATCTGCGAATAGAAGTTGCCCGAGGAGCCGAACACCAGGCGCAAGGTGTGCCCGGTGTCGCGCGCGAACAGCGCCGCCACTTCCTCGAGCGCGAACTTGAGGTCCGACGCTGCGGCCACCGTCGGCACCGGCCGCGCCTGGAGCGAGCCCGCCAGCCCTGCGCACAGCGCGGCGGCAAGCAGGCGCAGGGCGAATCGACGGCGTCGCGAGGTCGGCACGGCCGCATTGTGCGGCAGCGTTGCCGGGCTCAAGCGGCGGGGTTCAGCGCCCGCCCATCGGTGACGCTCAACCGCCGATCGAGCTGCGCTCAGGGCCTGGCCTTGGGGCCCGCGGCACGCGCGTTGCGCACGAGCTTGGCGCAATCGCTGTCGGCGCCGGGCCCGGACTCGAACAGCGGCACCAGAGCCAGCAACGGGTTCAGCAGGCCCAGCAACAGCGCACCGGCGCCGCGAGCCGCGATGCGGCCCGTATCGAGTTCGACCACCGGCTTGTCGAAGCTGCCCTTGACATGGATCGGGCTGCGCAACGCGACCAGGCTGGTAACCTTGGTGTGCGACTCGACGGTGAGGTCGAAGGCTTCCTGCCTGAGGTCGATGCGGCCGCTGCCGATCACGGTGTTGACGGCGGTGTCCAGCACCAGCGCCCGGGCCTCCATGACGCCGCCGGCGACGTCGAAGTCGGCCACCGCACAATGCAGCCGCACCGTCTCGTCACCGGTCAGCTTCAACTGCAGGATCTCCAGCAGGTGCAGTCCCACCTGCTCCATCAGCAAGCGGCTGATCGCGCCGTTTTCGGCCACCAGGCTCAGGCGGCCGTCGGCGGTGGCCAGCATGCGTCCCACCGACGCGCCGTGGCCGCTGAGTTCGATGTCACCGTTGAGCTGGCCGATGCTGGCCTTGCCGAGGTCCACCGTCGGCAGCAGCCGGCCCAGCTTGACACCCCGCAACTGCACCTTGGCGGTGCCGCGCAGCGGCTCGGCGCGGCTGTCCAGCGTCACCTGGCCCTTCATCTTCCCGCCGGCCAGCCCGAACTCGAGCGGGTCGAGCGTCAGTCGTCGGTCCTGCAGCAGCAGGCGCAGCTTCAAGTCCTCCAGCGGCAGCGCCTCGTCTCGCAGCAGCGTCGCCGCGCTCAGCTCGACGTCGGCGTCCAGGCGGGCCCAGCGTGCGGTGTCGAAGGGCAGATCGGGCAGCACGCGCACCGGCCTGGCCGCGTTGCCCTGGCCTTTGGCCGCGGCGCCGGCAGGGGGCGACGGGCGCGCGCCGACGGCGGGCCCCAGGTCGGCCAGGTCCAGTCGGCGCGACGCCACCGCGCCGCTGAGCAGCGGGCGTGTGCCGCTGGTGTCGACCTGCAGCGTGCCGGCGAGGTCGCTCCTGCCGACGCGACCGGCAAACTTCTCGTAACGCCACAGCGCGCCGCTGCGCACCAGGCGGCCCTCGGTGCGGTAGGCCGGCGTGGGCGGCAGGACCAGGCCGATGACGGGAAACAAGGAGTCCAGGCTGTCGCCCTTCAGAGCCAGTTGCAGGTCCACCGCCGTGAACTCGAGCAGGCTCGTCACGCTGCCTTCGGCCTGAGCCTGGGTGCGGCCGAGTGTGGCCTTCACCTGCAGCGGGTAGGGCCGGGATTCGTCCAGCCAGGCCAGCACGGCGCCGCCGCTGCCGTGGGCAGCCAGGGCTTCGCCCTGGAGCTGGCCGGTCGCCTTGAAGACCAGGGTGCGCGCTGCCGAGCCGGGATCCGCTCCCGCCGCGGGCGCGTCCAGGGTGGAGAGTTCGGCGTGGATGGCGGTGTGGCGCGACGCGTCGATGTACGTGACCTCGCCGCGGTCGAGCAGCACGTGGCCGATGGGCAGCGGCTTGCTCTCGTCGGTCTGCTCGCGGTCCAGCAGCCAGGTCTTGCGGCCACCGCTGGCCTGCTCCAGGAACACCCGCGGTCGGGTGAACCGGACTTCCGGGAACGCCAGCCGACCGCGCAGCAACTGACGCAGGTCGACGTCGATTTCAGCGACCTCGGTGTCCACCATCTGCGTCGCCGTCGCCCAGGCGGGGTTGGCGAAGGTCACCGCCTGCGCGCGCACCCGGGACACGGGCCAGGCGAAGCTCACGTCCAGGTCGCCGGCGATGCGCAGTTCACGCCCCGTCTTCTCCGATGTCAGGTCCTGCAGCGGGCCGCGCGCCCAGTTCCAGCCGAACACGCTGATCCACAGCGCGGCCAGCAACGGCAGCGCCAGCACGGCCAGCAAGGTGGCGGCCAGCCATTTCAGGGTCGGGCGCTTCATCGTCGGTTCATGGATCCTGCTTTCCTGCCTTGTAACCCCGGCGCCGACAGCCGGTCTGTGCGCCGTAGCACGTAGATGCAGCGAAAGTGCGATAGCGGACAGACGGCGTCACGGCCGGGGTGCATCCTGAGCATCGAATGGATACGCCCGCCCGTCCCGACAGCATCGGCCCAACACCCCCGGCCACCCTGACGCCGGCACAACCCGGTGTCTGGGCGCTGGGCGGCGCATGGACAGTGCACGGTCTGGCCACGATGGCTGAAGGAGCGCCCACGAAGGGGGCCGCGGAGGCTGCCACACCGGCCGCCGAACCCACGGCCACCGTGCTGGACGGGTCGCAGTTGATTGCCATCGACAGTGCCGGCGCCTGGGTGCTGCAGCGCTGGCTGGGTGCGCGCGCGGCAGCGGCCACCTTGCGCGGCTGGCCTGCGCGCGCGCAGGGCTTGATGCACGAGGTGCAGGCCGGTTCTGCCCACGCGCTGCCGCAGGCACCGCAGCGCGGCCTGCTGCAGCGCACGGGACGCCAGGCCGTGGCCGGTGGGCAGCAGGCGCTGGCCTTCGTGGTCTTCGTCGGCCAGGTCTCGGTGGCAACCGCCGCGGCACTGCGGCACCCGCGAGGCCTGCGCTGGCGCGCCGTGCTGCGCGAGATCGAGATCGGCGGCTTCGAGGCCCTGCCGATCGTCGGCCTGACCTCGTTCCTGCTCGGCGTCGTCGTCGCCTACCAGGGCGCCGACCAGCTCAGGCACTACGGCGCCAACGTCTTCGTCGTCGAGCTGGTCGGCTACGCCATGCTGCGCGAGTTCGCGCCGCTGATCGGCGCCATCATCGTCGCCGGGCGCTCGGGATCGGCGTATGCGGCGCAGATCGGCACCATGGTCGTGAACGAGGAGATCGATGCCATGCGCACGATCGGCGTCGACCCGCTGCAGCGGCTGGTGCTGCCGAAGATCGTCGCGCTGGCCGTGGCCCTGCCGCTGCTGACGGTCTTCGCCGACCTGACCGGGGTGTTCGGCGGCATGGTGATGGCGCGCTCACAGCTGGGCATCGGCTTCGGCGAGTTCGTCGACCGTTTCGGCCGCGTCATGCAGGGCTCGGCCCTGCTCGTCGGTGTCGGCAAGTCGCTGGTGTTCGCCTTCATCATCGTGCTGGTGGGCTGCTTCCAGGGCCTGCGCACCGGCGGCAGTGCCGACAGCGTGGGCCGCCAAACCACGCTGAGCGTGGTGCAGTCGATCTTCCTCGTCATCGTTGCCGACGCGCTGTTCTCGGTGGCCTTCAACGTGCTGGGCCTGTGAAATGAACAGCGACACCGGGCACATCGTCGAGTTGCAGCAGATCTGCACGCGCTTCGGCAGCCACACCGTGCACGACGGGCTCGACCTGGACGTACGGCGTGGCGAAGTCCTCGGGCTGGCCGGCGGCAGCGGGTCGGGCAAGTCGGTGTTGCTGCGCGAGATGATCCTGCTGCAGCGCCCCAGCGCGGGCCGCATCCGGCTCTTCGGCGACGACGTCGCGATGCTGGACGCCGCGCAGGCCCTGGCGCTGCGCCAGCGCTGGGGCGTGATGTTCCAGCGCGGCGGGCTCTTCAGCTCGCTCACCGTGCGCCAGAACGTCGGCCTGCCCTTGCGCGAGCACAGCGAGCTCGACGACGCGCTGATCGACGAGATCGCCGAATGGAAACTCGCGCTCACCGGCCTGCCGCCCGATGCCGGCCTCAAGATGCCGGGCGAACTGAGTGGCGGCATGCTCAAGCGTGCGGCGCTGGCGCGGGCCATCGCGCTGGACCCGGAACTGCTGTTCCTGGACGAACCGACCTCGGGCCTGGATCCGGCGAGCGCGGCCGGTGTCAACGAGCTGATCCTGCGCACCCGGGCGCTCTTCGGGCCGACGATCGTCATCGTGAGCCACGACCTCGACCTGCTGTGGCAGGTCAGCGACCGCGTGGCGGTCCTGGGCGAAGGCCGCGTGCTGGCCCTGGGCACGATGGGCGAGCTGTCGCGCAACGACCACCCCATCGTCAGCGCTTATTTCACCGACCGGCGCGGCACCGCCGCGGCCAGGGCCTAGGCGCGAGCATCGACATGGAAGACAAGGTCAACTATGCGCTCGTCGGCACCTTCGTGCTGGCGCTCGGTGCGGCCCTCGTGGCCGGCGTGCTGTGGCTGGCCGCCGGCATGGGCGGCCAGCAGGAGATGGACCGTTACCAGGCCGTGATCCGTGAGTCGGTGGCCGGGCTGAACGTCGACGCGCCGGTCAAGTACCTGGGCGTCGACGTGGGCAAGGTCAGCCGCATCGAGATCGACCCGCGGAACTCGCAACAGGTGCGCCTGCGCTTCCTCATCGAGCGCGGCACCCCCATCAAGCAGGACAGCCTGGCCGTGCTGAAGACGCAGGGCCTGACCGGCATCGCGTACATCGAACTCAGTGGCGGCAGCGCGGACTCGCCGCCGCTGGTGGCCGGTGCCGACGGCGTGGCGCCGACGATCCCGTTCAAGATGTCGCTGGGCGCGCGACTGGAGAACGTGCTCACCAACGTGCTGGGCAACGTGGACCGCGTGTCGAACACCCTCAACGCGGTCTTCGACGCCGACAATCGCGCCGCGCTGAAGTCCACCTTGGCCGACACTGCGGCGCTGGCCCATGCCCTGGCTTCGCAGCAGCGCAACATCAGCAGCGGCATCGCCGACGCCGCGCGCAGCGCGCGGCTGGCCGCGCGGGCCGGCGAGCAGCTGGCGCCGACGCTGGACCGCATCGCCGCCAGCGCGCTGGCGGTCGAGCGCATGGCCGACGTGGCCAACACGGCCAGCGCACGCGCCGGCCATGCCGCCGATGCCGCCGCCAGCGGAGTGCAACAGCTGGGTGGCGAGACGCTGCCCGAGCTGACGCGCCTGATGGCGGAACTGAACCAGCTGTCGACGTCGCTGCGCCGCTTGAGCGAACAGACCGCCCTCAGCCCGAGCAGCCTGCTGGTCGGCAAGCCCGCGCCGCGCCCCGGCCCGGGAGAAAGCGTTAGGCCATGACGAGTCATTCAAGGAACTTCCGCCAGGGTCGGCCCTCCGGTCACCGCACCGCCGAGCCAGCCGCGCACGCGCCGGCGCGGCGCCTTGCCGCAGCGTGCCTGCTGGTGCTGGCCGGGCCGGTGATCCTCGCGGGCTGTGCCGGCACCCTGCTGCCGAAGCCGCCGGCGGCGCCGGCGCGCTTCACGCTCGACG
>JAUXVE010000101.1 GCA_030680415.1 Rubrivivax sp.
ACGGCGAGCAGCCATTCAAGGCGGCGAGCGCCACCAGGACAGAGGCGAGACGGCGCAAACGCGCAGCGCTGCCAACCGACCACGCGGAGCTCAGTGCAAAGCGTGCTTAGGGAGAACTCGGTGCGTGGAAATCCAGGCTAGGCTTGTGGCCCAAACAATGCTGGAGCCCGGCCATGAATGCGCAGCTCGATCCCAAGACTCTCACTTGCGAGTTGTCAGAAACTGCATCATACTTCTGACGCCAAAGGATTCACCGTGTCCAAGCTCGCCCAGCAAATCCTGATGCATGCCGCCGCGCTGCCGGAGGGCGCCAGCCTGTCCGCCAAGGCCCTGCTGCATCTCGGCAGCCGGGCCGCAGTGGATCAAGCGCTGTCGCGCCTGGCCCGCAGCGGCGAGTTGCTGCGCGCCGGACGTGGCGTCTACGTTCTCCCAGTGAAGGGCAAGTTCGGAGCGCGGGCACCGGAGGTCGCCAAGGTGCTCCAGGAATGGGCCAGCCAGCGCGGCGAAACCGTTGTCGGCAGCGGCGCCGCGGCAGCCAATGCGCTGGGTTTGACGACACAGGTGCCGGTGCGCCAGGTCTTCCTGACCTCGGGTCGCAGCCGTAAGCTCAAGCTCGGCTCGCAAACGGTCGAGTTGCGCCATGCCCCGCCGTGGCAGTTGCTCTACCCTGGCCAAGCCGCTGGCGAAGTCATCCGTTCACTGGCCTGGGTGGGGCCCTCGGGCTCCGAGGCTGCACTCGGCGAACTCAAGCGAAAGCTGCCGGCGTCGGAACTGCAGGCTGTCGCGAACGCGCGTGCGCGTCTGCCCACCTGGCTCGCCAGCCAGGTCAGCACCCTCGTGACACGTGCCTGAGTTCTTTGCACAGTCGCGCGAGGATCAGCGGGAAGCGCTGCTCGCGGCGGCAGAACGGTCGGGACGCCCTCTGCACCTGCTCGAGAAGGACGTGTGGGTCGTCTGGGCCCTGCGGCAACTCTTTGCCGGGCCGCACGCGCAAGACCTGGTCTTCAAGGGCGGAACGTCGCTCTCCAAGGCCTATGGCGTGATCAGGCGCTTCTCGGAGGACGTGGACCCCACGTACGACATCCGCGCCATCGCGCCGGATCTCATCGGCAAGGCGCAGTCACCCTGGCCCACGTCGCGCAGCCAGGAGAAGAAGTGGAGCAAGACCATCCGGCAGCGGCTGGCCGACCTTGCCAGCGGAAGACTGGCGCCTGAAGTGGCCGCAGCACTTGCAGAGCAAGGGTTGCCTGCGAGGGTGCGCGCGGAAGGCGAACAGGTCTTCATCGACTACGAGGCCCTGGGCCAGGGTACGGGCTATGTCTTGCCCTCGGTCCTGCTGGAGTTCGGCGCGAGGTCAACCGGCGAGCCCAACGAGCCGAGACCGGTCGTATGCGACGCGGCGCAGCACCTGCCGGACGTTAGCTTTCCCGAGGCCACGCCTCAGGTCATGCGCCCCGAGCGAACGTTCTGGGAGAAGGCCACGGCCATCCATGTCTTCTGCGCTCAAGGCAACTTCCGCGGCGGCGCGCGCTTCGCGCGCCACTGGCACGACGTGACGCGCCGCGATGCCGCCGGCTTCGTCGACAGCGCAGCCGCAGACCGCGCGCTGGCCCTGGCCGTGGCGGCGCACAAGAGCATCTTCTTCGCCGAGTCGACGCCGGACGGCGCGCCCATCGACTACGGCGCAGCGGTCACTGGCGCGCTCGCCCTGGCACCCAGCGGCAACGCACGGCAGACGCTGGCCGAGGACTACCAGTGCATGGTCGAAGACGGCCTGCTGCTGGACGGCGCCGAGCCTTTCGCCGCCTTGTTGCAGCGTTGCCAGGCTCTCGCCGACAAGGTGAACGCCGCCGTGCGGGGATCGGCATGACGCCCTGCCCTGAGATCCGAAAGCGCAGGCCGATGGCCCCTTGTAGGATGGCGGCAACAGGTAGTGGTCCATCGGCATCGGCCGGGTTCGCAGCGGAAAATTCTGGGGGTATGCGTGGGGGTACCGTTCAAGGCAACAGATAAAAAATGCAATAAAAACCGTAACTTAGGACTATCTTGAAACTCGCGACCTGGAACGTCAATTCGCTCGCCGTGCGATTGCCGCAGCTGCTGGAGTGGCTCGATGCCCACCCGGTGGACGCGATCGTGCTACAGGAAACCAAGCTCACCGACGACAGGTTCCCTGCCGCCGAGCTCGAGGCCGCGGGCTGGTGCGTGCAGCGCTTCGGGCAGAAGACATACAACGGCGTGGCCTTGCTGTCGCGCGCTGCCGCCACCGACATCGTGCTGAACATCCCCGGCTTCGACGACGAACAGGCGCGTGTCATCACCGGCACGGTGGACGGCGTGCGCATCGTCGGTGCCTACGCGCCCAACGGCCAGGCGCCCGACAGCGACAAGTTCGCCTACAAGATGCGCTGGCTGGACGCGCTGCGCGACTGGCTGCGCGACGAACTGGCCCGCCACCCGCAGCTGGTGCTGATGGGTGACTTCAACATCGCGCCCGAAGACCGCGACGTCCACGACCCGGTGGCCTGGGCCGGCCAGATCCACTGCACGCCGCAGGAGCGCGCACACTTCCGCGCCCTGCTCGAGCTGGGACTGGTGGACGCCTTCAGGCTCTTCGACCAGCCGCCCAAGTCGTGGTCGTGGTGGGACTACCGCAACCTGGCCTTTCGCAAGAACCAGGGCCTGCGCATCGACCACATCCTCGTCAGCCCCGCGCTGCAGCCGCGCGTGCAGGCCTGCACCATCGACAAGGCGCCACGCCGCAACGAACGGCCCAGCGACCACGCGCCGGTGGTGGTGGAGATCGGCTGAGACGGGTTCGCGATCCCTCGCCCGAGTTCGAATCCGGGAACGCCGCCGGGCGGCCCGCGATCGACCACGCGGGCGCTGCAGAGCGTTCAGGAGACCAGGCTTGGAAGGGCCAGCGTCCGCGACTGGGACGCGACGGCAGCAGGCGTGCCCCGGGCTTCCTGCGCGACGTCGCGACCCGCCGCATCCGAAACCACCGTCGAACAGACGCAGGCCGCGCGCGGCACCTCCTGCGGCGGCAGCGGCCGCGCGTAGTGGTAGCCCTGCAGCTCGCCGCAACCCATCTCCTTGAGCAGCTGGGCCTGCGCCGCGGTCTCCACGCCTTCGGCCACCGTGCTCAGGCCCAGCGATCCGGCCAGGCCGACGATGGCGCGCACGACGATGTCGGCCGAGGCATCGCTGCCGATGTCCTTGACGAAGGCGCGGTCGATCTTGAGCACGTCCACCGGCAGGTACCTGAGATAGGCCATCGACGAGTAACCGGTGCCGAAGTCGTCGATCGCGATGCGGATGCCGGCGTTGCGCAGCTGCGCCAGCAGCCTCGACGTGGCCATGACGTCGCCGATCAACACGCTTTCGGTGACCTCGAGCTCCAGGTCGGCGGGCACCAGCCCGTGGCTGCGCAGCGCGCGGAAGACATCGTCGACGATGGCTGGCGAGCGCAGCTGGTGCACCGACAGGTTCACCGCCACCTTCGTGATCGCCACGTGCTCGCGCCGCCACTGCGCCATCTGCCGGCAAGCCTCGTGCAGCACCCAGTGCCCGATGTCGCCGATGAGACCGGTGGCTTCCGCCAGATCGATGAAGGCCCCGGGCATCATCAAGCCGCGTGTCGGGTGCTGCCAGCGCACCAGCGCTTCGACCGATTGCGCGATGCCGGTCTGCGCATCGACGCGCGGCTGGTAGTGCAACCGCAGTTCGCCGGCGTCGACGGCCCGCGCCAGGTCGCGCGACAACACGGCGTGTTCGAGCGCCGCACTGTCCAACGCCGCCTCGAATCGCGCCACCTGGGCGCCGCCGCGCGCCTTGGCGGCGTACATCGCCAGGTCGGCGTGGCGCAGCAGGTCGGCGCCCGTCTGGCCATCGGCGGGATACCTCGCCACACCCAGGCTGGCGCCGGCGGTGACCTGCGTGCCGCGCAGCATCACAGGGCGCCCGACGTGGGCGACCAGTTCGTCGGCCACCTCATCGCACGGCCCGCTCGCCGATTCGGGAACGAGCGCGACGAATTCGTCGCCGCCCAGGCGCGCAAGGATGGCCCCCGGCGGCAGGCTCCTGGCGATCGTTTGCGCCATGACGCAGAGCAGTTCGTCGCCGGCCTCGTGGCCCATCGTGTCGTTGATCTCCTTGAAGCGGTCGAGATCGATCAACATCACGGCGAACGGCAACTGCACGCGCACCGCCTGCTCCAGCGCGTCCTGCAAGCCGGCGCGGTTCAGCAAGCCGGTCAGGCTGTCGTGCGTGGCGCGGTGCAGCAGTTGCCGCTCGCGGTCCGCGGAGGCCAGCGCGACGGCGATGCGGTCGCGCAGCTCGCCCAGCTGGCGTTCCCACGCAGCGTCGAATGCCGGGGTCATGCCGCCGCCGACCAGCAGCACGCCCAGCGTCTGGTCGCGCCAGCGCGCCGGCGCCACGTAGACCTCCCCCTGCGGCCAGCCCAGCGCTGCCAGCAGCGGCGCCAGCGCGGGCGTGTCGGCGCTGCGGCGCCAGGCGCTGCTCTGCTCCAGCATCGCCATCTGCAGTTCGGGATTCATGCCCAGCCGGCGCTCGCAGGCGTCGCCCGCAGCGTCCTGCAAGGTGCAGTCCAGGTGCGCCGGCAGCGCCGGGTCGATGAGCGCGATGCCCACGGGTGTGCCGGGCGACAGATCGGCCAGGCGGGCCAGGGCGCGCGGCACCAGTCGTGCCGCGTCGCTGGCATCGAGGATCGCGCGGTCGATCGACGACAGCACTTCGAGCTGGTGCACCTGCTGCCCGATGCGGCCGGCCATGTCGTTGAACGCCGCACCGAGTTCACCGAACTCGTCGGCCGTGTGCACGTCGACCCGCACGCCGTAGTCGCCGCCGGCCAGGCGCCGCGTGCCGGCCGTCAGCTTGTGCAGCGGCACCGTGGTCCGCCGCACCAGCACCAGGCTCAGCACCATCACCAGCAGGATCGAGCCCAGGACCACCTGCCAGGCGACGTTCAGCAACGAGAAACCGGCCCGGGGTGCCGAGTCGACCGGGCGCTGCAGCGTGAAGCGCCAGTCGTCGACGCCGAACTCGTGCCTGAGAAAAAGGTCCCAGGAAGCGCTCACCGTGGCGGCGGGTGGGTTGCCTTCTGCACCTTCTGAAACCGTGCCGGCGGCGGAGGAACAGTAGATCCGCGCGCCGGTCGCGGTGAAGACGCAGACCTGCTCGCCGCCCGCGTCGTCAGCGGTTTCGGACCACAGATAGCGGGGGTCGACTTCGCCGATCGTTGTCCGGCCGGTCGCCGCGTCGCGAACGCGCAGCATCACGCTCGGTGCCGAGCCCTCGCCGGCGGGGTGCATCCAGAACAGGCCGCGGTCCGCTGCCGGTGGCTCAGCCTGCCGTGCCGGGTCCGCGGGAGGCTGCGCGATGCCGCCGGGCAGGGCCGGGCCGTCCTCGCCCGCGACCGAGAGAAACATCCCGCGCAGGCGTGGGTCCAGGGCGCGGCCGCTGGCGTCGGGCACGGCGAACTGCAGCGCCAATCTGGCCACCAGCAGGCGATCCAGCACCGTCAGCGCGACATACCGGGTGGCCTTGGTCAAGCGCTCCTTGTCCTGCGCCGCGGTGTGGGACGTCCAGCCGCCGTAGGTCAGTGCGCCCAGCAGCGCGATCGGCACCGTCGCCGCCAGGATGAACAGGATGAAGATGCGGCGCCCCAGCCGGCTGTCCAGGAACACGCCCTCGAGCTTCATCGGGCCCGGCTCTCAGTAGTTGGCCGCCACGCCGATGAACTTGCCGTCGTTGGCACGGATGATGTCGTCGTGGCTGGCCTGGGCGGTCAGCGGCGCCGAACTCGTGCCGTCCGGTCCCATGCTGTAGAGGTCGAAGTCGCTGTTGATCGGGACCAGCGAACGGTCCTTGCGTGCGGCTCCAATGGCCCCCGCGCCACCGAGCGCCAGGTACTTGTACGGTTTGCCCCAGGGGTCGAGCTTGGCCAACGACGCCGGCAAGGCGGCCGGGCAGGCGCGGTCGTCTTCGCACATCATCTGGACGCCCACGGAGATCGCCGCAATGTCCTGGATCGCGGTGCTGATCTTGATCTTTTCACGGTAGTAGTTCCAGCCCGTGGCGCCGATCGCCAGCACGATGCTGGCGATCATCACGGCCAGCATCAACTCCACGATCGTCAAGCCGCGCGCGCGCCGGCGTCGGCGTGCCTGCGAGGCGATGGCAGCCACGATCCTGTCGCACGGCTTTTCCGGTGTCATGCCTGGCTTTCGGCAGGCCGGTCGGGATCTTGAGCGACCCTGGCCGCATCCGGGGCCGGACCGGGCACGATTCGGCATTCGCGTCGGCGCCGCGCGAAAACCGCTGCGGCCTGCCCGGGCGCTCACTTCGATACCGCTCCGCCACGCAGAGACTCCGTGCCGCTTCGAGACCGTCCTCAACGTGAATGCGGGTGGCGATCGCCGCCCGTGACTTCCTGCACGTCCCGCGCGACCACGAGACTCAGGCCGATGGCGGGCATCGTCGGGCGACAGGCGCTGCAAGACCACACGCAGGGCACGACTTCGCCGTCGCGCGCGGCCTCACAGCAGGACTTCGATCAGATAGGGCGCCCGGCTGGCGAAGCCGCGCTGCAGCGCCTGCGCCAGCGCGCCGGCATCGTCGACGCGGGCGCCGGGCACGCCGTGGCCGCGCGCCAGCGCCACCCAGTCGAGCGAGGGCCGGTCCAGCGTCAACATGTCGGTGGCCCGCTGGCCGCTGATCTGCGCCCCCACCCCCTTCAGTTCGCCCTGCAGGATGCGGTAGGCGCGGTTGGCGAACACCACCGCCACCACCGGCAGCGATTCGCGCGCCATCGTCCACAGCGCCTGCAGCGTGTACATCGCGCTGCCGTCGCCTTCCAGCGCCAGCACCGGCCGGCCGGGGGCGCCGATGGCGGCGCCGACCGCGCACGGCAACCCGAAGCCGATGGCACCGCCCATGCCCTGCAGCCAGTCGTGCGGCGCCGCCGCCGCCATCTGGGGGCCGAAGCCGCGGCCGGTGGTGACTGCCTCGTCGATGACGATGGCCTGCTCGGGGAGCGTGGCGGCGATGGCCGCCGCCACCGACTCCGGCGTCAACGCGCCGGCGGGCACGGCGGGCTCGGGCAGCGTCGCCAGCATCAGCTCGCGTTCGACGCGCACGCCCAGCGCCCCGGCCAGTGCCTGCAGCGCGCCCGGCACGTCCTGCCGCGGCTCGGCCAGCGTCAGCAGCGCGGCACCGGGCGGTTTCAGCTGCGTGGCCTTGCCGGGGTAGGCGAAGAAGCCGATCGGCTCGACGCTGCCGGCCAGCACCAGCGCCTGCGCGCCGGCCAGCTTCGCCACCGCCGCGTCGACCCCATACGGCAGCCGATCGATGCGCGGCCGGCCGCGCCCGCCGGGCATGCGGGCGTTGTAGAACTCGGCCAGCACGCGGCAGCCGGTGCGCGCCGCGATGGCCGCGGCCAGCCGCTGCGAGTGCTCGTCGCGCGCGCCGGCGGCGCCCAGCAGCAGCACGGCACGCTCGCCCAGCGACTGCAGCGTTCGCGCCGCGGCATCGA
>JAUXVE010000038.1 GCA_030680415.1 Rubrivivax sp.
CCCGAAGGGCCGGGGTGATTTGCGGCGCCATTCGTCGTTGCCGACTCGTTGTGTGGCCCTGCCACACGCCTCGCCGGCGCCTAGACTGGCGCCGCAACTCATCCCGGCGCGGGCCCGACCCAAAGCCCGACAGGCTCCTAGAACCGGCTTCGTCGCCGCCTGGCCGGCGGTACAGTCGCGGCATGTACGAAACGCCGCTCACCGCCCTCGTGCTCAGCGGCGGCGGTGCGCGTGCGGCCTACCAGGTGGGCGTGCTGCGCGCCCTGGCGCGCATGCGTCGCCAGACGCTGGGGCCCCTGGCACGACTGCGTACGCCTTTCGGCGTCATCTGCGGCACTTCGGCCGGCGCCATCAACGCCGCGGCGCTGGCCTGCAACGCCGACCGTTTCGACTCCGCCGTCGAATTGGTGTCCAAGGTGTGGCAGAACTTCTCGGCCGAGCAGGTCTACCGCGCCGATTCGCTGGGCGTCATCCGCAGTGGCGCACAGTGGCTGACCATGCTGTCGGTGGGCTGGGTCATCGCGCGCTGGCGCCGTGCCCGACCGCGCTCGCTGCTCGACAACTCGCCCCTGGCTGGACTGCTGCAACGCCTGGTGCCGCTGGAGCGGCTGCCGATGATGTTCGAGCAGCGCCAACTGCACGCGCTGGCCGTCACCGCGTCCAGCTACACCAGCGGCGAGCACTACACCTTCTACGACTCGGCGCAGACCATCGAACCCTGGGAGCGCTCGCAGCGCGTGGCCGCGCCGATGCGGCTGCACCACGCGCACCTGCTGGCCTCGTCGGCGATCCCCTTCGTGTTTCCGGCCACGACGCTCGCCGAAGCAGGTCTGCCCGGCTGGTTCGGCGACGGTTCGATGCGCCAGACCGCACCGCTGTCGCCGGCCATCCACCTGGGTGCGCAGCGCCTGCTGATCATCGGCGCCGGGCGCATGCACGAGACCGCGGGCCGGGCGGTGCAGCCCGGCGGATACCCCAATCTGGCGCAGATTGCGGGGCACGCGCTGTCGAGCATCTTCCTCGACGCGCTGGCGGTGGACGTGGAGCGCCTGCGCCGCATCAATCGCACGCTGGCGCTGCTGCCCGACTCGGCGCTGACCGACACGCCTCTCAAGCCGATCGAGGCGCTGGTGATCTCGCCTTCGCAGCGCATCGACGAGATCGCCGCACGCCACATCGGCGCCTTGCCGCGGCCGGTGCGCGCGCTGCTGCGCGGTGTGGGCGTCGGCGGCGAGGGGGCGGACGCGCGCGGCGCGGCGCTGGCCAGCTACCTGCTGTTCGAGGCGCCGTTCACGCGTGAATTGCTGGCCCTGGGTGAAGCCGATACCGAGGCGCGCAAGGACGAAGTGCTGAGCTTCTTCCGCTGGGATGCGCTGCAGCCGGGCCGGCGGCGCGCGAGTGCCGCCGAGCCCGACATCTGCCTGCCGTAGCGAGTCAACGGCCGGCCTTGGCGGCCTGGGCTGCCTTGTCGGCCTTGCCGGACTTCTCGGCCTTCTCAGCTTTGCGGGTCTTGACGGGTGCAGCCGGCATGGCGCTCGCCTCGTAGGCCGCACCGGCCACGGTCAGCCCGGCCTGCGACAGGCGTGCGGCGTTGCCGGGGCCGACGCCACCGACGCGTTCGACGAAGTCGCCCCAATTCTTGAACTCGCCGGCCTGGCGCACCTGGACGATCTTGCCCGACAGGCCGGGGCCGATGCCCTTGACGGTTTCGAGGTCGGCACGGCTGGCCTGGTTGGCGTCGACGGCGGCGAAAGCGTTCAGTGCGACGGCGGCGATGAGGGCGGTGAAGAGCTTGCGGATCATGATGGTGCTCCCGGTAAAGTGGATTGAGGCTAGGGTGTCGGCCCGCCGTCTGGCCTGGTGTGGTGGCTGGTGTTGCGGGCTGATGGGAATTCTGCGAACCGCGTCGCCGCCGGGCTATCCCCCGGCACGGGGCAAGGCGGGGGCCCCGAAACGGGGGAGCCAGTGGGGCGGGCGGGCCGAGCCGGCACCTTGCTCAGTCGCGGCCGAGCGTGCGTGCCACGGCGTCGACCACGGCGCGCCTGTCTGGCCAGGTGCCGTCGCCCCGCAGCACCTGCACGCTCGGGCCCCAGGCGCGCCACAGCGTCGGGTCGCTGGGCCCCAGCACCGAGATCAGCGGCGTGCCCACGGCCGCGGCGATGTGGCCCGGTCCGGTGTCGTTGGAGACCATCAGCGCCGCGTCCTGCAGCAACGCCGCGTAGGTGCCCAGGTCGACATTCGGCAGCAGCCGCGCGCTGGCGAATTGCTCGCGCGCGATCGCCTCTTCGCCCGGTCCGGGGCAGACCACGACGCGGCGGCCGAAGGCCGGCAGCTCACGCGCCACGAAGTCGGTGAAAGCGGGCCAGGTCTTGTCCTGCTTGGCCCAGGTGCCACCGGCAAAAGGGCAGATGACGATGCAGCCGGGCTCGATGCCATGGGCGGCGCGCAGCGCCGCGGCCTGCGCGCGGTGGACGTCGGAGACGCGCAGGCCGATGGCCGCCGGCGGCGCTGCCGTCTGGCCGAGCAGCACGTTGCCGAGGTCCCAATAGACCTCCAGCTCGTGCACGCCTCGTGGCCGCGGCGCCGCGCACGCCAGCAGCAGGCTGCGCCCCTCGTAGGCGTGGCCGAGCGCGCGCAGCCCGGCGAGACGGAATTCGAGCGCGCTGGAAAACGAATACGGGAAACACACCGCGTTCAAGCGCCGCGGCAAGTCCGGGTCCTCGGGCCCTGCCGTGCGCCTGAGCTCGCGCAACTGGCGCACCCGTTCGCCCAGCGTCTTCGGCAGCACATGCACCGGCCAGCCATGGCCGGCCAGCAGGTCGCGGGCCCAGCCCTTGCCGACCAGCTGCAGTGCGTAGCCGTGGTCCGCCAGCCGTTGCAGCGTCGGTATGCCCAGCGTGACGTCGCCGACCCAGTTGCGCAAGCGCACGATGAGGGGGCGGGGGGGGCTGGGCATCGACGGCGGATAATCGGCGCGGATTCTGCCACCCCCTCAGCGATGAACCCTGTACAGCCTGGCCTGCCCGCGGCCGCCGACATCACCGCCATGCACGACCGCCTGCTGGCCCGCCCGGGCTGGCCGAAGCAGCAGGCACCCGCGATGGCCGGCGACGTGTGGCACTGGCTGCAGGCCAACCACCGCTACAACTGCCTGCTGTGGGCCGAAGAGGACCTGGCGCGCCGCACGACGGTGGCCGACGCCGAGATCGCCGCCAACAAGCGCGCCATCGACGGCTACAACCAGGCCCGCAACGACGCCACCGAGCGCGTCGACGAAGGGCTGCTCGTCGCGCTCGGCCTCGTCGACGCCGCTTCGGCACGCAGCGACGCGCCTCTGGCGCGCGTGCCGCCGGGGGCGCGACTGAACAGCGAGACCGCCGGCAGCATGATCGACCGCCTGTCGATCATGGCGCTGAAGATCCACGCCATGCGCCAGCAGAGCGAACGCGGCGATGTCGACGAAGGCCATCGCGCCGCCAGCCGCGTCAGGCTCGAGCGGCTGCAGCAGCAGCGCCAGGACCTGGCGCAATGCCTCGACGCCTTGCTCGCCGACGCCGCCGCGGGCCGCGCCTACTTCAAGGTCTACCGCCAGTTCAAGATGTACAACGACCCGCGCTTCAACCCGGTGCTCGTCAAAGAGCGCCAGGGAACCTGAACGGCGTGCGGCTGCTGATCGTCAAGACCTCGTCGATGGGCGACGTGGTGCACGCGACGCCGGTGGTGGCCGACATCCAGCGCCACCAACCCGGCGCCGTCATCGACTGGCTGGTGGAAGCACCCTTTGCGGCCATTCCGCAGCTCCACCCCGGCGTGCGGCGGGTGTTGCCGATGGCCTGGCGCAAATGGCGCGGCCGCATGTTCAGCGCCGCGACATGGCGCGCGATGCGCGCCTTGCGTGACGACCTGCGCGACCAGCGCTACGACCTCGTGCTCGATCTGCAGGGCCTCGTCAAGAGCGCGTTGTGGGCGCGCCAGGCCGGCGCGCCGGTGGCCGGCTACGACCGCGCCAGCATCCGCGAGCCGATGGCGGCCTGGGCCTACCAGCGCACCGCGGCGGTGCCGCGGGACCTGCACGCCGTGCAGCGCTGCCGCCGTCTGGCCGCCGCGCACCTGGGCTACGCGATGCCGGACGCAGCGCCCGACTTCGGCCTGCGTGCACCCGCTGGCGGCTGGGCGCCACGCGGCGCCTACGCGGTGCTGATCCCCAACGCCAGCCGGCCTGAAAAGCTCTGGCCCGAACGGCACTGGGTGGCCGTGGGTCAGCGCCTGCACGCGCTGGGCTGGATGCCTGTCGTGTTGTGGGGACGGCCCGAGGAGCAGACCCTGGCCGAACGCATCGCCGCCAGCTGCGACGGCGACGTGCCGCCGTTCCTGAAGGTGGGCGAGATGGCCTCGGTGCTGGCCGGCGCGCAGCACGTGGTGGGACTGGACACCGGCTTCACGCACCTGGCAGCGGCGCTGGGCCTGCCGACGCTGGGCGTCTACTGCGACCACGACCCGGGACTGGCCGGCATCACCGGCCCGGGCCCGGTGGCCAGCATCGGCGGCAAGGGGCAGGTGCCGTCGCGCGCCGCCGTGCTGGCGCTGCTGGAAAAGCAGCTCGGCGGCTGAGAGTCCGTGCCGCGGCGGCCGGGCTACAGCGCGTCGATGCGCTGCGTCGGGTAGCTGTCCCAGCTGAGGCAACCGGGGCATTGCCAGAAGTAGTGCTGAGCCTCGAAGCCGCAGGCCGCGCAGCGGTAGCGCTGCAGCGGCTTGGCAGCGCGCTCCACGGCCAGGCGCAGCGCGGCCCAGGCGTCAGGGGGCCACTGCCCGGCTGGCACGTCCAGCAACAGCTGTGCACCCGACAAGGTGGGGTGCTGCTGCAGGTGCGCCAGCAGACGGGCCACACGCTGCCCGTCAGCGTCGAGTCGTTCGAGTGCACGCAGCACCTCGACCGCCGGCAACTGTGTCAGGGCCGACTCCAGCGCGCCTCGCGCGGCATCGGCAGCACCGCTGGCCTGTGCGGCAGCGGCGTAGTCGTCGGCCACCAGCAGGAAGGCCCCAGGGTGGCGTTCGCGCAGGGTGTCCCAGGCCGCCAGCGCCTGTGCCGGCTGGCCGTCGCGCAGCAGTCGCTGGCCGGTCAGCAGCAGCGGCCGCGGCGCCTGGGGAGCCGCCTTGCGCGCGCGCTGCAAGGCGGCCCCGGCGTCATCGGGACGGCCCGCTGCGTCGGCCTCCTCGGCGATCTCGCACTCGTAGTGCGCGATGCGCGAAGCGAACGAGCCGCCACCCGCGCGGTCGAGCTGTCGCGCAACCTCGGCGGCGCGGCGCCAGTCGCGCGAGCGCTCGTACAGCGACAGCAGCGCCAGCCGCGCCTCGCCATCGAAAGGTGTGCCTTGCAGCGCCTGCCAGGCTGCTTCGGCGCGGTCGAACAAGCCGGCCTTCATGTAGTCCTGGGCCAGCGCCAACTGGGCGCGGTCGCGGTCGCCGGCCTTCAGGTCGGCGCGGCCGAGCAGGTGCTGGTGCACGCGCACCGCGCGCTCGAATTCACCACGACGGCGAAACAGGTTGCCCAGGGCGAAGTGCAGTTCGGTGGTGTCGGGGTCGTTCTGCACCGCCTCGATGAAGGCGTCGATGGCCTTGTCGGGCTGTTCGTTGAGCAGCAGGTTCAGGCCCTTGAAGTAGGCCCGGGGCGAGTCCTGGCGCTCGCGCCTGAGCTGCCGCAGGTCCAGCCGCGACGCCATCCAGCCCAGGGCGAAGGCCACCGGCAGGGCGATCAGCAGCCACTGGAAGTCGAACTCCATGCCCGCCTCAAAGGCCCACGCGCGGCGGGTGTTCGGGGCCGAATTCCGAGGCGGGCACCGAAGCCGGTGTTGTGGCAGCGGGCGCCGTCGGGGGCAGCTGCCGCAGTGCCTCGCGCCGGTGGCGCCACCAGCTGGGCAGCATGGTCAGCACGCCAAGCGCACAGCCGGCGGCAAAGGCGGCCAGCACCACGATCACCATCGGCGTGCGCCATTCGACGCCGAAGAACCAGTGCACGACGGCGACCTGCTGGTTGTTCAGCGCAAAGGCGAACAGCGTGAAGAAGATGAAGGCTCTGAACAGCCAGACGAGGAGTCGCATGCGGCGCCGATTCTATGGCGCGGCCATCCGTGGCCGGGCTTCAATCGGCCGTGGTCGCGGCCGCCGGCTGGGCGTCGACCGATTCGCGCAAGGCCTTGCCGGGCTTGAAGTGCGGTACCAGCTTTTCGGGGATCACCACCTGCTCGCCGCTGCGCGGGTTGCGCCCCACGCGGGGCGGTCGGTGGTTGATGGAGAAGCTGCCGAAGCCGCGGATCTCGATGCGGTGGCCACGCGCCAGCGCATCCGACATGGCGTCGAGGATGGTCTTGACCGCGAATTCGGTATCGCGCTGCGTGAGCTGCGCAAAGCGTTCGGCAAGCAGGGCGACGAGGTCGGAGCGGGTCATGAGTGAGCTGGGGCCTGGGTTGCGCGCCCGCCCGCGCGAGCAACGCCCGTGCGTGCGATTGGGCGTGCCGACCCCGCACAAGCAGGGCCGGAAACGCTGCCGCCGTTACTCCTTTTGCGTGTCGAGCTTGGCCCGCAGCAGAGCGCCCAGACTCGTGGTGCCGGCATTCTCACGCTCGCTGGTCTGCGCGATGCGCTGCATGGCTTCCTGCTGGTCGGCGTTGTCCTTGGCCTTGATGGAGAGCTGGATCGAACGCATCTTGCGGTCGACATTGATCACCATCACGCTGACTTCGTCGCCTTCCTTGAGCATATTGCGCGCGTCTTCGACGCGGTCGCGGCTGAGCTCGGAAGCGCGCAGGTAGCCGGTGACGTCTTCGTTGAGCTGGATCTCGGCGCCGCGCGGGTCGACCGATTTGACCGTGCCGGTGACGACCGCGCCGCGGTCGTTGAGCGTTGTGAAGCTGGTGAACGGGTCGACGTCGAGTTGCTTGATGCCCAGGCTGATGCGCTCGCGCTCGACATCGATGGCCAGCACCAGGGCTTCGACTTCCTGGCCCTTCTTGTAGTTGCGCACCGCGGCTTCGCCCGGCTCGTGCCAGGACAGGTCGGACAGGTGCACCAGGCCGTCGATGCCGGCCGACAGGCCGATGAAGACGCCGAAGTCGGTGATGCTCTTGACGGGGCCCTTGACCTTGTCGCCGCGCTTGACGGTGGCGCTGAACTCTTCCCACGGGTTGGCCTTGCACTGCTTCATGCCCAGGCTGATGCGGCGCTTGTCCTCGTCGATCTCGAGCACCATGACCTCGACCTCCTCGCCGAGCGTCACCACCTTGGCGGGGGCGACGTTCTTGTTGGTCCAGTCCATCTCGGAGACGTGCACCAGGCCTTCGATGCCGGGCTCGATCTCGACGAAGGCACCATAGTCGGCGATGTTCGTGATCTTGCCGAACAGGCGCGTGCCGTTGGGGTAGCGGCGCGACACGCCGTGCCAGGGGTCGTCACCCAGCTGCTTGATGCCCAGCGAAACACGGTTCTTCTCGGCGTCGAACTTCAGCACCTTGGCCTGCAGTTCCTGGCCGACGGTGACCACTTCGCTCGGGTGGCGCACACGGCGCCAGGCCATGTCGGTGATGTGCAGCAGGCCGTCGATGCCGCCGAGGTCGACGAAGGCGCCGTACTCGGTGATGTTCTTGACGACGCCGTTGACGATGGCACCTTCGTGCAGCGTCTCCAGCAGCTTGGCGCGTTCCTCGCCCATCGAAGCCTCGACGACGGCGCGGCGCGACAACACGACGTTGTTGCGCTTGCGGTCGAGCTTGATGACCTTGAACTCCATGGTCTTGCCCTCGAACGGGCTCATGTCCTTGACCGGGCGCGTGTCGAGCAGGCTGCCGGGCAGGAAGGCGCGGATGCCGTTGACCAGCACCGTGAGGCCGCCCTTGACCTTGCCGTTGACGGTGCCGGTGACGAATTCGCCCGATTCGAGCGAGTTCTCCAGCGACATCCACGACGCCAGTCGCTTGGCCTTGTCGCGCGA
>JAUXVE010000056.1 GCA_030680415.1 Rubrivivax sp.
TTGCGACAGCGTGAAGCTGCAGTTCGACCTGCATGGCCTGGTACTGGTGCGCGGCGCGACGGCCAGCGCACTGCAATGCGGCTTGCCGGGCGAGGTCTACCGCTTCCAGCGCCGCAGTGCCTACCGCGTGCGGCCGCTCGCACACCCACTGCCGGTGGCGCATTTCCGCCACCCAACACAGCCGGGCAGGGTGCTGGCACTGCGCATCATCGACCTCAGCATGGGCGGCTGCGCGCTCTGGCTGCCCGACGACGTGCCCCCGCTGCAAGCCGGCACCCGGTTCGGCGAGATGCGCTGCGAGCTCGACACCGAGACCCGCTTCACGGCCACGGCGACGGTGCAACACGTGTCGGCGCCGGCACCTGAAGCGGGCGACTCGCCCCACGGTGACACCCGTGCCTATCCTCGCGCTACCGCGTCTTCATGGATGCCGTGTGCGAGCTGGTGGTCGGCCGCTACGACGGCTCGCTGAAAGCCGAGCACGGCACCGGCCGCAACATGGCGCCCTTCGTCGCATACGAATGGGGCGCGCAGGCCTATGCGCTGATGAAGCGCATCAAGCAGCTGTTCGACCCGGCAAACCTGCTCAACCCCGGCGTGCTGCTCAACGATGATCCGCAGGCGCACTTGCGGCATCTCAAGCCGCTGCCGGCCGCCGACGACATCGTCGACAAGTGCATCGAGTGCGGCTTCTGCGAACCGAAGTGCCCTTCGCGCGGGCTCACGCTGTCGCCGCGACAGCGCATCGTGGGCTGGCGCGAGATCGCACGCCTCGAACGTGCGGTCGAAGTCGACGCACCGGCCGCAGCACAAGTGCTGCGCGGCCTGTACGGACACGCCGGCATCGACACCTGCGCCGGCTGCGGACTGTGTGCCACGGCGTGCCCGGTGGGCATCGAGACCGGGCTGCTGATCAAGTCCCTGCGCGGCCGTGCCGCCGGGCCGCTGGCCAGGGGCGTGGCCGGCCAGGTGGCGCGCCACTACGGCGCCGTCACCGCCGGCGTGCGGCTGGGCCTGGGTGCCGCCGACCTGCTGCACGGCGTGGTGGGCACCGGCGCCATGAAAGGCGCGCTCGACGGCCTGCGCACGCTTTCCGGCGGCCGGCTGCCCAAGTGGTCGCCGGCGCTGGCGCGGCCGGTGAACTTCGTGCCGTCGCGGCGCACGGCAGTGGCCCAGGGCGCCGAGCGCATCGTCTACTTCCCGAGCTGCGCCACACGCAACATGGGCCCGCAGCGGGGTGACGGCGCAGGCGGCAATGCCCAGGCGCTGCCGGTGACGGCCGAGCGGCTGTTCCGCAAGGCCGGCTTCGACGTCGTCTACCCGCAGCAGCTCGGCGGCCTGTGCTGCGGCCAGCCGTTCGAGAGCAAAGGCCTGAACGATGCCGCCGATGCCAAGTCTTCGGAGCTCGAAGCGCTCCTGCACGATGCCAGCGAAGGCGGGCGGCTACACATCGTCTGCGACACCAGCCCCTGCGCCTGGCGCATGAAGCGCAAGCTCGAAGGCCGCCTCACCGTGCTCGACAGCATCGAGTTCATCCACGACGCCGTGCTGCCGCGGGTGCAGATCGCGCGCCAGACCGCCGCGGTGGCCATCCACCCGGTGTGCAGCGTGCGCAAGATGGGCACCGTCGACAAGCTCGGCGCGGTCGCGGCGCGCTGTAGCGCGCAGGTGGTGACGGTGGACGAGGTGCTGTGCTGCGGCTTCGCCGGCGACAAGGGCTTCAGCCAGCCCGAGCTCAACGCGCACGCGCTGCGCCATCTGAAGTCGGCGCTGCCGCCGGGGTGCGAGGCGGGTTATTCATCGAGCCGAACCTGCGAGATCGGTCTGTCCGAATACGCTCGGATGCCCTACCGTTCGTTCATTCAGCTGGTCGACGCCTGTGCCAGCGCCGACCCGGCGCGAGGGGCTACCATGGCATGACCATGTGTTGCACCCAGGCCGCACTCCCCGTGCCCGCGGACCCCGACGAAGTGGCGGCCTGGGCGCTGACGCTGATCCAGACGCGCCAGACCGTGCTGCCCAAGCGGCTGCTGGCGCCGGGCCCCGACGCAGCGCAACTGCAGGCCCTGTTCGACGCCGCCGCCGCTGCACCCGACCACGAACAGCGCCTGCCCTGGCGCTTCATCGGCGTGCCGGCCGACAAGCGTGCGCTGCTGGCCGAGGCCTTTGCCGGGGCCCTGCTCGACCGTGACCCGGCGGCCCTGCCGCACCAGGTGGAGGCCGCGCGCGAGAAGGCACACCGCGCGCCCTTGCTGCTGCTGGCCGTGGCGCGGCTGGACGACACCGACACCGAGGTGCCCGCACCCGAGCGCTGGATCTCGCTGGGCTGCGCGCTGCAGAACATGCTGCTCGCCGCCCACGCCATGGGCTACGGCTCGGCGTTGACCAGCGGCCAGGCGCTGAGCTCGCCGCGCCTGCATGCGCTGTTCGCGCTGGCGCCGGGCGAGGTGCCGGCGTGCTTCGTCAACGTCGGCACCGTGAGCACGTGCAGGCCGATGCGCCTGCGGCCCGACGCGGGGCGTTTCGTCAGCTGGCTGTAGCGGCCCGCCCGCGGCTGTGCAGACCGGCGGGCATCAAAGCCCCCAGAAGCGGCCCAGCACTGCGCCCGAGGCCAGCAGCACGGCGAACACCAGTTCCAACTTGAAGGTGCGGAACAGCACCTCGTTGAAGGCAATGCCGGGCGGGCAGCGTTTCATGTCCTGGCGCAAGGTCCAGGCCGCCGGCAGCAGCAGGCAGGGCAGCAGCAAGGTGGGCGCGGCGGCCAGCCAGGCCATCACCGGCGTGAGGGCAAACGGCCCCAGCAGCAGCAAGGTGTACAGGCGCAACGAAACCGCGGCGCCGAAGGTCACGGCAAAGGTGCGCCGGCCGACCAGGGCGTCGTGGGCAATGTCGCGGTGGTTGTTGACCGCCAGCGCCGCTGCGGCCAGCGAGCCGATGGCCACCGAGGCCACCATGGTGGCGCCGCCGACGTCACCGGTGAGCACCCAGTCGGTGCCCATCACGGCCACCAGCCCGAAGAAGACGAACACCGTCAGCTCGCCGTAGGGCGTGTAGGCAATCGGCCGCGGCCCGCCCATGTAGGCCAGTGCCGCCAGCAGCGACGACACGCCGATGGCCAGCACCGGCCAGCCGCGCTGCAGCACCAGCAGCAGCCCCAGCGCGGCGGAAACCAGCGCCACCAGGATGATCGCGTTGCGCACCGTGCGCACCGTCAGCCAGCCGTGCGCGGTGGCCCGCGGCAGTCCGGTGCGCGTGCCGCTGGACTCGGCACCGCGCGCGGTGTAGCCGACGTCGTTCTGCAGATTGCTCGCCACCTGCATCAGCAGCGCGGCAGCAAGAACGATGAGCGACACCACGGGGTCCAGTGCGCCGGTGCGCAGCCAGCCCAGCGCCGCACCCACCAGCACCGGGCTGATGGCCGCGAGCAGGGTGCGCGGGCGCACCGCCACGACCCACGCCGCTGGCGAGCCGGCACGCACGTGGGAGCCGGAGGTGCGCTGGTCCACCGTCATGCGCCGGCCCCGCCAGCGCTGGCCGCCGGCTTGCTGCCGACGTGGATGCAGGCGATGCCGAAGCTCAGGTTGCGGTAGCTCACGTCGGCGAAACCGGCCTGCTCCAGCAGCGCCTTGAAGCTGCGCTGGTCAGGGAAGCGGCGGATCGACTCGACGAGGTAGGTGTAGGCCTCGGGCGCCTGCGCCACCAGCGCGCCCAGCCGCGGGATGACGGCGAACGAGAAGAAGTTGTAGAACGGCCGCACCGGCGCCCACGGCGTGGAGAACTCCAGGCACAGGAAGCGCCCGCCGGGCTTGAGCACACGCAGTGCCTCTGTGAGCGCATCCTCGATGCGCGTGACGTTGCGGATGCCGAAGGCGATGGTGATGGTGTCCACGCTGGCGCCGGCCAGCGGCATGCATTCGCCGGTGCCGGCCAGCCACTGCACGTGGCGGTGGCCGCGCGACTGCCCGGCCTGCATCATGGCCACGCTGGGGTCGCACACCGCCACCACGCGGTCGGCCGCGGCCATGCGTGCCGCCACGTCGCCGGTGCCGCCCGCCAGGTCGACGATGCACTGCCCGGCGCGCGGTGCGGCCAAGCGCACCAGCGTGCGTTTCCACAGGCGGTGGATGCCCATGCTCATGAGGTCGTTCATGAGGTCGTAGCGCCGCGCCACGGCCTCGAAGACGCGGCGGATGCGCTGCTCGCGCTCTTCCTCTTCGACGGACTGGAAACCGAAGGTTCGCGACAACCGGGTCATGCGGAGGAGTCACAAGGAAACGCCGGGCCGACCCAAGTTTCCTTGCTCCCCCTTGGGGGGGCGGACGCCGCGAAGCGGTGGCCTTGGGGGCACTCAATAACGGCCATGCTGCTTGAAGATGTAGTTGCTGAGTTCCGTCGATTGTGCCGCCAGCCGGTGCTGGGCCTGGTGCACACGGCGCGTGATCGCGCGCATGACGCGGTAGACGATGTGCGGCTCGCTGTCGAGCAGCGATTCGAGTTGCCAGCGCTCCAGGCCGAAGACCCGGCTCGCGCCGCGCGACACCACCGACGCATAGTGCACGTTGTCGTCGAGGAAGCTCAGCTCGCCCACCAGGTCACCGGCCTTGAGCATGAACAGCGTCATCTCCTCGGGGCTGCCGGCGCCGCGCGCCACCGCCAGCGAGCCCTTGATCAGCGCGTAAAGGTGGTTGTCGCTGGCGCCCTCGGGCACCAGGATCTCGCCGTCGGCAAGGTCGCGCAGGGTCAGCATGGCGCTCAGCGTGCGGCATTGCGCTTCTGTCAATTCGGCGCCGAGGTGCGACGCGCGCAGGGCCTCGTAGGCTGCAGATTCGGTCATGGTCGGTCTACTCCGGGAGGTGGGTCGGTTTCAAGGGCCGGCATCGGCCGCGGTCCCGTGAACTTGGTCGGCGCGCTGGATGAAGGCGTCGACGAGCGTGTCGGCGATGCGCTGGAACACCGGGCTGGCCAGCGATCCCATCACCGAGTTGGCGAAATCGTAGCTCAGCACGAAGTCGATCCTGCAGCCCCAACTGGACAGCGGTTTCAGGTTCCAGGTGCCTTCGAAGCGCTTGAACGGGCCCTGCTCCAGGCCGATGGCCATGAATTCGGGCCGGCGCTTGGGGTTGCGGGTGGTGAATTCGAAGCGCGCACCCAGGTAGGCCACCTGCAGCCGCGCCACCACCACCTCGTCGTCGCGCTGCAGCACCGTGGCACGGGCGCACCAGGGCAGGAAGGCCGGGTAATGCTCGGCGGCTTCGATGAGGTCGAACATGCGTTCGGCCGAATGTGCAACGAGGACTGAGCGGCGGGCTTCCATGGCGTCGGGTGGCGCGCATTTAAGCACGGCGGCGCATCAGGACGGCCTCCTCCTGCTCGAGTTCTTCCAGCCGCGTCTCGATGTCGTGGATGCTGCGTCCGAGTTCAGGCAGCAGCACGTCCTGCAAGGCGCGTGCACGGCGCACCGAGCGCCGGTACTCCTGCGACAGCCGCACCAGGTTGCCGGTGACGGCCGCCAGCGGCGCCGTGGCGGCCATCAGCGCAACGAAGGCGCGCTGGCAGGCCCGCGCTTCCGGCGAGGGGTTCACCGCCGGCGCTGCCGGCTCGTTGGCCGGCGTCCAGCCGGCGTCCTGCAGCCGCACGCCCATCAGCGACCGCGTCGTGCGGCTCAGCACCGAGGTCTCCTGCCCCGCCGGCGGCTGCACCTGCAGGCCCTGCAGACCATGCCGGGCCAGCGCCGCCTGCAGCGCGTTCATCGCCGTCTCGTGCGCGGCACGCAGGGCCTTTTCGAGCTCGGCGTGGCGCGCCAGCTGACGCAGGATCTCGCCCGCCAGCAGCAGGCACTTTTCGTCCAGGAAGACGTAACCCTCGTGCATCGCCCGCTGCTCGTCCTTGAGTTCGAGCACGACGGCGCGGGTGGGACTGCTCTCGCTCACGGGCTCTCCAGATGCGCCGCGATCTGCGCGTCCGACAGCCGCGACAGTTCGCTCTTCGGCAAACCGGCCAGCAGTCGCCAGCCGATGGCCATGCTCTGCTCCAGCGTGCGCGGCGCGCCCTGGTTGACGAGCTCGCCCTCGAAGGCGTGGCCGAAGGCGAGGTACTGGCGGTCGGTGGTGGCCAGGCCCTCCTCGCCGACCACGCTGGCCAGCACCCGCGCCTGCACGGCGCGGGCGTAGGCGGCGTAGAGCTGGCTCGACAGCGCCGGGTGGTCGGGGTGGGTGTAATGGCCGCCGGTGCCGTCCTTCATCAGCCGCGACAGGCTGGGCAGCACGTCCACCGGCGGGTAGATGGCGCGCCGGTCGAGGTCGCGCGACAGCACGATCTGGCCTTCGGTGATGTAGCCGGTGAGGTCGGGAATGGGGTGGCCGATGTCGTCGGCGGGCATGGTCAGGATCGACAGTTGCGTGAGCGTGCCGCGCACGCCGCGGATGGTGCCGGCGCGCTCGAACAGCGTCGCCAGGTCGGAGTACAGGTAGCCCGGGAAGCCCTTGCGGCTGGGGATCTCGCCCTTGCTCGAAGAGACCTCGCGCAGCGCCTCGGCATAGTTGGTCATGTCGGTCAGGATGGCCAGCACGTGCTTGCCTTCGACGAAGGCCAGGTACTCGGCGGCGGTGAGTGCAAAGCGTGGCGTCAGCAGCCGCTGCGTCGACGAATCGCTGGCCAGGTTGAGGAACAGCGCCGTACGTTCCAGCGCCCCGCCCTGCTCCAGGCTGCGGCGGAAGAACTCGGCGCTGTCGTGCGGCACGCCGATGCCGGCGAAGACGATCACGAAGTCTTCTTCCGCCGTCGCGCCCGGCGTCTGGCGCAGCCGTGCGTGGCTCGCGATCTCCACTGCCAGCCGGTCGTGCGGCAGCCCGCCGCCGCTGAAGATCGGCAGCTTCTGGCCGCGCACCAGGCTGTTCATGAGGTCCAGCGTGGTGACGCCGGTCTCGATGAAGTCGCGCGGCCCGGCACGTGCCACGGGGTTGATCGGCAGCCCTTCGATGCGCTGGCGTTGCCGGGCGGCGATCGGTGGCCCGCCATCGATGACCTGGCCGACACCGTTGAAGACGCGGCCCAGCAGGCCCGGCGCCAGGCCGAAGGTCATGGGTTCGCCGAAGAAGCGCACCACGGTGCCCGGCAGCGTCAGGCCCGAGGTGGACTCCAGCACCTCGATGGTCATGAGCTCGTCGTCGAGCGCCGCCACGCGGCCCAGGCGGGCGTGGCCGTCTGGGCCGGTGACCTCGACGGCGTCGTGCAGGCCGACGTCGAGCGTGCGGCGCAGGAACAGCAGCGGGCCCTCGAGCCGGGTGGCGGCACCTTCAGCGCTCAGTCGCATGGGGGGCCTCTGGCGTGATGTTGGCGTTGGCGGCGGGGCTGGTGAGGTCGGCGAACTCGCGGTCGAGCCGGGCTTCGAGTTCGGCCAGGCGTTCGAGCGCCGTGTCGGCCACGTCCTCGCCCATGCGTTGCAGCGGCCGCAGCGTGGCCAGCCGCGCCAGCTGTTCGGGGTGCACGCCGGCGTTCACCGCGGCGTCGGCCAGATCGATGAACTTGCCTATCAATCGCATCATCGCGGCCTGCCGCTGCGGGCTGCAGACGCGGTCGATCTCGGAAAACGCCGACTGGCGCAGGAAGGCTTCGTTGATGAGTTCGGCGCAGAACAGCGTCAGCTGCTGGCGCACCGGCAAGGCGTCCTTGCCGATGATGCGCGCCATACGTTCCAGGTGCGCCTGTTCGTCGAGCAGCGTCAGGAAACGACGGCGCAGCTTGAGCCAGTCGCCGTTGCCCTGCTCGGCCCACCAGGGCGCGAAGCCGCGCGCGTCTTCGGCGTAGCTCTGCAGCGGGTGCACGGCGGGGTAGAAACGGGCCTGCGCGCGCTTCACGTCCAGCGCCCAGTAGGCGCGCACATAACGTTTGGTGTGGCTGGTGACGGGCTCGGAGAAATCGCCCGAAGGCGGGCTGATGGCGCCGATGAGCGTCACCGAGCCGCGCCCGCCGGCCAGCGTTTCCACCACCGCGGCGCGCTCGTAGAAATCGGCCAGCCGCGACGACAGGTAGGCCGGGTAGCCGCCCTCACCCGGCAGTTCGCCGAAGCGGCCCGAGACCTCGCGCAGCGCCTCGGCCCAGCGGCTGGTGGAGTCGGCCATCAGCGCCACGTCCAGGCCCTGGTCGCGGAAATATTCGGCCACCGTCGCGGCGCTGTAGATCGAGGCCTCGCGCGCCGCCACCGGCATGTTGGAGGTGTTGGCGATGACCACCGTGCGGTCCATCAGCGGGCCGCCGCTGCGCGGGTCGGTGAGGGTCGGAAACTCTTCCAGCACACCGGCGAGTTCGTTGCCGCGTTCGCCGCAGCCCAGGTAGACGATGACGTCGGCGTTGCAGCCCTTGGCCAGTGCCTCCAGCAGCACCGTCTTGCCGGTGCCGAAGCCGCCGGGGATCGCCGCCTTGCCGCCCAGCGCCACCGGGAACAGGCTGTCCAGGATGCGCTGCCCGGTGACCAGCGGCGCGCCGGCAGGCAGCCGTGCGCGCACCGGGCGCGGCACGCGCACCGGCCAGTCGTGGCCCATCGTCAGTTCACGGCTGGCGCCGCCGGGCCCGCGCAGCGTGCACACCACGTCCGACTCGCCGCGCGAGCCGGCGCCGGCAATGCCCTGCACCGACCCCGATGCGTCGGGCGGCACGATGCAGCGCTGCAGGCGGCCCGAGGCGCCGCGAACCTGGCCGAAGGGCTGCCCCGCCGCCAGCACGTCGCCCACGGCGGCCAGTGGCTCGAAGTCGAACACGCCCGGCGGCGCGCGCCGCATGCCGGGTGCCACATGCGCCGAGTCCAGGCCCGACAGCGGCCGCAGCAAGCCGTCGAAGATGCGGCCCAGCAGCCCGGGGCCGAGGTGGATGGCCAGCGGCTGGCCGTCGCCGACGACCTCGACGCCGGGTCGCAGCCCGGTGGTGTCCTCGTAGACCTGGACGACGATGGTGTCGCCGTCCAGCCGCACGACTTCGCCCAGCAAGGCCTGCGGGCCGACACGCACCGCCTCGCGCAGCCCGAAGGGCCCTTCGGCGCGCGCGTGCAGCACGGGGCCGCTGATCCAGCTGATCACGCCACGGCTCATGACGAGGCCCCCAGTTCGCCCAGCAGGCGGGCGCCGATCGCCTCACGGTCGGCGGTCAGCCCGGCCAGGGTGGCGTCGACGACATTGCGATCGGCGAGGATGCGCAGGCCGGCATCCAGGCCTGCCTGCTCGTTGAAGCTCAGTGCCGTGGCGCCCTGGGCCAGCACTCGGGACGCCACTGCTTCCCGTTCAGCCACGGGCCAACCAGGCGCGTGCTCGACGCTCCAGCGCCCCTGGGCCAGCACACGCTGCGCCTCGCCCAGGGCGGCATCGACCCACCGCCGCCGTGCCGTGCCATCGGCCCAGCGTTGGCGCAGCGCCGTGGGCAGGCGCTGCCAACCCAGGGCCAGCCAGGCCAGGGCCTGCTCCTGCTCGTGCAGCCGACGCCGCGTCTGCAACTCGGCCCGCGCCGCTGCGACACGTTCCTGCGCTCGCGCCCGCTCTTCGGCAAAGGCCTCGCGAACTCTGGCCCGGGCCTCGGCACGCGCTTGTGCCAGCGCTGCCGCCGCCTGCTGTTCAGCGCCGGCGATGATCGCGGCGCACTGCGTGCGGCGGTCGTCCTCGACGAGGTCGAGCAGGGCCTGGGTGCGGCTTTCGAGCGTCACGCGTCGAGCCCCAGCTGGTGGCGCAGCCTGGCGGCCAGATCGGGCAGCGTCACCTCACCCTGCGGGTCGGGCACCACCAGCACCAGCGGCGCCAGTGCGCTGCCGGCCGCTGCCAGTGCCGCGGCGTCCATGCGCGCCGCCACGGCGGCCGACACCAGCACCAGCGGTGCCGCCGTGCAAGCCGACAGCAGCGCCGCGGTCTCTTCACCGGAACCGGGCAACGCCACCCGCGCACCGGCCAGGCGCCAGCCGGCCGCACTGATCTCGTCGCCGATGTAGACCGGAGCCGTCATCACACCAGGCGGTTGAGGATCAGGATGGAAACGATCAGACCGTAGATCGCGATGCCTTCGGCCAGGCCGACGAAGATCAGCAAGCGCCCGAAGAGCTCGGGCTTCTCGGCCAGTGCGCCGATCGCCGCCGTGCCCACCTTGGCCACGGCGAAGCCGGCACCCAGCGCCGACAGCGCCGTGGAGGCCGCCGCCGCGGCCAGGCCCCAGCGCCAGACCTCGCTGCCGACACTGCCGCCGGCAGCGGCCGTGGCCGCGTCGGCGGCCTGCGCCGGCAGGCCGGCCAGCAGCAGCGCCGTGGCACCCAGGCCCAGCACCAGGGTCATGGCCACCAGGGCGGCGCTGAACTTCATCATCGGTTTCATGACGGGATCTCCTGCAGTGGCGTAGGCGGTGGCGGCAAGGGGCGGAAGACCCGGCCCGTGGCCTCGAGGAAGCGGGTGAAGAACTCGAACAGCACCAGCCGCGTGGTCTGGATCGACACCACCAGGCCTTCGAGCACGATCACGACGAGGTTGCCGAGCACCAGCACGGCGGCCGCGGCCAGCGGGTTGCCGGCGGCGTCCATCAGCGCCACGATGGCCGACGACAACCCGGCATGGGCCAGCGCAAAGGCGCCGACGCGCGCGAACGACAGCGTGTTGATGAGCACCTGAAACAGCCTCTCCACCAGCTCGGCCAGCGCGCTGGCGACGGCCAGCACGCGGCGCTCGTGCCAGCCGTGCCCGAGGCAGAACCAGGCCGCGCCCAGCGCAGCCACCAGCAGCGCCGGCGTCCAGACGAAGCTGCCGAGCAAACCCAGGTAGCAGACCAGCAGGCCGGCGTCGGACCCCAGCCAGACGGCCAGCTCGCCGCGCCAGTGCGCCTCCACGCCGGCCAGCAGCAGCCCGATGGTCAGCAGCAAGGCGCCGCCCACCAGAGGCGCCATCAGCACCGCCAGCGGGTCGTCCAGCGGTGCCACCCACCCCGCGTGCAGCACGTGCAGGCTGAACACGCTGCCGAAGAGCAGGCCGAAACAGGCGGCCGACAGACCGCCGGCGATGAACAGGCGCGCCAGCGGCCAGCGCCGGCGCAGTGCGAACCCGGCCGCGGCGATGACCAGGCCCTGGCCGACGTCGCCGAACATGTAGCCGAACATCAGCGGCACCGCCAGCGCCAGCAGCACGCTGGGGTCGGCCTCGGTGCCCGAGGGCATGCCCATGGCGCGGCTGAAGACCTCGAACGGCCGCGCCCACCACGGATTGCTCAGCAGCAAGGGCGCCCGCGTGCCGGCGGGGGGCGTTGGGAAGTGCAGCAAGCCGCGGGCGCCGCTGCGGTCGACCGCGTGCTCCAGCGTCGCCACGTCGGGCGCGCTGGTCCAGCCGGTGATCCAGCAAAACAGCGCCCCCGACTCCAGCGCCCGCACGTTGTCCAGCAACCACTGCAGCCGGTGCGCGTCGGCCAGGGCGGTGCGCAGATCGTGGCGGTCGGCCAGGGCCGTCAGTTCGGCGCGTACGGCGGCCTCTTCGGCTTCGACCGCCGCCAGCCGGCGCTCGATCTCGGCCTCGTTGTGCATGCGCTCGCTGCCCAGCCAGGACGGGAGGTCCAGCACCTGCCCCTTCAACGCCATCGCCTGCTGTGCCAGCCCCTGCACTTGCTCGGCTGTCCCCAGCGCCAGCGTGTAGCGCTCGCCGTCGGCGTCGAAAGTGCGCAGCAGCGCCTGCGCACCGGCATCGGCGTCGCCGCCAGCCGGCCAGACGAACAGCCTGAGCTGCAAGGGTGGGCGCGCGGCTGCGGCCTGCGCCAGGTCGACGACACCGTCGCCCAACTGCGCCACCACCGTGCGCCAGCGCGCGAGTTCGGCCCGCGCCACCTCGCCTTGCTGCCAGCGGCGGATCAGCGCTTCGGCCGCCTGCGCCCAGGCGCGGATGTCGGCCAGGCAGCGTTCGAGCGTGGCCTGCGGCGGCTCCGGGAAGGCCGACGCCCGCAGGCCGTCGGCAGGCCAGTACGCGCGGTAGCGCAGCGACAGTTCGCCAAACTGCTGCAACAAGGGCCGCAAGGCGTCGAAGCTGGCCGGCAACTCGGCGCCGCTGCGCGTTTCCAGTTCCACGGCACCGGTGGCGGCCAGTGCCGCCAGCGCCACCGTGGCGTCGTCGCGCGCCACCAGGAGCTCGAACCAGCGTGCGGGGCGGGGCCGGATCATGGTGCGGGCGAGCGCTGCGGGAAGGCCGCGCGCCGCAACAGTTCACCGCGCACACGCTCGAACTCCAGGGCCGACAGCGCCAGGTAGATGAAGGCCGTCGCCGGCTCGGCCAGGGTGCGCCGCAGCAGCAGGATCAGGCGCGTCTGCAGGCTGCGGCGCAGCGCCCAGCCGTCCACTGTCTGCGGCCCGCCGAAGGCCGCTGCATGCGAGGCCAGCAGCGGCATCAGCCGGTCTTCGACGGCATCACGCCCGGCCGTGCGCGGCAGGCAGCGCTGCCATGCCGCGCGCCACAGCGACAGCAGACGCTGGGGCTCGGCCCGCGCCGCTTCGAGCAGCATGCGCAAGGGAGCACTGGCCGGCAGGCTGTCGTCGACCAGACCGCGCAGTTGTGGCTCCTCGGTCATCCACTCGAGCGCGGCCCCACCGCGCGCCAGATGCTGCAGCACCGGCAGGTCGACGAGCACGCCACACCAGAGGATGGCCCGGCTCCAGGCCGGTGCCATCCACGATGCCACCTCGGCCACGCGTTCGCGCCAGTGGCGGCGCACGGCCGCTTCGATCGCGTGCACATCGGCGGCCGGGCCGACACCGGCCACCCAGCAGGCGAGCGAGCTGCCGCGTGCCAGCTCGAGCAACGTGGCCAGCTCGCGCGTGGCTTCGATGCGACGCCACAACGCGTCGTCCGGCCACTGGCCGTGACGGGCCCAGATGCGGGCATGCGCGTACTCCAGGCTGCCGGCGGCGATCACGGCGCTGCTCCGGTGAGCTGCGCCGCCAACCTGGCCACGGCCGCGTCGACGCGAGCGGCCTCGTCGCTGCCGAACTCGTGTGGCGCCGCCAGTGCTTCGGCCTGCGCCCGCAACGCCGCCGCCTCGGCGTCGGTACGGCGCTCGAAGGCCGCGCGCAGGCGGCGGATGCGTTGCTGCGTGCGCTCTGCCAGGCCGCGCACCTGGGCCCGCGACTGCTCGCCGATGTGGGCGGCTTCCAGACGTGCCGAGGCCATGGCCTCGCGCGCCGCCCGCTCGGCTGCGAGGACCTGCGCGATGGCCGCTTCCGCGGCACGCTCTGGCGATGGGGGCTGGTTCATCGACACGGTGAACTGGCTCGAACGGGGGCTGCGGCGGCTGTCGGCCGTGTGGCGTTCAAGCCTGCGTCGAGGGTGCGACAGCGGCAGCACACATTCATTGACGCTGATCAACCTGCAACGCCTGCCAAGGTTCCCAATACGGCCCATTGACAGGACAGAGCGCGATTCCTCAGAGCCCGCGCGTCGCTCAACGCGCACCCAACGCAGGAGCAGACAAGATGTTCGAGACCTACTACGACTTGATGCGCAGGCAGGGGATCTCCCGCCGCAGCTTCGTCAAGTTCTGCAGCCTCACCGCGGCCTCGCTGGGCTTGGGCGATGCCGGTGCGCAGCAAATCGCCACCGCGATGCAGACCAAACCGCGCACACCGGTGATCTGGCTCGAGGGCCTGGAGTGCACCTGCTGCAGCGAGTCGTTCATCCGCTCCTCGCACCCGCTGGCCAAGGACGTCGTGCTGTCGATGCTCTCGCTGGACTACCACATGACGCTGTCGGCCGCCGCCGGCGAGCAGTTGCGCGCCAACGCCCACGAGACGATCAAGAAGCACAAGGGCAACTACATCCTCGCCGTCGAAGGCAATCCGCCGCTGGGCGAGGACGGGATGTACTGCATCTACTACGGCCGTCCCTTCGTCGACGTGTTGCGCGAGTACGCCAAGGACGCCAAGGCGATCATTTCCTGGGGCTCGTGCGCGAGCTGGGGTTGCGTGCAGGCAGCCAAGCCCAACCCGACGCAGGCCACACCGGTGCACAAGGTGATCACTGACAAGCCGATCATCAAGGTGCCGGGTTGCCCGCCGATCGCCGAAGTGATGACCGGTGTACTCACGTACATGCTCACCTTCGACCGCCTGCCCGACCTCGACGCCCAGGGCCGGCCGAAGATGTTCTACAGCCAGCGCGTGCACGACAAGTGCTACCGCCGCCCGCACTTCGACGCCGGGCAGTTCGTCGAGAACTTCGACGACGCCGGCGCGCGCCAGGGCTACTGCCTCTACAAGATGGGCTGCAAGGGCCCGACCACCTACAACGCCTGCTCGGCCACGCGCTGGAACGAAGGTCTGTCGTTCCCGATCCAGGCCGGCCACGGCTGCATCGGCTGCTCCGAGGACGACTTCTGGGACAAGGGCGGTTTCTACAACCACCTGACGTCGATCGGCATACCGGGTCTGGGTGGCGCCGAGGGCACGGCCGACAAGATCGGCCTCACGGTTGCCGTCGGCGCCGGTGCGGCGATCGCCGCACACGCCGCGGTCACCGCCATCCGGCAGGCGCGCAGCAAGCATGCCAACGACCAAGTCAGCACGGTGGAGAAGTAGATCATGGCAACCATCGAGACCCAAGGCTTCACGCTCGACAACAGCGGCAAGCGCATCGTCGTCGACCCCATCACGCGCATCGAAGGACACCTGCGCATCGAGGTCAACGTCGACGGCAACAACGTGATCCGCAATGCCGTGTCCACCGGCACCATGTGGCGCGGCCTGGAGGTCATCCTCAAGGGTCGCGATCCGCGCGACGCCTGGGCCTTCGTCGAGCGCATCTGCGGCGTCTGCACCGGCGTGCACGCGCTGGCGTCGGTGCGCTCGGTGGAGGACGCGCTCGCCATCCAGATCCCGAAGAACGCCAACATCATCCGCAACCTGATGCATGCCACGCTGTTCGCTCAGGACCACCTGGTGCACTTCTACCACCTGCATGCGCTGGACTGGGTCGACGTGGTCTCGGCGCTGAAGGCCGACCCGAAGAAGACGTCCGAGCTCGCGCAGAGCATCTCGCCGTGGCCGAATTCCTCCCCCGGCTACTTCCGCGAGGTGCAGAACCGGCTGAAGAAGTTCGTCGACAGCGGCCAGCTCGGCATCTTCGCCAACGGCTACTGGGGCAGCGCGGCCTACAAGCTGCCGCCCGAAGCCAACCTGATGGCCACCACGCACTACCTCGAGGCGCTGGACTTCCAGAAGGAGATCGTCAAGATCCAGACCATCTTCGGCGGCAAGAACCCGCACCCGAACTGGCTCGTGGGCGGCGTGCCCTGCTCGATCAATGTCAACGACACCGGCGCCGTGGGTGCCATCAACATGTTCTACCTGAACATGGTCGGCAGCATCATCGACCGCACGATCGCCTTCATCGACCAGGTCTACATACCCGACCTGCTGGCCATCGCGTCCTTCTACAAGGACTGGGCGAAGTGGGGCGGCGGCCTGGCCAGCACCAACGTCATGTCCTACGGCGAGTTCCCCGACATCGCCAACGACTACTCCAACAAGAGCATGCTGCTGCCCTCGGGCGTGATCATTGGCGGCAACCTCAAGGAAGTGCTCGACGTCGACCTGAAGGCTGCCGACCAGGTGCAGGAATGGGTCACCCACTCCTGGTACAAGCAGGGCGACGAGACCAAGGGCCTGCATCCCTTCGACGGCGTCACGGTGCCCAACTTCGAGCTCGGCAAGGGCACCAAGGGCACCAGGCTGAATGTCGAGAACTTCGACGAATCGGCCAAGTACTCGTGGGTCAAGTCGCCGCGCTGGAAAGGCCACCCGGTGGAGGTGGGACCGCTGGCGCGCTACATCGTCGGCTATGCGCGCGGCCGCGAGGACATCAAGGCCCAGGTCGACATGGTGTTGAAGACCCTGGACGTGCCCATCACCGCCCTCTTTTCCACCCTGGGCCGCACCGCGGCGCGCGGGCTGGAGGCATCGTGGGCCGCGCACAAGATGAAGTACTTCTACAACCAGCTCATCGCCAACATCAAGGCCGGCGACCTGAGCACTGCCAACATCGACAAGTGGGAGCCCTCGAGCTGGCCCGCCGAAGCCAAGGGCGTGGCGCCGTGCGAGGCGCCGCGCGGAGCGCTGGCGCACTGGGTGAAGATCAAGGACAAGCGCATCGACAGCTACCAGTGCGTGGTGCCCACCACCTGGAACGCGGGCCCGCGTGACGCCCAGGGCCAGATCGGCGCCTACGAGGCCGCGCTGCTGAACACCCCGATGGTCAACCCCGAACAGCCGCTGGAGATCCTGCGCACGATCCACAGCTTCGACCCCTGCCTGGCCTGCGCGACGCACGTCATGTCGCCCGAAGGCAAGGAGCTCGTTTCGGTGCAGGTGCGCTGAGCCCGAGGAGAAAACGATGCAAGTCGAACGCTGGACCGGCAGGGTCGTCGGCGGCCCGCTGGAGGATGTGTACGTCTACGAGGCACCGGTGCGCATCTGGCACTGGGTGACCGTGGTGTGCTTCGTGGTGCTCGGCGTCACCGGGTACTTGATAGGCGCGCCGCCGCCGTCGATCGGCGGTGAAGCGACATTCAGCTTCCTGTTCGGCTGGATCCGCACCATCCACTTCGTGACGGCGATGATCCTGATCGTCGCCTTCGTCGTGCGCATCTACTGGATCTTCGCCGGCAACCACCATGCGCGCGAGATCTTCCTGCCGCCGCTGTGGCGCGGCGACTTCTGGCGCGGCCTGTTCGGGGACGTCCGCTCCTACGCCTTCCTGAGCCGGCACGAGGAACGCTGGGTCGGCCACAATCCGTTGGCACTGGCGGGCATGTTCTTCGTCTTCACCCTCGGCACCATCGTGATCATCGTCACCGGACTGGGGCTCTACGCCCAGGCCTACGGCTGGGGCAGCGGCTGGATGAACGCCTTCGGCTGGGTGACGGTGCTGCTGGGCACGCCGCAGGCGGTGCGCACCGTGCACCACCTGGCGATGTGGTACATGGTGTTGTTCACGCTGATCCACATGTACATGGCGATCCGTCAGGACATCGTGGGCCGCAGCACGATCATCAGCACGATGGTCAACGGCATCCGCATGTTCAAGAGCGAACCGCGCCGCTGAGGGCACCTGCTGCAGAAGGTGGCGACCGCCTTGCCATGCCGTGAAGCGACGGAACCCATCGCGCTGCAGCCGTGGCGCGGGAGACCGCCGCACCTGTCGTGGCCGGTGCGGCGCCCGCCGCACCCGGGCGAGTTCCTGCGCACGCGCTTCCTCGCGCCCTTGCATATCAGCCAGACGGACCTCGCCGCCGCACTGGGCATCTCGCGCCGGCGCGTCAACGAGCTGATCAACGGCCGCCGCGCCATCACGCCCGACACCGCCGTGCGACTGGCGGCCTACTTCGGCAACGAGGCCGTGTTCTGGATGCAGCTGCAGGTGGCCTGGGACATGCACGGCGCCGTGCACCGTGCGCTGGTGGCCCGTTCACCCCCGGCCGCGCGCCGCCGGCGGCCCGCCATCCAGGCGGGCTGCGGCTGAAGCCTGCCCCGCCGGCCGCAGCCCATGGCCACCTGCACGCGATCCGCGCCAGCGGCCGGCCGCCGCAGCCTCCCCGTCTCTTGATCTAAGTTAAGAGCCTGCCGCAGGCTTGCGCCGATGATCGCGCGGCACTGGCCTGGCCCGTGCGCGCACCCGCCCGAAGTTCTGACGGACCGAGAAGACCCGACATGTACCCCATCATCCGCCGCGAAGCGTTCTCCGACACGACCTTCCTGTGGGAGGTCATGGCACCCGACGTCGCCCGCGCGGCCGAACCCGGGCATTTCGTCATGCTGCGCCTGCACGAGGGCGGCGAACGGATTCCGCTCACCGTGGCCGACTACGACCGCGACAAGGGCACCATCACGATGGTGATCCAGGCCCTGGGCAAGACGACGCAGGAGATGCGCGACCACTACAAGGCCGGCGACAGCATCGCCGACTTCGTCGGCCCGCTCGGCCTGCCGCAGCACGTGAGCCAGGCCGGGCACGTGGTGCTGGTCGGCGGCGGCCTCGGCGTGGCCCCCATCTACCCCCAGTTGCGCGCCTTCAAGGAGGCCGGCAACCGCACCACCGGCATCATCGGTTTTCGCAACAAGGACCTGGTGTTCTGGGAAGAGCAGTTCGGCCGCTACTGCGACAACCTCATCGTCTGCACCGACGACGGCAGCTACGGCAAGCCGGGTTTCGTGACTTCGGCGCTGAAGGAAGTCCTCGAGAACGACTCACCCGACCTCGTCGTCGCCATCGGCCCGCTGCCGATGATGAACGCCTGCGTCGAAACGACGCGGCCTTTCGGCGTCAAGACCATGGTGTCGCTGAACGCGATCATGGTCGACGGCACCGGCATGTGCGGCTCGTGCCGCGTCACGGTGGGCAGCGAGATCAAGTTCGCCTGCGTCGACGGCCCCGACTTCGACGGCCACCAGGTCGACTTCAAGGAACTGCTGCTGCGCCAGAAGCGCTTCAAGGGCGAAGAGGCGGCGGCGAACACCGACTACGCGCATGTCTGCAACGTCGAGAAGCTGCTCTTCGAACAGGGCAAGACCAACTACAAGAAGTACAAGGACCTGGCGCCGCTGGCGACCAAGATGCCCGAGCGCGACCCGCTGGAGCGATCGCGCAACTTCAAGGAAGTCAACCTCGGCTACTCGATGGCCGACGCGTTGAACGAGGCGGAGCGCTGCATCATGTGCAGCAAGGCGGCCTGCATCGAAGGCTGCCCGGTGTCGATCGACATCCCGCGCTTCATCCGCCACCTGCTGGTGCGCGACGTCGACGGTGCGCTGGCCGTCATCAACGAGTCGAACCTGTTCCCTTCGGTCTGCGGCCGCGTCTGCCCGCAGGAGTCGCAGTGCGAGGCGCAGTGTGTCGTCGGCCGCAAGCTCGAGCCGGTGGCCATCGGCCGGCTGGAACGTTTCATCGGCGACAGCGCGCGGCCGCACAAGGCCGAACCGGCACGCTTCGAGTCTTGCCTGGGCAAAGTGGCGATCGTCGGCTCCGGCCCGTCCGGGCTGGCGGTGGCGGCCGACCTTGCCCGCTACGGCTGCGACGTCACGGTCTACGAGGCCCTGCACGTGGTCGGCGGCGTGCTGCAGTACGGCATCCCGTCGTTCCGCCTGCCGCGCGAGATCATCAGCCGCGAGATCGACACGCTCAAGGCCATGGGCGTCAAGTTCGAGACCAACAAGGTCATCGGCAAGACCTTCACGGTGCTGCAGTTGACCGGCGAGATGGGCTACGACGCAGTCTTCGTGGGTGTCGGCGCCGGCGCACCGGCCTTCCTGGGCATCCCCGGTGAATTCGCCGGCCAGGTCTATTCGGCCAACGAGTTCCTGACCCGCGTCAACCTGATGGGCGGCGACAAGTTCCCCTATCTGGACACCCCGGTGACGCTGGGCAAGAGCGTGGTCGTGATCGGCGCCGGCAACACCGCGATGGACTGCCTGCGCGTGGCCAGGCGCCTGGGCATACCGACCGTGCGCTGCGTCTACCGCCGCTCCGAGGCCGAGGCGCCGGCACGCATCGAGGAATTGCGCCACGCCAAGGAGGAAGGCATCGAATTCTTCTTCCTGCACGGGCCGGTGGAGATCCTGACCGACACCGACGGCAACGTGCGCGGCATGAAGGTGCAGAAGATGGTGCTCGGCGATCCCGACGCCAAGGGCCGCCGCCAGCCGATCCCGCAGGACGAGTTCCTGGATCTCGACTGCGACACCGTGATCTACGCCCTGGGCACCAAGGCCAATCCGATCGTCACCAAGTCCACGCCGGGACTGGAGCTCAACAAGTGGGGCTACATCGTCGCCGATGCGGCCACCCAGGCCACCAGCGTGCCCGGCGTCTTCGCCGGCGGCGACATCGTGACCGGCGCCGCCACCGTGATCCTGGCCATGGGTGCCGGCCGCCGCGCCGCGCGCGCCATCGGCGCCTACCTGGCCGGCGGCAAGGCGACCTGGCCGATCACGCAGGCCGACGCCGATGCCTTCGTGCCACCCACTGCGCTCGGCGCCAACCCCGCCGCCGCTTCCAGCGAGATCCCATCATGAGCCTGTGCCCGCGTTGCCAGCGTCCCCTCGACGACGAAGAGCCCTACGTCTGCTGTGCCGGCCAGGAACTGCGCTGGCGCTGCACCGAATGCCACAAGGTCAGCGAAGGTTTCGCCTTCCCCTATGGCCTGTGCCCGTTCTGCAAGGGCAAGCTCGAACTGCTCGACCGCGGCGCGATCCAGGACGACCAGGCGATGGAGGCCGTGCGCAAGGCCTTCGAGATCGAGCTCGGCGGCCATGCGTTCTACGAGCGTGCCTCGCGCGACGCCGAGGACCCCATGCTGCAGGAGCTCTTCGCTCGTTTCGCGGCCATGGAAAAGGAGCACATGGACACCCTGTCCAAGCGCTACCACGCCGAGCTGCCGGCGGCGTCCGTGGATTTCCAGCTCGACCGTGCCGCCATCTTCGCCGGTGTCGAGCGCAAGCCCGAGGACCCGGCGAACCTGTTCCGCATCGCCATCGCCTTCGAGCAGCGGGCGGTCGACTTCTTCACCCGCGAGGGTGAGCGCGCGCCGGCGGGCTCGGTAGAGAGCGACCTGTACAAGGAGCTCGCCGCCGAGGAGCGCGAGCATGTCGCGCTGCTGAGCACCGAATACCGCCGCTGGGAAGCCGGCAAGGCCGGCATCCTGTAGGCCCGGCGCCCACTGCCACCCCCCAGCCCGCGACCGCGCAGCGCCGGCTCGATGACCATCACCGACCAGAGATCACCATGACCGAACGCTCGCATGTGCTGGACGGCAACGAAGCCGCCGCACGCATCGCCCACCTCGCCAGCGAGGTCATCGCGATCTACCCCATCACGCCGTCGTCGACGATGGGCGAACTCGCCGACGAGTGGTCGGCCAAGGGGCGCAAGAATATCTGGGGCATGGTGCCGGAAGTCATCGAGATGCAAAGCGAGGCCGGCGCCGCGGGCGCCGTGCATGGCTCGCTGCAGGCCGGCGCGCTGACGACCACCTTCACGGCCTCGCAGGGCCTGCTGCTGAAGCTGCCCAATATGTTCAAGATCGCCGGCGAGCTGACGCCGGCGGTGTTCCATATCGCCGCCCGCACGCTGGCCACGCACGCGCTGTCGATCTTCGGCGACCACAGCGACGTCATGGCCGCCCGCACCACCGGCTTCGCGCTGCTCGCATCGAGCAGCGTGCAGGAGGCGCAGGACCTGGCAATGATCGCGCACATGGCCACGCTGCAGGCGCGCGTGCCCTTCCTGCACTTCTTCGACGGCTTCCGCACCAGCCACGAGGTCAACAAGATCGAGCTGCTGTTCGAAGAAGACGTGCGCTCGCTGATCGACGACGAACTGGTCACCGCGCACCGCGAACGCGCCCTCAACCCCGACCGCCCGGTGCTGCACGGCACGGCGCAGAACCCCGATGTCTTCTTCCAGGCCCGCGAGGCCTGCAACCTCTACTACGAGGCGGTGCCGGGCATCGTGCAGCAGGCGATGGACCGTTTCGCGACGCTGACAGGCCGCCGCTACAGCCTGTTCTGGTACAGCGGCGCCCCCGATGCCGAGCGCGTGCTGGTGCAGATGGGTTCCGGCGTCGGTGCCTCGCGCGAGGCGGTGGCCAAACTCGTGGCTGCGGGCGAAAAGGTCGGTCTGCTCACCGTGCGCCTGTACCGCCCGTTCGACACGCAAGCCTTCGTCGCGGCGCTGCCGAAGACCGTGCGCGGCATCGCCGTGCTCGACCGCACCAAGGAGCCCGGTGCCATCGGCGAGCCGCTGTACCAGGACGTGGTGACCGCGCTCGTCGAGGCCTGGCCCGAAGGCACGCCGACGCCGCGGGTCATCGGTGGCCGCTACGGCCTGTCGTCCAAGGAATACACGCCGGCGATGGCCAAGGCGGCACTCGATGAACTGGTGGCAGCGAAGCCGAAGCGGCACTTCACCGTCGGCATCGTCGACGACGTCACGCACCTGTCGCTGAAGTGGGACCCCGCCTTCGAAACCGAAGCCGCCGGCGTGACGCGGGCCGTGTTCTACGGCCTGGGTGCCGACGGTACGGTGGGGGCGACCAAGAACACCGTGAAGATCATCGGCGAGAACACGCCGCTGCACGCGCAAGGCTACTTCGTCTACGACAGCAAGAAGTCCGGCGCCATCACCGTCTCGCACCTGCGCTTCGGCCCGAAGCCGATCGAATCCACCTACCTCATCGACCACGCCGATTTCGTCGCCTGCCACCAGTTCGAGTTCATGGAAAAGCTCGACGTGCTCGCGCTGGCACGCCCGGGCGCCACCTTCTTGCTGAACAGCCCGTACGGGCCCGATCAGGTGTGGGGCAGGCTGCCGCGCGAGGCGCAGGAAAGCATCCTCGCCAAGAAACTGAAGTTCTACGTCGTCGACGCGCTCGCAGTGGCCAGGCAGGCCGGGCTGGCGGGACGCATCAACACCGTGACGCAGGCCTGTTTCTTCGCGATTTCGGGTGTGCTGCCGCGCGAGGATGCCATCGCGGAGATCAAGACCTCGATCCGCAAGACCTACGGCAAGCGCGGCGAGACCGTGCTGGCGCGCAATTTCGCCGCCGTGGATGGGTCGCTGGCGGCGCTGCACGAAGTGCCGCTGCCGGGCCGCGCCGACTCCATGCTCAGGCGTGCCCCGGTCGTCTCGCGCGCGGCACCCGACTTCGTGCAGCGCGTGACGGCGATGATGCTCGACGGCAAGGGCGACCTGCTGCCGGTGTCGGCGATGCCGGTCGACGGCACCTTCCCGACCGGCACCACGCAATGGGAAAAGCGCAGCATCGCGCACGAGATCCCGATCTGGGACGAGACCATCTGCACCCAGTGCGCGATCTGCCCGCTGGTGTGCCCGCATGCGGCGATCCGCATGAATGTCTTCCCCGCCGAGGAGATGAAGCGCGCGCCGGCCGGCTTCAAGGCCGTGCCGTGGGCACGCAAGGACGGTGGCCCGCTCGACGGCTTGATGTACAGCCTGCAGGTCGCCCCCGACGACTGCACCGGCTGCGGCATCTGCGTCGACGTCTGCCCGACGCGCAGCAAGACCGAGGTCAAGCACAAGGCGATCAACATGGCGCCGAAGCTCGAGCACCTGGAGATCGAACGCGCCAACTACGACTTCTACCTCAGCCTGCCCGAGGTGCGACCGGCGATGGACAGCATCGACGGCCTGCGCGGTTCGCAGCTGCGCAAGCCCTTGTTCGAATATTCAGGCGCTTGCTCGGGCTGCGGCGAGACGCCGTACCTGAAGCTGCTGTCGCAGCTCTACGGCGACCACCTGGTGGTGGCCAACGCCACCGGCTGCTCGTCGATCTACGGCGGCAACCTGCCGTCCACGCCGTGGTCGCAGAACGCCGCCGGCCAGGGCCCGGCGTGGGCCAACAGCCTGTTCGAGGACAACGCCGAGTTCGGCCTCGGCATGCGGCTGGCGCTCGACGCGCAGCGCGACCTGGCGCAGATGCTGGTGCGCGAGCTGCGCTCCGAGATCGGCGAGCCGCTGGCCACCGAGCTGCTGGAGTCGAAGCAGGACAACGATGAGCAGATCCGGCTGCAGCGCGAGCGCGTCAAGCGGCTGAAGGCCATCCTGACGACGCTGCGCTTCCCCCAGGCGGCACGGTTGCAGGCCGTGGCCGACAGCCTGGTCGTGCGCAGCGTATGGATCATCGGCGGCGACGGCTGGGCCTACGACATCGGCTACGGCGGACTGGACCACGTGCTGGCCTCCGGCCGCAACGTCAACATCCTGGTGCTCGACACCGAGGTCTACAGCAACACCGGCGGCCAGGCGTCGAAGTCCACGCAGCGTGGCGCGGTGGCCAAGTTCGCCGCCGCCGGCAAGGCCTCAGGCAAGAAGGACCTGGGCATGATCGCCATGGCCTACGGCAACGTCTACGTGGCGCAGGTGGCGATGGGCGCCAACCCCGTGCAGACGGTGCGCACCTTCCAGGAGGCCGCGGCGTGGAACGGCCCGTCGCTGATCATCGCCTACAGCCACTGCATCGCCCACGGCATCGACATGACCACCGGCATGAGCCACCAGCGCGACCTCGTCAAGAGCGGCTACCTCACGCTGTACCACTACGACCCGCGGCTGGGCATGGGCGGCGCCGACCAGCCGCTGAAGCTCGATTCGCGCAAGCCGACGCTGCCGCTGGAGCAGGTGGCGATGAAGGAAGGCCGCTATGCGATGCTGGCGCAGTCCGACCCGGCACGGTCCAAGATGCTGATGAGAGGCGCGCAGCACGCCGCCGATGCACGCTGGCAGCTTTACGAGCAGATGGCCGGCGTGCACCGCGTGGTGACCGAGGATGTCCAGGCGCCGGCCACAGGTGCCGCACCCCCGGGCGCACGGGCGGCCGCGGCCACCGACAACAAACCCGCAGCGGCACCCACGCCGGAGGCAACATCATGAGCGTCGATCTCCGTACCCGCTACATGGGCCTGGAACTCAAGCACCCCATCGTGGCGTCGGCGTCGCCGCTGACGGGTTCGATCGAGAGCCTGCAACGGCTGCAGGATGCCGGCGTCGCCGCCGTCGTGCTGCCGTCGCTGTTCGAGGAGCAGATCGAGCACGACGAGATGGCGACCCACGAGCTCATGATGTTTGGCGCCGAACTGTCGCCCGAGGCGCATGGTTTCTTCCCCGAAATGCAGAACTACCCCACCGGGCCCGAACGCTATCTGAAGCTGATCGCCGACGCCAAGCAGTCGCTGTCGGTGCCGGTGATCGCCAGCCTGAACGGCCACACGCCGGGTGGCTGGACCAGCATCGCGCGCCAGCTCCAGGAAGCCGGCGCCGACGCGATCGAGCTGAACGTGTATTTCCTGGCCGCCAGCGTGGACGACACCAGTGCCGAGGTCGAGCAGCGTTATGTCGACCTCGTCGCGTCGGTGACGCGCCAGGTCGGCATACCCGTGGCCGTCAAGGTGGCGCCCTATTTCAGCGCCATGGCCAATATGGCGAAGAGGCTGACCAAGGCCGGCGCCTCGGGACTGGTGCTGTTCAACCGTTTCCTGCAGCCCGACATCGTGCTCGACGATCTCGAGGTGTCACCGCACCTGGTGTTGTCGACCTCCGATGAACTGCGCCTGGCGCTGCGCTGGATTGCCATCCTGCGCGGCCGCGTCGACGCCAGCCTGGCCGCCACCGGCGGCGCGCACACGCCCGAGGACGTGCTCAAGCTGCTGCTGGCGGGCGCCGATTGCGTGATGCTGGCCAGCAGCCTGCTCACCAAGGGCCCGGGCCACGTCGACACCCTGGTGCGCGGTGTGCGGGCCTGGATGACCGAGCGCGACTACACCTCGGTGGCACAGATGAAGGGCTCGCTGTCGCAGCAGTCGTGCCCCGACCCTGACGCCTTCGAGCGCGCGAATTACATGCGGGCCTTGACGTCCTACACCAGCGAGTTTGTATAGTCGCCCGCGGCAGACCCGCCTCATACCGACCATGAACAGGAGATCAAGATGGCATTGATGATCAACGACGACTGCACCGCATGCGACGCCTGCGTGGAGCCGTGCCCGAACGACGCGATCAGCGTCGGCTCGCCCATCTACATCATCGACCCGGCCAAGTGCACGGAGTGCGTGGGCGCCCACGACGAGCCGCAGTGCATCGACGTCTGCCCGGCCGACTGCATCATCCCCGACCCGAACCACGTCGAAACACGCGATCAGCTGCAGGCCAAGTACGAGAGCCTGCACGGTTGAACAGGCGGGGCGATCCCGCTGATCGTCACGACTTCGCCCCCTGGGGCAGCCTGCCGATCGAAGCCACCGGCACCCTGGCCTCCTCGTTCCAGGCATCGAGTTCTGTTCGGACGTGTTCGCGCATCTGCTCGCGCACGCCGTTCACCGAGTTGAAGAACTCGGCCATCATCAGCACCCAGCAGTACATGCCCAGCGGCGTGAGCCGGATCGCGTCTGCGTCGTGGCGCGTCGCTCCGATGAGGCGCATCGCCGCCAGCTCCGGGGCCATGCGTACGGCGAATGCGCGCCCGTAGCGCTTCTCGACGTAGTCGTGGCGCAACTGGCCACCGAAAAGCCGCACGAGGAAGTCGTAACGCATGCGCTCCTTCAGGCCGAGCTTGCGGCGCTGCGTGATGCCGCTCTGGCCGCCTTCGACGCGGCGGCAGTAATGTTTGAGCGAAAACGTCGTCGAGTACATCGCGCCATCGACATAGCTGAAGGCGCCGCTGCCGACGCCGACGTAGTCGTCCTGGTCGATGATGTACTCGTCGAACATGCCTTCATTGCGCGAGAAGCACCAGGCGGACGCCGGGCGGTACGACGGCAACAGATGGTTCAGGATGCGTTCGTACATCGCGTGGCGCAGACGGGGATCGCTGAGTCCCATGCTCTTTTGCATCGCGTGCCGCGCACTCGGTGCGGTCATCAGCGGATAGAAGGAAACCTGGTCGACGGCCAGCGCCTGCAGCTCGGCCAGGTCGTGGTCGAGCATGGCCATGGTCTGGCCCGGCAGGTTGAAGATCATGTCGACGTTGAGCGTCGGGAAGATGCCCTGCGCGGCGGCCAGCCGCTCGCGGATCTGGGCCGCGTTGCCGTACTTCTCGAGCCTGACCATGCTCGCGAGCAGCCCGTTGTCGAAGCTCTGCACGCCGACCGAGAGCCGTGTCACGCCGGCGGCGCGATAACGCTGCAGGGTCTGTGGCTGCAGGTGGTTCGGGTTGGTCTCGATCGAAATCGCGCGCACCGGCGACGACGCGCGCACCAGCTCGAGCGTTTCGATCAATTCGTCGGCATCGACGGTCGGCGTGCCGCCGCCGACGTAGACATCCGCGAAGCGGAAACCGGCCTCGTGGTAGAGGCGGATCTCGCGGCGCAGCGCGTCGAAGTACCACTTCGTCTTCGACTCGTTGTGGCGCACGCGATGGAACGAACAGAACGGGCACAGCACCTCGCAGAACGGCACGTGCACGTACAGCTGGCACGGCGTTGCCGGCGCGGCGGGCATGACCTCCGCCGCATCGTCCTCGGCAAAGCGCATCGCGGCGGCGTATTCGTGCCGCAGCACGGCAAGCAAGGGGCGTTCGAACCACGGCATCACGGCAGTCTAGATCTTCAGGCCAGGAGAACTGACTGAGACCTGCCGGTCCATTGGCGACGTTCGAACGGCGGACCGGGGCGCGGCGCGGAAGTACCGCGCCTGGCCCCGCCCGGTCCGGCGGGCCAGACTCCTGCCGGCGCCTACTTCTGGGCGTCGGTGAGTGTCTTGCCCTTTTCGACCCAGAACTTCTGTGCGCCCTTGTGCACGGGCGTCACCACGCCGAGCAGCGCGCTGTCCACCGTCATCGCCTGGGCGGCCTTGGCCACCGAGTGCATGAACTTCAGGCCCTCGTCCGAATAGACCTGGCTCGCCGCCTTGTACATCAGATCCTCGCTGACATGGCGGCCGACGGTCCACAGCGCCGAGTCCTGGATCGTCACGACGTCATAGTCGACGCCCGGGTAGGTGCCCTTCGGAATCGTGACCTTGGCGTAGTAGGGATGGTCCTTCGCCAGCGTACCCTTCAGCCCGGCTTCGTACACCTGCAGCAGCCGGACCTTGTTGGACGACGCGGCCTGGATCACCGACGCGTTCGGGAACCCTGCAAACACCCACAGGGCGTCTATCTGCTTGTCGCCCAGCGCCGACGCGCCTTGCGAATAGCCGATGAACTGCGGGCTGATCTTGTCCCACAGGCTCAGGCTTTCGAAGTAGCGCTGCGCCGAGGCCGCAGCGCCCGAGCCGGCGGGTCCGACGGCGACCTTCTTGCCGGCGAGCTGCGCCACCTCGGTGATGCCGGCGCCGTCGAGCACGATCAGGTGCGCCGGGGCACCGAACATATAGGCCACTACCTGCACGTTGCGATAGCGGTTGGTGTCGTTGGTCAGCTTGCCGTTGATGCCTAGAAAGAGGTCGCCCGAGTAGGTGATGCCGAAATCGGCATCCTTGGAGTTGACGCGGCGCAGGTTTTCCACCGAACCGGCCGAGGCCATGTTGGAAACCTCGATGCCGGGCAGGTTGCGCGACAGCAGCACGGCGATGCCGTTGGAGAAGAACTGGAAGGTGCCGCCATCGGGCCCCCCCGAGAACCCGAGGCGCTGGGTCTGCGCCTGCACGGTGCCGGCCGCCACGACGGCCAGTGCGGTCGCGCCGATGGCGACCAATCGGCCGAGCAATTTCGGCAGCCTGTGGATAGGAATCATGTTCATCAGAGTCTCCTGGTAAGAAAAGATGGCCGGCAGCGTGTTGACCGGCCCCGGGTCGAAAAGGTTCGATTCAGCCGCGCACCGTCAGCACCGGAATGGCTGAATGTCGCATCACCTTCTCGGCGGTGGAGCCGACGAGAAGTCTTTCAAGGCCGCGCTTGCCGTGCGTGCCGAGCACGATCAGATCGGCCCCCAGTTCGGTGGCGCGGCGCAGGATGTCTTCGTAGCCGTCGCCGATGACGATCTCGGTGGCGATGTCCAGCCCTTGCAGGTGCTGTGCCACGTGCTGTGCCATGTCGTCGTCGGCCAGCTTGCGGATCTCGGCGATGAATTGTTCCACCAGTTCGATCGGCAGGTACCTGCGCCGGCGGTCGGTCAGCTCGGTGATCACGTGCAGCACATGCACGCGTGCCCCGGACAGGGTGGCCAGGGTGCGCAGCATCGAACAGGCAGCAGCCGAGCCGTCGGAGAAGTCGGTCGGAAAGAGAATCAACTGGAGTCTGGACATGATGTTGCACCGCCTCTGACATCAAGCGGAACTGGCCGTGGCCCGGGGAAGGACCGCGTCGCGCTGCAGCCACCAGACGGCGGCGAAGATCGCCAGCCCGGCGGCGTCGGTCAACAGCGTCGGCCAGTAAAGCAGGAAAGTCCCGGCGCCGAGCAGCAGCCATTCATACAGCTTGGTGCGGCGGCGCAGGAAGCCCATCGAGAACGCGCCGAAGGCGATGGTGCCGAGCGTTGCGGACAGGAAGGCGCTGGCGATCTCGGCCGTCGTGCCCATGAACAGCATGGCCGGCACGTAGGCAAACAGAACCGGCATCACGTACAGCATCTTGGCGAAGACGAACGCCATCCACCCCGTCTTCCACGGGTCGGATCCCGCGATGGCGGCCCCGGCATAGGCGGCCACGCACACCGGTGGCGTGATGTTCGAGTCCTGCGACAGCCAGTAAACGATCATGTGCGCGGCGATGGCGGCCACGCCGTACTCGCCGAAGGCCGGCACGGCCAGCACGGCCACGATCAGGTACGACGCCGTGACCGGCACGCCCATGCCGAGCACGAGCGAGGCAATGGCCACCAGGAGCAGCGCGATGGCCAGGCTGTCGCCGGCCAGCGAAATCACCAGGTCGGAGAACTTCAACCCCATGCCGGTGAGCGAGATGACGCCGACGATGACGCCGATCACGCCCACCGTGGCGCCGATGATCAGCGTGTTGCGGGCACCGACCTGGATCGCGTCCCAGATCTCGTGCGGCCCCATGCGCGTGTCCTTGTGCACCCAGCTCACCGCGATGCACGACAGCGTGGCCCAGAACGCCGCGTTGCCCGGCGAGCGACCCATCAGCATCATCACGGTGATGATGACCAGGGGCAGCGCGTAGTACCAGCCCGCCTTCAACACCTGGCGCCATGGCGGCATCTCCTCCACGGCGCCGGCCAGACCCTCGCGACGGGCGTAGAAATGCACCATCGTGAACACACCCAGGAAGTACAGCAGCGCCGGGCCGACCGACAGCAGCATGATCTGAGAGTACGGCAGGCCCGTCAGTTCGGCCATCAGGAAGCCGCCGGCGCCCATCACGGGCGGCAGGAACATGCCACCGATCGACGCTGCGGGCTCGATCGCCCCGGCCACGTGCGGCTTGAAGCCGGCCCGCTTCATCATCGGGATCGTGAACGCGCCCGAGGACACCGTGTTGGCGATCGCGCTGCCCGAGACCGATCCGAACAGCGCCGAGGAGATCACCGCCACCTTGGCCGGCCCGCCGACCGAGCGCCCGGTCAACGCCAGTGGCAGCTCGATGAAGAACTTGCCCGCACCAGATTTCTGCAGGAAGGCACCGAAGAAGATGAACAGCACCACGTAGGTCGCCAGCACGCTGGCCATGACCCCGAAGACGCCGTTGGTGGTGATGAACAGTGCCGTGGCCAGCCGCTCGAAACCAAAGCCGCGGTGGGCGAACAACTCGGGCAGGTAGGGGCCGAAAAGGCCGAAGGCGATCATGCCGACACCGATCAAGGTGATCGACCAGCCGAGCACGCGGCGGCACACCTCCAGCGAGAGCAGCAGACCGACGATGCTGACCAGCTTGTCGAGCTGGTTTTCGGCCCCGGCGCGGTAGTTCAGCAAGGCGAACTGGCTCATCCAGTAGAGCACGGCGCCGGCAATGGCCGCGGTCATGATGACGTCGCTGGCCGTCGGCGCGTGCGAGTAGCGGCGTCCCAGCCACAGATCCAGCGGCAGCAGGATCAGCAACGCGGGCAGCGCCAGCACCGGCACGAGCCACAGGCGCCCGAGGTCCTTGTCGGCGGCGGCGGCAAGTCCGTCGTACTCCCAGGTTTCGCGAAACGCGGTGATCTGGTCGTAGAAAGCCGTCGGACCGTCGAACACGAACAAGCCGGTCAGGGCCACGGCCACCAACAACGCTGACAGTGCCGCCATGCAGGCCAGCGCGACACGGCCGCCGGCCGGGTAGAGCAGGAAGACCAGCACGAACGTGATCAGGACGTACACGCCGAGGTGGAGTTCCGTGCTCAGGGCCTGGAAACCCGCGCCATAGAAATACACCAGCACCATGGCTGCGCTGAGCGCCGACGTCAGCCACAGCCACGGCCCGCTGACCCGCCGCACCGTCTTGGCGTCCTTTTCCAGCAGCTCCGCGACCTTCTTGCGGTCGGCCTCGCTGAGGCCGCTCAGGGCCGGGTCGTCTTGCGCCATGGCATCTCCAGTCCGTTTCGACGAAGCAGGCGCAATGGCACGCCGCCAGCACCGGCGGCAGCGGACCATGCTCGCCTCCTGCCAGACGACGAGCATAGGACCGATTGCGGGCTCGACGCCATGCGGTAAGTGCCTAGGAGCGTAGGCGGCAGGAGTGGGGTGGCAATGAGGGCGCAGTCTCCGCCGGGCCGCAGCACGCGACCTTGACCTGGAACAAGGTCGGAATGTCCTGCCTTGTTTCGCAACGCCCGATCGCGGGTCTGGGGTCGACGTTGGGCAAGACAGCTGCCACGGGCAGCCTCAACTTGCGCCCCACGCCCGCGGTCGCGGCCGCGAACCCAAGTTGCCGCAGCTTGACTCAGCGCAAGCCACGCCAACGCGCTGCCGATAACCTGCGACCTGTTACCACCTGCGTAACAGGAGCCGCATGAAAGACCGAGTCGACGTGCTGGTGCTGGGCATAGGCAACGTGTTGTGGGCCGACGAAGGCTTCGGCGTGCGCGCCGTGGAGGCGCTGCACGCGGGCTGGGTCTTCCCGCCCCAGGTGCGCCTGATGGACGGCGGCACCCTGGGGCTGGCGCTGTTCGACGACATCGCGCGCGCCAGCCACGTGCTGGTCCTGGACGCCGTCGACTGCAGCCTGCCCGGCGGCACGCTGAAGGTGCTGCGCGGCGCCGAGGTGCCGGCCTGGGGCGCACAGCGCATCTCGCCGCACCAGAACGGCTTCAACGACGTGCTCGCGCTGGCGCAGCTGGGCGGGCGCGCGCCCGACCACATCACTGCCATCGGCGTGCAGCCGGTGACGCTGGACGATTTCGGCGGCAGTCTGACCCCCCCGGTCAAGGCGCGGCTGGACGAGGCCGTGGCGCTGGCGGTGCAGGAGCTCACCGCCTGGGGTTTTGCCCCCACCGCACGCGATCCCGGCAGTCCCTTCGAGCCGCTGAACGACCGCTCGCTGTCCATCGACGCCTACGAAGCCGGGCGCCCTTCCGCTGCCGACGCCTGCCGCGTCGCCGACCCGCGTGTGCTGGCCCTGTCGGCCACCTCCGCCCGAGAGCCGTGACGTGTGCATCGGCACACCGATGAAGATCGTCAGCACCGAGCATGGCATGGCCGTGGCCTGCGGACGTGGCCAGACCGAGCGCCTGAACCTGCTGATGGTGGGCGAACTGCCGCCCGGCACCTGGGTGCTGGCCTTCCAGGGCGCCGCGCTGCGCGTCATGAATGCCGACGAAGCGGCGCAGACCGACGCCGCGCTGGATGCCCTGGCGGCGGTGCTGGCGGGCGGCAGCGACACCGACGCGCATTTCCGTGACCTCATCGACCGTGAACCGCAGTTGCCTGCGCACCTGCAAGGAAGCCGAACATGAGCATGGTCCCGATGCCCGTGCAGCCGGGGGCCGACCTCCTGGCCTCGTACCCGCTCGTCGAGCAGATGTTCAGCCGCCACGGCTGCACCGAGGTGCGCGCCGACACCATCGACGCCGACATCGCGCAGCCCGGCCACGTGCTGCTGGTGTTCACCGAAGACCCGATGCGATTCAAGGAAACGCTGGACCTGGTGGTCATCGTGCCGCAGCTGCAGCGCGCTTTCCGCGGCCGCTTCGCCGTGGGTGTGCTGCTGCCCGAGGCGGCGCGCAAGGTCCAGGTGCGCTACGGTTTCAACCGCTGGCCGGCGCTGGTGATGCTCAAGGACGGCCAGTACGTCGGCGCCATCGATGGCCTGCGCAACTGGGACGAGTACCTGGAACAGATGCAGGTGCTGCTGGAGGCCGCGCCGACGCGTCCGCCCACGGTGGGCATCCCCGTGCGCGGCCCCGGCGGCGCCGCCGGCAGCTGTGCCGCCTGAGCGGTACACCCTGGTGGACGGACCCACCCAAGGAGCAACGATGAAGGACTTCCCTGTCCCCGTGCGGGCCATCGGCCCGGGCAGCCAGCCCGAGGACGACGCCGAACTCGACTTCCTGCCCATGCCGCGTGAGATGAACAGCTTTGCCATGCCGCGGGTGCCCGAGCAGGCCGACCCCGCGGCACTGGCCGCGTCGCGCGACGTGCTCGCAAGCTTTCTCGCCGCGCTCGAAGCCTGGGATCCGAAAAGCGCGACCAAGGGCCCGCGCGTCGACATGATCGGCACCAGCCCGGCTGCACTGGAGATCACCAACCAGATGCTCGGCGAGGGCGAGGTTTCGATCCAGATCAAGGGCGAGCGCTGCTGGCGCATCCAGGAGAGCGTGTTCACTGGCCTGTGGCGTTGCTGCGAGGTCGACGCCGAGGGCCGGCTGCTGGCGGATTGGCTCGAAGCCGGCGCGGTGCCCGAAGTGGCGCTGCAGGCCGCCCGAGCGGCGGCAGTCACGGGCCTGCCGGCAGTGGAATGGCCCGCCGGCGCCATGAATTCACCGGCGCTGGTGGCCGAGATCGGCAGCCAGCTGCAGACGCGCAACCCTGCAGCGCGCGCGCACGTCATCAACCTGACGCTGTTCCCGATGACACCCGACGACCACGCGGTGCTCGAGCGCGCGCTGCCCGTGGGCCCGGTGGCGATGATCTCGCGCGGTTTCGGCAACTGCCATGTCACGTCGACACTCACGCGCGACGTCTGGCGCGTGCAGTACTTCAACAGCATGAACACGCTGATCCTCAACACGCTGGAGGTGGTGGGCGTGCCCGAGGTCGCGCTGGCCTCGGCCGAAGACCTGGCCGACAGCCGCGAGCGGCTGTCCGAACTGGTGCAGTGGATGGACGAATCCGTGGCCGAGCAGGCGCAGGCCTGAGATGGCCACGCTGTCCTTCCAGGGCTTCGGCAACGAGCGCGAGATCGGCCCGGCGACGCGGCTCGAATGCAGGATCTGCTGGCATGTCTACGACCCGGTCGAAGGCGACCCGGTGTGGCAGGTGCCGAGCGGCACGCCCTTCACCCAGCTGCCGCCGCACTGGACCTGCCCCAACTGCTCGGCGCTGCACAGCCAGTTCATGGTGCTGCCCGATGACTGATGCCGTGCCGCAGCCGCCTGCGCCCGCACTGCTGCCGGATCCTTCGACACGCCTGAACGACGCCTTCAGCGAGGTCGCCAAGCGCATGCAGGGGCTGGGTTTCGTGAACCCCGCGCTGGAGGTCGAGGCCGTGGCTTTCGAGCCCTGGCAGGGGCACTGGCTGGGCGTGATGGTGACGCCATGGTTCATGAACCTGGTGCTGCTGCCGCGCGACCGCCGTCTCTGGCAGACCCTGCCGGTGGGCGCAAAGCGCAAGCTGCCCTTTCCGGCCGGCATCTACGAGTTCATCGGCGCCGACGACCCCGCGATCGGCGAGCACCAGACCTGCTCGCTGTTTTCGCCGATGCACGATTTCGAGGGCCAGGCCGCGGCGCGCCTGGTGGCCCGGCTCGCGCGCGAGGCCCTGTTCGACGCCGCCAACGCCGAGGCGCCCGAGTACCCGCAGGCCGACTTGTCGCCCGTAACGCCGGCCGAGGCGGCCCACGCCGAATCGCCCGCGGCTCCCGTAGCCCCGGTTTCCAAGCGCGACTTCCTGCGCGGCCGCCTCAGCGGCAGCAGCCATGTCGATCGAAGGTGAGATCACCGTGACGCTGCACTGGAACGGTTCCCGGGTGCGGCACGTGGGCCTGGGTTCGACGCGGCCGCTGGCCGCCGCCCGTGTGCTGCTCGGGCGCAGTCCCGGTGACGCGGCCGCGCTGGTGCCCCGCCTGTACGCCCTCTGCGGCCAGGCCCAGGGTGCCGCCTGCGCGGCTGCGCTGCGGGCGGCCGGCGCCGACGAGAGCAGCGTGCCCCGCGTCAGCGGCTGGGTGGTGGCGCTGGAGGCGTTGCAGGAAACGCTGTGGCGGTTGCTGATCGACGCACCGCGTTCCTTGTCCTTGCCGTCGCAGGTGGCGGCGGTCGGGCCCGCCCGCGCCGCCGTGGCACAGGCCATCGCGGCCTTGAAGGCGCACCCGGAACGGCCGCAGCCCGCGCTGGCCGACGCCGCTGCCGTGCTAGGCAACATCGCGCATCACCATGTCTACGGTTGCGACCCGGGTGCCTGGCTGGCCACCCCCGACGCCGCCACCTTCGACACCTGGCGCGACACCACGAACACACTGCCGGCGCGCGCGCTGGCGCTGCTCGCCGCCACCGCTCCCGGCCTCGGCCGCAGCGACACGGCACTGATGCCCGGCCTGGACGACAGCGCGTGGTGGTCGGCCGTGGTGCCGGCCCTGCAGCAGGACCCGCTCTTTGCGCAGGCGCCCACATGGGGCGGCAGGCCGGTCGAGACCGGCGCGCTGTCGCGCTGTCGCGAGCGGCCGCTGGTGGCGGCCCTGATCGCACGCGACGGCCACAGCGCGGCGACGCGGTTTGCCGCCCGCCTGGTCGAAGGGGCCGCGCTGCTGGGCGTGTTGCCTGCGGCCAGCAGCGAGGCCGTGGGCTGGGTGCGCGCCTGGCCGCTCGGTGCGGGCCTGGGCCTGGCCGCAGTGCAGACCGCGCGCGGCCTGCTGCTGCACCAGGCGCGGCTGGCCGACGGCCGCATCACCGACTACCGCATCGTGGCGCCGACGGAATGGAACTTCCACCCGCAGGGCGCGCTGTTCAGCGGCATCGTCGGCACCGAGTCACCCGACGAGGCGACGCTGCTGGCCCGCACCGGCCTGGCCGTGCACGCGCTGGACCCCTGCGTGGGCTTTCGCGTCGAGGTCGTGCGCGATGCATGAGATGTCGCTCGCCGAAGGCATGCTGCAGCTGGTGGAAGACGGCGCACTGCGCAACGCCGCCGCCAGCGTGAAGACGGTGTGGCTGGAGATCGGCGCGCTGTCGCAGGTGGAAGTGGACGCGCTGCGCTTCTGCTTCGACGCCGTCACGCGCGGCTCGCTCGCCGAGGGCGCGCGGCTGGAGATCGTCACCAGGCCGGGCCTGGCCTGGTGCATGCCTTGCGGCGGGCAGGTGCCGATCACGCAGCGCGGCAACGCCTGCCCGCAATGCGGCAGCCACCAGCTGCAGGTGGTACAGGGCGACGAGATGCGTGTCACCGAAATCGAGGTGGTCTGAACGGACCGCCGTCAACGAAGGAGCAAAACCATGTGCGTCACCTGCGGCTGCGGCAGCAACCAGACCCACGTCGAAGGCGAGACCGCGGCAGGCCCTGGCCACGTGCACGCGCACGATCACGCGCACGACGGCGGCGGCCACCGGCACCGGCACGGCGACGGCCCCTGGCACAGCCACGACCACGGCGCGGCGGACGCCGCAGGCCTCGGTGCCGCCCACGCGGCGGGCGTGGCACCGTCGCGCAGGGTGCAGATCGAGCAGGACATCCTGGCCAAGAACGACGCCATCGCAGCGGCCAACCGGCAGCGGCTGGCCGACCGCGGCATCTTCGCGCTCAACCTCGTTTCCAGCCCCGGGTCGGGCAAGACGACGCTGCTGGTGAAGACGATCGAGGCGCTGCAGGGCCGCATCGCCACCGCGGTGATCGAAGGCGACCAGCAGACCTCGCGCGACGCCGACCGCATCCGCGCCACCGGCGCGCCGGCGATCCAGGTCAACACCGGCAAGGGCTGCCACCTCGACGCCGACATGGTGCGCCGTGCGCTCGACCGCCTCGACCCCGCGGACGGCAGCCTGCTGCTGGTGGAGAACGTCGGCAACCTGGTGTGCCCGGCCGCCTTCGACCTCGGCGAGGCGCACAAGGTGGCCATCCTGTCGGTGACCGAGGGCGAGGACAAGCCGCTCAAGTACCCCGACATGTTCCACGCCGCCGACCTGCTGCTCATCAACAAGACCGACCTGCTGCCCTACGTCGACTTCGACGTCGACGCCGCCATCGGCTACGCTCGCCGCGTGCGGCCCGACATCGAGGTGATGCGCGTCTCGGCCACCACCGGCGCCGGCTTCGAGGCCTGGCTGGCGTGGCTGGAGCGCGGCGTGCTGGCGGCTCGCACCCAGCGCGACGCCAGCGTGCAGGCGCTGCGCCGGCGCGTCGCCGAACTCGAAACGGCCTTGGGCCGGGGCGCCTGAGGGGCGCGTCTTCCAGAACCTGCGAACGCCGACGATGGACACCCTGGCCGCCGACCAAAGCCGCGAGCGCCGCCGTGTGGCGGTGCAAGGCATCGTGCAGGGCGTGGGCTTTCGGCCTTTCGTCTACCGGCTCGCACACGAACTCGGCCTTGCCGGATGGGTGCGCAACGACGGTGCCGGCGTGACGATCGAGGCCGAGGGCAGCGCCGCCGTTCTCGAAGCCTTCCTGCGCCGCCTGCGCGACGACGCACCGCCGCTGGCACGCGTCGACCGCGTGTTGCCTGAGTCAGCGTCGGTGCCCCTCGCCGGCGGGCCCGGATTCGCCATCGTCGAAACCCGCGGCGGCGGCAGTTCTGCGGTCAGCACCGCCATCGGCCCCGACAGCGCCGTCTGCGCCGACTGCCTGGCCGAGATGCTGGAGCCGGGCGACCGGCGCTGGCGCTACGCCTTCACCAACTGCACCAACTGCGGGCCGCGCTACACGATCACGCGCGCCCTGCCCTACGACCGTGCCATGACGAGCATGGCCGGCTTCACCATGTGCCCGGCTTGCCAGGCCGAGTACGGCTCGGCGCTGGACCGGCGCTTCCACGCCGAGCCGAACGCCTGCCCGGTGTGCGGGCCGCGCCTGACCCTGCTCGATGCGCAGGGCGCTGCGGTCGACGCCGTCGACGCCGTGGCCGGCGCCGTGCAGCGCATCCGCCGCGGCGAGATCGTCGCCGTCAAGGGACTGGGCGGTTTTCACCTCGTGTGTGATGCCCGCAACGCCGCCGCAGTGGCGACGCTGCGTGCGCGCAAGGCGCGCGAGGAGAAGCCCTTCGCGGTGATGGTGGCCAACCTCGCGTCGGCCGCGCCATACGCCGAGACCACGGTCGCCGAGGCCGGACTGCTGGCGAGCCCCGAACGCCCCATCGTGCTGCTGCGCAAGGCCGCCGGCGTGGACACGCTGCTGCCCGGCGTGGCGCCCGGCCTCGCCTGGCTGGGCCTGATGCTGCCCTACACGCCACTGCAGGTCTTGCTTTTCCACGAAGCGGCCGGTCGCCCGCCCGGCACGGACTGGCTGCGCGAGGTGCAGTCGCTGGCTTTGGTGATGACCAGCGCCAACCCCGGCGGCGAGCCGCTGGTCACGGCCAACGACGAAGCGCTGCGCCGCCTGTCGGGCATTGCCGACACCTTCCTGCTGCACGACCGCGACATCGTGCAGCGCTGCGACGACAGCGTGCTGCGCGCCGTGGTCGGCGAGCCCGCGCGCGGCTTCCAGTTCGTCCGCCGCGCCCGCGGCGTGACACCGCGGGCGATCCGACTCGCCAGCGCCGGCCCCTCGGTGCTGGCCCTGGGCGGCCACTTCAAGAACACCGTCTGCGTGACACGGGGCGACGAGGCCTTCGTCTCGCAGCACGTCGGCGACCTCGACAACGCCCCCACCTGTCGGGCGCTCGACGAGACGGTGGCGCACCTGCTCGACATCCTGCAGGTCGAACCGGCGATCGTCGCGCACGATCTGCACCCCGACTTCTACAGCACGCGGCTGGCGGCGCGGCTGGCCGGCCGCTACGACGCCGTGCTGCTGGCCGTGCAGCACCACCATGCGCACATCGCCGCCGTGCTGGCCGAACACCCCGTGCGCGGCCCCGTGCTCGGGCTGGCGCTGGACGGCGTGGGTCTCGGGAGCGACGGCACGGCCTGGGGCGGCGAACTGTTGCGCGTGGACGGTGCTGCCTGCACCCGGCTGGGCCGTCTGCGCCCCTTGCGCCTGCCCGGCGGCGACCGCGCCGCGCGCGAGCCCTGGCGCATGGCCGCTGCAGCGCTGGCGCTGGCCGGTCGCGCCGATGCCGTCACGGCGCGCTTCGCCGACGAAGCCGCGGCCATGTCGGTGGCCACGATGCTGCAGCGCGGCCTACACGCCCCCGAGACGAGCAGCCTCGGCCGCTGGTTCGACGCCGCCGCGGGCCTGCTGGGCGTGACACGCCGCATGGCTTTCGAGGGCCAGGCGGCGATGCTGCTGGAAGGCCTGGCCGAACGCCATGGGCCGGTCGACGCGGAACCCGCGTTGGTGGCGATCGACACCGACAGGCAACTCGACCTCGGTGCGCTGGCCCTGCGCCTGGCCATCGAGGCCGACGCCGGTCGCGGTGCCGCGCTGTTCCACTCCACACTGGTGGCCGCGCTGGCCGACTGGGTGGCGCTCGCCGCCCAGGAACAACAGATCGACACCGTGGCTTGCGGCGGCGGCTGCTTCCTCAACGCGCTGCTGGCCGGCGGCCTGCGGCGCGCACTCGCCGCACGCGGCCTCACCATGCTGCAAGCGCAGGCCGTGCCGCCCAACGACGGCGGCATCGCGCTCGGCCAGGCCTGGGTGGCACTGCAGTCCCCGGCCGCGCGCTGAAGGAGAACCACCGATGTGCCTTGCCCTCCCCGCCCGCGTCGTCGAACTGAGCGCCGACGACAACGCCGTCGTCGACCTCGGCGGCGTTCGCAAGCAGGTGTCGCTGGCGCTGGTGGAAGGCATCACGGTCGGCGACTACGTCATCGTGCACGTGGGTTTTGCGCTGACCAAACTGGACCCCGAGGAGGCAGAACAAACGCTCAGGACCTTTGCCGAAGCCGGCCTCGCCACCGTCGCGCCGGCACTGCCCTGACATGAAGTACATCGACGAATTCCGCAACGGCGAGCTGGCGCGCCAGCTCGCCTCTGCGATTGCCCGCGAGGCCGACAGCGGCCGCAGCTACAACCTGATGGAGTTCTGCGGCGGCCACACGCATGCCATCTCGCGCTACGGGCTGAAGGACATGCTGCCGGCCAGCGTGAACATGATCCACGGCCCCGGCTGCCCGGTGTGCGTGCTGCCGATCGGCCGCATCGACAACGCCATCGAACTGGCCTCGCGGCCCGGCCTCATCCTGTGCACCTATGCCGACACCGTGCGCGTGCCGGCGTCCAGGGGCCTGTCGCTGTTGAAGGCCAAGGCACGCGGCGCCGACATCCGCATGGTCTACTCCAGCGCCGATGCGGTGCGCATCGCGCAGGAGAACCCAACGCGCGAGGTGGTGTTCTTCGCCATCGGCTTCGAGACCACGACCCCGCCCACCGCGGTGGCCATCAAGCAGGCGCAGGCGCTGGGGCTGACGAACTTCAGCGTCTTCTGCAACCACGTGCTGACGCCAGCGGCGATCAGCAACATCCTCGAATCGAAAGAGGTGCGCGAATACGGCACCGTGCCGCTGGACGGCTTCATCGGCCCGGCGCACGTCTCCACCGTCATCGGCAGTCAGCCCTACGAGTACTTCGCCGAGGAGTACGCCAAGCCGGTGGTCATCGCCGGTTTCGAGCCGCTGGACGTGATGCAGGCCATCCTGATGCTGGTGCGCCAGTTGAACGAAGGCCGGGCCGAGGTCGAGAACGAATTCACGCGCGCCGTCACGCGCGACGGCAACGCCAAGGCCAAGGCGCTGGTGGCCGAGGTCTTCGAGTTGCGCCGCAGTTTCGAATGGCGCGGCCTCGGCGAGGTGCCCTACAGCGCGCTGGCCATCAAGGCAGCCTTCGCTGCCTATGACGCCGAGAGACGCTACGGCATCAGCTACCGCTCGGTGCCCGACAACAAGGCCTGCGAATGCGGCGCCATCCTGCGCGGCGTGAAGAGGCCGGCCGACTGCAAGGTCTTCGGCACCGTGTGCACGCCGGAAAACCCCATCGGCTCGTGCATGGTGTCGTCCGAAGGCGCTTGCGCGGCTCACTACACCTATGGTCGGTTCAAGAACGTCGCCATCGCGGTGCAGGCCGCCGCGGCAGGCGCCTGAACGTCCAGCAGCGCATCTGCGTTGAAGAACCGATACCCGCACCGGCAGGAATGTTTCAGCGCGACCCCGCCAGAGCTTGCCTCACGTCAAACGCTGGCCCTGCGGGCTGTCGAAAATGCCCTACGGTGCGGGCTCGGGGGAGCACGTTGTTTCCACTCCGGCCACGTCTATGAGGGGTTGAGGCCATGAGAGGCTCGGATTCGTCTTCGAAGGCACGGTCTGCAGGAGCCATGGTCCGCCTTGACGCTGCAGCAGCGGCCTTGATGCTGGTGATCCTGGCAGCCACGGCATCGGCACAGACCGCGGCGGCAAGGACTGCGCCCGCGAACCAACCTCAGGTGACGTCCGAGAAGTGCCTGAGCTGCCACGACGACCCGGAGATGAAGAACGACGCGGGCAAGTCGCTCGCGGTGTCGACCCTGCACTTCGGCCGCTCGGCGCACCGCAAGCTCGATTGCGCCGATTGCCACGATGCGGCGCTCGAAATCCGGCATCCGCGCAACCCGCTCGGTCCGGTCAAGCCGCAGGTCTGCCAGGACTGCCACGAGGACGAGTTCAAGGCCATTGCCGGCAGCATCCACGGTAGGCGCGCGGACGGCGACAGGGCCATCAAGGACTGCAACGGTTGCCACGGCAGCCTGCACACGGTCTTCAAGGGGGGCGACCCGGAGTCGCCACTGTCGCCGGTGAACCAGATCAAGACCTGCGGCAGCTGCCACGAAGACATGATGACCAACTACGAGACCAGCGAGCACGCCCGCGCGCTGCTCAAGGCGGGCCTGGTGGGCAGCGCGCCGTCGTGCTCCAGTTGCCACGGCAAGCACGACATCCACCCCAAGACCGAGGCCGGGGCGACGACCAGCCACACCAAGGTTCCAGAGACCTGCGGCCGCTGCCACAGCGGCGTGCTGAAGGACTTCAACGAGAGCGCGCACAGCGCGGCCATGACGGCCGGGCGTGACGGGCCGGTGTGCTCGACCTGCCACGAACCGCACGCCGTCAAGAGTCCGGATGCCGCAGCGACGCGCCACCAGGTCTCCGACGGCTGCGGCAACTGCCATGAGAAGTATTCGACGTCCTTCCGCGGCAGCTTCCACGGCAAGGCCACGGCGCTGGAGAACAAGGCCGCCGCCGCCTGTGCGGACTGCCACACGCCGCACCGCAACTTCGCCACCTCGGACCCGCGGTCGAGCGTACACGCCGACAACCTCGCCAAGACCTGCGGCGCCTGCCATGCGAACGCCAATGCGTCGTTCCTGAGCTTCGACCCGCACGCCAATCCGTCGGATCCGACGCGCAATGCCTACGTCTACTGGCTCTGGCTGGGCATGACCTCGCTGCTGATCGGCGTGTTCGGCTTCTTCGGCCTGCACGGCCTGCTGTGGATGCAGCGCGCGCTGGTGGGCAAGCTGCGCGGCGAGTTCAAGTTCGGCCATGGCGGCGACGGCCCCTACGTGCGGCGCTTCAGCGGCATGCAGATGGGCGTGCACATCGCCATCGTGACGAGCTTCCTGTTGCTGGCCGCCACCGGCCTGCCGCTGAAGTTCGCCCAGGCGCCGTGGGCGCCCGGCCTGATGGGGCTGCTCGGCGGCGCCGAGTCGGCGAGTTACTTGCACCGCCTGGCCGGCATCGTGACCTTCGGCTACTTCGTCTGGCACCTCGGCATGCTGGTGCACGGCATGTTCGTGAAGAACGAGAAGGGCTACTTGTGTGGGCCGCGTTCGATGACGCCGCAGCCCAAGGACCTGTTCGACTTCATCGGCATGATGAAGTACTTCTTCTACCTGGGGCCGCGGCCCAAGTTCGACCGCTTCACCTACTGGGAGAAGTTCGATTACCTGGCGGTGTTCTGGGGCGTGGCCATCATCGGCCTCTCTGGCCTGATCCTCTGGTTCCCGACCGCCTTCACGATGGTGCTGCCGGGCTGGGCGCTGAACGCGGCCTACATCGTGCACAGCGACGAGGCGCTGCTGGCCACGGGCTTCATCTTCCTGTTCCACTTCTTCCACACGCACCTGCGACCGGAAGCGTTCCCGATGGATCCGGTGGTCTTTACCGGCTGCATGCCGCTGGAGCGCTTCAAGGACGAACGGCCGCTGGAGTACGAACGCCTGGTCGCCCAGGGCAGGCTCGACGACTACCTGGTGCCGCCGCCGACGGTGGCTCAATTGCGGCGTGCGTACGTCTTCGGCTTCGCGGCCGTGGCGATCGGTGTCACCCTGGCGTTCTTCATCTTCTGGGGGTTGCTCAGCGGCGGCTTCCATTGATGGACGGCACACCCGGCAAGGCCCGGCAGGTGCGGCGCCACCGGGCCGAAGCGGGATCGGCCGCCGGCGACGAGGTCGACTCGGCGGGCCAGTCAGCAGACCGTGCAGGGTCGACGAAGGCGTCGGATCCGGTCGGCGAATCGATGTCGCGGCCAGACATGCACTCTTGCGCTAAGTCAATGAGCGACGCGGCGCAGGTACCGTATCCTGCGCCGATTCGATCAGGAAGACGCACTATCGCGGAACCATCGAGACCACCATCCGCCGCGCGAGTCGGGTGGGCGCAGGAGGGACCAGCATGCCCAAACACGTCGTCCGACTCTTGGCCTTGATGGCCGTCGGCCTGGCGCTCGCGTTGGTCGCCAGGTGGTACTTCACACCGGATTCGTTCTACGAGTTTGGCCACTACCGCGCCGCTTCCGTGACCGAGAACGCGTCGCTGCAGCCGGTTCACATGACCTCCGCCTATTGCGAGGAATGCCACGACGACCGCTACGGTGAGTGGTCGGCCAGCAGCCACAAGAGCGTGACCTGTGAGAACTGCCACGGCCCCGGCAAAGGTCATCCCAAGGGCGGCAAGAAGAAGCTGCCCATCCATGCCGACACGATTCGGCTGTGCAGCCTTTGCCACGAGACGACAGCGGGGAGGCCCGCCACCCAGCCGCAGATCGCACTCGCCGAGCACGCGCCGGGCGAGCAGTGCGCGGGGTGCCATAACCCGCATTCGCCGAAGATCTCGGCCGACGTGAAACTGAGCGGCAACGTCGACGACGGCAAGCGTCTGGCGGCAAAGGCGTGCGCGGAATGCCACGGCGACGCCGGCATCAGCCCCAACGCGACATGGCCCAGCCTGGCCGGGATGAGCCAGGCTTACCTGGTGAGGATCACCACCGCCTACAAGACCGGCGATCAGCTGGACGCGGCGATGACACCGCTGGCCAAGAAGCTGTCGGATCAGGACATCCAGGATGTCTCTGCCTACTACGCGAGCTTGTCCTGCGGCAGCACCGGCGCAGGCACCGGACGTGGCGACGTCGCGGCCGGCCAGTCCTTGGCCAAGAACTGCGCCCGCTGCCACGGCGAGACCGGCATCCCGACGATGCGCTCCTGGCCGCTGCTTGCCGGTCAGGCCCCGGGCTATCTCGTGAACGTCCTCAAGGCCTTCCGGGCCGGCCTGCGCAAGGATCCCCTGATGGCTACCGCTTCGGGCAGCCTGAGCGACGGCGACATCGCCAATCTCGCCGCGTTCTATTCCGCTCAGCAGTGCGCACCGGCCAAGTAGGAGAAGGACAGACCATGACGATCGCCTCTGACCTCGCCTCCGCCGCCCGGCGCCGCTTCCTGAACGGGCTCGGGCTGAGCATCACCTGCACCGGGGCGATCGCCGGCGCGGGAGCGCTCGGCTTCGTTGGCGCGGCGTCCGCCAAAACCGATGCCCCCGCGCCAGCCGGCAAGCCCGATGCTGCTGCGCAAGGCGGTTCGTTCCCGACCAAGGACTACGACTGGACGAAGCGACGCTGGGCATTCGGCGTCGACGTCAACAAATGCATCGGCTGTCTGCGCTGCGTCGAGGCCTGCAAGGCCGAGAACGACGTGCCCCGCAACGCGAATCAGTTCCGCACCTGGGTCGAGCGCTACGTGCACATCGAAGGCGAGGCGTCGATGCGCATCGACAGCCAGCAGGATCCGGTGAACATCGAGGCCTCCGGGTCGCAGAAGGAGTACCGCTTCGCCGACCGCTACAAGGGCGCGAAGGTGGACAAGGCTTTCTTCGTCCCCAAGCTGTGCAACCAGTGCAGCCATCCGGCGTGCGTGCAGGTGTGTCCCGTCGGCGCGACCTACAAGACCGAAGATGGCGTGGTGCTGGTCGACGACAAGCGGTGCATCGGCTGCCGGTACTGCATCCAGGCCTGCCCTTACGGCGCGCGCACCTTCGACGAGCGCAGGCGCGTTCCGGACAAGTGCACCTGGTGCTATCACCGCATCACCAAGGGGCTGCAACCTGCCTGTGTCGATTCGTGCCCGACCGGGGCGCGCGTGTTCGGTGACATGCGCGACCGCGAAAGTACGATCAGCCTGTTCGTGCGCAACAACCGGGTCCAGGTCCTCAGGCCCGAATCGGGCAATTCGCCCAACGTCTTCTATGTCGGCCTCGACAAGGAGGTGAGCTGATGGACCCCGTCATTCACGTCGCCCCCTATACCGGATGGGTGTTTCCGAACGAGACCGTGATCGACTGGACTGTGCTGCTCGCCGTCTATCCGTACCTGACGGGGCTGGTCGCCGGCGCATTCACCGTTTCGAGCCTCTATCAGGTATTCGGCTTCGAGCGGCTCAAGCCTGTCGCGCACCTCGCGCTGTTGACGTCGCTCGCCTGCATGCTGTTCGTGCCGCTGCCGCTGCTGCTGCACCTCGGGCATCCGGAACGGGCCATGAACGCCATGATCACGCCTCACCTCACATCGGCGATGGCCATGTTCGGCTTCTTCGCGACCTTCTATGTCGTGCTGCTGATGCTCGAGATCTGGTTCGCCTATCGCCCCCACATCGTCGAGCAGGCGCAGACGCGCAAGGACCTGCTGGGCAAGGTCTACAAGCTGCTCACGCTCGGCTCGTACGACGTGTCCGAACGTTCTCTGGCACACGATCGCAAGTGGGTCTTCTGGCTGGCGGTGGCCGGCATCCCCGGCGCTCACGGACTTCACGGCTACGTGGGCTTCCTGTTCGGCTCGCTCAAGTCGCGCGAATGGTGGTCCTCCGACCTCATGCCGGTCATCTTCCTGTTCTCCGCGATCATCTCCGGCGTCTCACTGCTGATCGTGATCTACGTCGTGTCGTGCTGGCTGCGCAGGATCGCGGTCGATCTGGCCTGCCTCAAGGGGCTGGCCTACACGGTGTGGGCATTCATCATGGTGGCGCTGGTGCTCGAGGCCCTGGAATTCGTCAACATCGTCTACAAGGGGCGTGAGGGTGTCGACATGATCATGCAGTACGTCACGGGCCCGCTGCTCGTTCCCTATTTCGTCCTGCAATTCGCCGCCGGCGCCATCTTCCCGATGCTGCTGCTGTCGTACATGATCTGGCGCGGCACGACGGGCAAGCCGTTGATCGCTGGCGTGACGCTGAGCGCGTGCCTGGTGATGTTCTCGGTGTTCATGATGCGCTGGAACGTGGTGATCGGCGGGCAGGAGATCTCCAAGACCGGCAAGGGACTGCTGAGCTACCACATGCCCTTCCTGGGTCAGGAAGGCGCGCTGGTGGCGATCATCCTGGTGCTTGCGCCGTTCGCGGTCCTGCTGGGCATGGTCAAGCTGTTCCCGCCCTGGGAAGACCACGTGAAACACGCTGCTCCCACCGCGGCCTGAGGCTTGCAGCGTCCAGCGCGGGAGGGCCTGCCGGCGCAGGCGAGGCCCGCCGCAATCCGGGTCCGTCGGGTAAGGCGCGATGCGTGGTCCTGGGCGCACGTCCCAGCAGCGCCCGCCCCGCTCGGACTCAGGCGCCGGGTTGTGCGGCAATCCTGGCAATGCGCCGCCGAAGGCGGGGCGCGACGATGAGTGCGGCGCCGTAGATGGCCATCGCGATGAACAGGGTCGCGGGACGCGAGTGCTTGAAATCCTGCGTCACCAGCTTGAGCCCGATGCCAACGAGCAGCGGATAGACCAGCCATCCCCATTCGCGAAACCGGGCGTGACGACCTATCCACGCGATCAGCAGTGTGGCCACCGAGAGCACGCCGGTACTGACCGTTGCGAGCAACCCCGGGTCGACGCCGCGGTCCGCCAGCCCTCCGGCGACCGGCGCGATGTATCCGATCAAGCCGCCACCGGCAGTCCACACCAGGACGATGGCGATGACGAACTTCGTTCCGATCGCCAGTTCCTCGTCGTCCGCCGTCGGCCGCATCGCGGCGAGTCCTGCAGCCAGCGCGGTGGCGGCGAACACGACCAGCATGACGGTCTCCGGCACGGCCCACTCCCCGTCTGCGCCGGCCACCAGGGTCCGCAAGCCGTAGACGAGCGAGCCCGAGGTGACACCGGCCGCCACCAGGTAGACCGCACCGTGAAGCAGCGCGAACGGCCGGCCGGAGCGCGACCACAGGCCGGTGGCCAGCACCCCGAACAGCGCCAATACCGCGCCGAGCCACACGCCCGCGACGGCAATCGAGACGCCGGCCAGCACCAGCACGAGTGCCAGGGTGGTGTAGAAGTGAAAGTTCAGTGCGCTGCCTTTGCGCCTGTCGACAAGCGCGACGGCCGCGCCATAACATGCCGCGCCCAGCACCAGGACAGCCACGCCAAGCACGGCGGGAACGGCGCCGGTGGCCCGCATCATGAAGATGGCGCCCCCGAGGCTGACGGCCAGCGCGACCGCGCCCTGCGCGATCTCGAAAGGACTCGCGCTGCGGCCGCGCACCAAGGTGCGGATCGCGATGCTGCCCAGGTAGCCAACGAGCAGCAGCGCCAGCAGCAGCATGGCCGCCTGCGGGGTGTCCCGGTGTTCCGGCGCAAACGCGCGCAGTGTCACGCCGGCGACGGCAATGTCCGCAGCCAGCGCTGCCGGCCAGCGGCTGCCCCACCAGTCGATCGTGTAGCTGAGCCACAAGGTCGCCATGCCGAGGGCGATGAGGTAGAGCGCGAACGGTACGACGACGCCCGTCTGGACAAGGATGGCCGCACTGGTCGGCAGCGCCCCGATGACCGTGATCCAGACGCCCGCGCGCAGGCGCCGGCGCCACGCGACGAACAACAGCCCTGCGCTCAAGACCAAGAGGACCATCGCGCTGGTCGGGCCGCTCAGCACATTGAACCGCGTCGTCGCTTCGACGACGAGCGGGAATGCGATCAAGGCTGCCGCCAGCGCATGGACCACCGCATTCGGTACCTGCCCGCGTCCGCCCGCGCGGTCGCACATGAAGAGCCATGCCGCTGCGTAGGCGAACGCCAGGGAAATGCCGACCGGCACCGCGAGCGTGCCGGCATCGGTCAGCGCACGCAGGAAGAATCCACCGGCAAGAACGAGGAGGAGCCGCCCGATGAGCGAGAGGATGGCAATCGGGTCGTACGGGTCCTTCGTGCGCGAAAGTGCCGGCCGCAGTGCCAGCCCGTCCGCGGTGGGACTCGGCGCGACGGCATCGGCTGCGACGGGGCGACCACCGAGTCCCTTCGCTTCAATCGCGTCCAGGCGCTGCTGGAGCGAGGCGACCGTCAACTGGAGATGTTCGACGGCAGACTCGAGACGAGTGGTCCGATCATCCAAGACGTCCCCCTCAAAGACACGAAGTCCGTAACTCCCCGGTGCCAAGCAGTATGACGGGCCGACGAAGTGGCCGAGGATAAGCCGAGCGTTCGCGTCGGCCAATGTGGCGGAGTGACATGTCTTTGCGCTTCGTCAATGTCCGACGCGGTCTGGCAGCCTTGGCGATCGGTATCGTGCTGCCGGTGTTCATCCTCCGGGCGCTGGTCAGCGGCGGCATGCATTGATGGCACACTTCGCAGACGGATGCGGGCGCAGTGCCCGCACGAGGAGCAAACAACGATGATGCGCAACTTCATCTCGGTCGTCACCCGCCACTGGATCAGCCTCGTCGGGGCCATCATCGCGCTGGTGGCGGTGGTCCTGATGCTTACCTTGGTGGGCATACAGATGACCGGTTTCCGGGGGGGCGCCTACCTCGGCATCGTGACCTACATGCTGCTGCCGATGGTGTTCGCCCTCGGCCTCGTGCTGATTCCGGTCGGTGTCATACGCAAGCGCCAGCTCGACACCGCGGCGCGCGCGCACCACGAGCCCGTGCCGCCGGCGCTGCCCATCATCGACCTCAACAACGAGCACACGCGGAGCGTCGTGCTCGCCAGCGTGGTGGTCGGCCTGCTGAGCATGGTGGTGCTGGCCGGCGCCACCTACAAGGGCGTCCATGAGATGGAGTCGGTCGCGTTCTGCGGCACCGTCTGCCACACCGTGATGGAGCCCGAGCACACGGCGTTCCAGCGCTCGCCACACAGCAAGATCACCTGCGCCGACTGTCACATCGGAGCGGGCGCCGACTGGTTCGTCAAATCCAAGATCTCGGGCTCGTGGCAGATGATCTCGGTGGCGCTCAATCTGTACCCGCGGCCGGTCACCAGCCCGGTGCACGACCTGCGCCCGGCACGCGAGACCTGCGAACAGTGCCACTGGCCGACCAAGCATGTGGGCGACAAGTTGCAGGTGAAGACGAAATTCGCCGACGACGAGACCAACACCGAAACCAAGACCGTGCTGGTGATGAAGGTCGGCGGCCAGCAGGGCAGCGCCTCCACCGGCATCCACTGGCACGTGGATCGCGGTGTGCAGATCCGCTACCTGACCGACCCGACCCGCCAGCATGTCTACGACATCGAGATGACCACCCCCGCAGGCAAGAAGGTCTACAGGACCGAAGCGGCGCCGGAGGGTCCCACCGAGTGGCGAACGATGGATTGCGTGGACTGCCACAACCGGCCTGCGCACGTCTTCTACCCGGCCGACAGGGAGGTCAACGGCGCGATGGAGGACGGTCGCATCGACAAGACCCTGCCCTTCATCAAGCGCGAAGGGATGCGCGTGCTGCAGGAAGGTCAATACGCATCGAAGGAAGACGCGCGGGTCGGCATCGCACGCGAGGTCGAGACCTTCTACAAGACCAGCTACGCCGAACTGGCCACGACCAAGGCGTCGCAGATCAAGGCCGCCGGTGAGGCGCTGGGTGACATCTACTCGTGGAACGTGTTCCCGAAGATGAAGGTCACCTGGGGCACCCACAAGAACAACCTGGGGCACAGCGAAGAAGCCCCAGGTTGTTTCCGCTGCCACGACAAGAGGCACACGACGCCGGAGGGCAACAGGATCGGTGCCAACTGCAAGACCTGCCACGCCGTGCTGGCCGACGAGGAAGAGGATCCCGAGATCCTGCAGACCCTGAGGCCCTGAACCAGGCGCCTGGCACCCGGCGGTCCGCCGGGCGTGCAGCGCGTCTGTCATCCGAGCGCCCTTCCAGGGCGCTCGTTCGTTTCCAGGCAGGTGACGCGCAATTCCAGCGATGATCGAGCCATGAACACCGTACGCAAGGACTACATCCGTCCCGTCGACTTCAAGCACGGCGTCGTCGACATGTCGCACGGCGGCGGCGGCCGCGCCATGGCGCAGCTCATCGACGAGCTCTTCCAGCGCGCCTTCGACAACGAATGGCTGCGCCAGGCCAACGACCAGGCGGCCTTCAGCGTGCCGCCCGGGCGCCTGGTGATGGCCACCGACAGCCACGTCGTCTCGCCGCTGTTCTTTCCCGGCGGCGACATCGGTTGCCTGTCGGTGCACGGCACCGTCAACGACGTGGCGATGGCCGGTGCGGTGCCGCTGTACCTGGCCGCCAGTTTCATCCTCGAGGAAGGTTTTCCCCTGGCCAACCTGAAGCGCATCGTCGAGTCGATGGCGACGGCGTCGCGCGAGGCCGGCGTGCCTGTCGTCACCGGCGACACCAAGGTGGTGGAAAGGGGCAAGGGCGACGGCGTCTTCATCACCACCACCGGCGTCGGCGTGGTCCCGCCGGGCGTGCACATCTCGGGCGACCGCGCACGACCGGGCGACCGCATCCTGGTCAGCGGCACCGTCGGCGACCACGGCGTGGCCATCATGTCGCTGCGCGAGAACCTCAGCTTCGAAACCACCATCTGCAGCGACACCGCAGCTCTGCATGGCCTGGTGGCGGCCATGGTGCAGGCGGTGCCCGGCATCCACTGCCTGCGCGACCCCACACGCGGCGGCCTGGCGACCACGCTCAACGAACTGGCCGGCCAGTCGGGCTGCGGCATGGTGATCCGCGAGGCCGCCATCCCGGTGCGGCCACAGGTGGAGGCGGCGTGTGAGTTCCTCGGCCTGGACCCGCTCTACGTGGCCAACGAAGGCAAGCTCATCGCCATCTGCGCCGAAGCTGACGCGCCGCGGCTGCTCGAGGTGATGCGAGCGCATCCCTTGGGGGTAGACGCCGCGATCATCGGCGAGGTCATCGAGGACGCGCACCACTTCGTGCAGATGGACACCCGCTTCGGTGGCCGGCGCAACGTGGACTGGCTGACGGGCGAGCAGTTGCCCCGCATCTGCTGAAGGCGCGTGCGCGGTCAAGCTCCACCCGCACGGCCGGCCGAGGCCGAGGGCGGCTACTTCTGCAGCGTGGCCTCGTCGAGCATCACCTTGTACGTGTAGCCCGAACCCAGGTTGACATTGGACTTGACCATGCCGACCACGGTGACGGTTTCGCCCACTGCCGTGCTGCCGCTGGTCACCACCACCACCTTGTCGTCGGGCGCCTTGCCCGAACCGTCGGTCAGCGTGATCCAGTTCTTGCCCAGAATGTTTTTGCTGAACTTGGCCACCGTGCCGCGCAGGGTCACGCTCTTGCCGTTGAGTCCGTCGCGCTGCGCGTAAAGCTCGGCCACCGTCTTGCCGTCCTTGGGCTTGACCAGCGGCTGGGCCGGCGCGGCGGCCGCCTTGGGCGGCGCCATCAGGCCCTTGTGCATGTCGTCCATGGGCATGCCCTGCGGCGCCTTGGCCTGGGGTGCCTTGGCCTGGGGTGCCACGAGCCCCTTGTGCATGTCGTCCGCTGGCATGCCCTGCATGGCCGGCGCGGGCATGTTCTGCGCAGCCGCTGCCGGCGCCTCGCGCCCCACCACATGAATGCGCGATACGAAACGAATGGCTTCGAAGGTCCGGTTCATGGCATTGCTGCGGAACTGGGTCATGACGTCGCCGCCCGTGTACTCCACCTCTTCGCCCACCGCCACTTGCAGCGGCACCGAGGCCAGCCAGTTCTCCTGCTTGCCTTCCCGCACCTTCAGGTAGGTGTAGCCGCTGGCGGTCTTTGCCTCCAACACCTTGCCCCTGTGGACTTCGTTGGGCGCAGCCTGCGCCACCGTGGTGAGGACGCCGAAGGCCAAGGCCGCCAGCAGGGCGATGAGCTTGTTCATGGTCTTTCCATTCGCTTCAAGAAAATTTGCAAATTGCTCCGGGCGACCTGGTTGGCCGGGTCCAGTTCCAGGGCACGGCGGGTTTCGGTCACGGCCTCGGCCATGCGTCCGCTGCGCGCCATGACCACCGCCATGTTGTTGCGCACATCGGTGGTCTCAGTGCCGGCCGCCAGGGCCTGGCGCAGGTGCGCATAGGCCTTGTCCCAGGCACCGGCCTGCAGGTACAACGCACCCAGGTGCACGTGCGCCGCCGCCAGACTGGGGGCGCGCTGCAGCGCCGCATCGAATGCCGCCGCGGCGTCGGCCGTGCGGCCGACCTGCCCGCGGCCCAGGGCCAGCCGCAGCCAGGCCTGCCCATCGTCGGGCAGCAACTCGACCGCCCGTGCGAGTGCGCCCAAGGCATTGGCCGGCGCCCGGTTGCGTGCCAGGCTGTCGGCCCAATCCTGCAGCAGCGCAGCAGCCTCTTGCGCCTGACCCGCCGACGCGGTGACGGCGGGAAACGACTCCGGGCCCTTGCTGGCCATCAAGGCCTTCACGTTGTCCTGCAAGGCCGTGCTCGAATACAGCGACCTCGGCGCGCGAAATTCCAGCAGCGGCAGGTTGTCGGTATTGAGCACGCCGCTGCCGGCAAACTGGCGCGCTTCGTCCTCGCCCAGCAGAAAGGCCTTGAACAGGGAACCCGCGTCGGCGTAGCCGATGCGCGCCAGACTGGCCGCCACGGCCGAACCTTCGCCGAGCATCGACTGCAGCGCCAGCGGGTCCAGCACCAGCGGCTTTTCGCTGCCGAGCAGGATGACGTCGGGAAACTGCAGGTCGGCCCACAGCGTGACGTGGGGGAATACCGACATGAAGCTGCGCACCACCAGCCGGAACGACTCCACGTCCACGCCGTACAAGTGCATCCACTGCGCGACCACGCCACCCGGCTTGAGATTGCGGCGCGCATTCTCGAACGCCTCTTGGGTGAACAACCGCGACGACCCTGCCTGCCACGGGTTGGAGGGCTCGGAGATGATGACGTCGTATTGCCGGCGCGCCGCCAGCATGTATGAACGCGCGTCGTCGATGACGAGGTTGAAGCGCGGGTCGTCGGCGATGTGGTAGTTCTCCTCGCGGAACCAGCGGCTGGCCTCGCGCATGGCGGGCTCGATCTCGACGCAGTCGATCCGGCTCACAGCATGGCGGCCCACGGCGCCGGCGGTGATGCCGCTGGCGTAACCGATGATCAGCACGTCCTTGGCGTCGGGCTTGGCCAGCAGCGGCGGGTGGCCGGCGAAGACCTGTGTGGTCATGTCGCGAGCGTTGCCGGCGTCGGTCTTGCCGTCCACCACCACGCGCACATGCTCGCCTTCCTGGATCACCGAGACGGTGGCCATCGGCCCTTCGCGGTAGTACAGCTGCGCCACGCGCGCCAGCCGCTGGTCGATCGGCACCTTCTGGTACTGCACGGCATAGGCATAAGGCCCGCTGGTCATCTTCAGCCGGTCCCATGGCGGCTGCCAGACGAAGGCCAGCACCAGAAGCGTTGCGCTGGCCAGCGCCGGCACCGCCCAACGGCCACGGGCCGTGCCACGTTGGAATAGAAAGGCCGAAAGCGCCAGCGCACTGGCCAGGTTGACGGCGATGGTGAGCACCAGCGTGCGCTGGATACCCAGCTGCGGCAGCAACACGAAGCCGGCCAGGAACGCGCCCAGGATGGCGCCGACCGTATTGCCCGCATACAGCAGCCCTATGCGGCGGCCGCTGTGGCCGAGCCCCTGCACCACCAGGGCGCTGGCGACCGGAAACGAAGCGCCCATGAACAAGGTCGCCGGCACCATGACCGCAATACACAGCAGGAAATTGGCAAACTGGAAAACCCCGTACACCTGCCCTGCGCGGCCGAACAGCGACACGAAGGCGTCGGGCAGCAAGCCGAAGAGGGCCGCCGTGGCCAGCGCGCACAAGCCGATCAGCAGCTGGCAAACCGCCAGCAGGCCCAGCCCCGGCTGGCGATGCAACGCATACCGCCGCACCAGGGCACTGCCCAGCGCGATGCCGATCAGGAAGGTGGCCAGCATCAACGTGAACGCGTAGGTCGAAGAGCCGATCACCAGCGTCAGCACACGGGTCCAGGCCACCTCGTAGATCAACGCCGTCATGCCCGAAACGAACAGCACGGCCACCGCCAGTACCGCCTGCGTCGACCATGGGGGCGCCGTCGGCGCGCCCTGGTTCGCTGGCTCCGCGGCGCTTCCGGCGCCTTGGTTCTCCGGCGCCGGAAGCCGCCAGGCCACCGCGAAGATGAATAGATTCACCACCCCGGCCGTCACCAGCACCCCACGGATGCCCAGCCACTGCAGCAGCACCAGGCCGGCGGCCAGGGTGCCGATGACGGCGCCCAGCGTATTCGCGAAGTACAGCAGCGAGACCGAACGTGCGGTGTTGGTGTCGCCGGAGTTCAGAAAGACCCGGGTCAGGATCGGCAGCGTGCCGCCCATCAGCAGTGTCGGCGGCAGCAGCAGCACGCAGGCCAGCGGCGGCACGGTCGGCGCCCTGGCCTGCCGGCGGCCGGAAACGTTGCGCCTCCATCGGCGGGTTGAGCCGGTATTCCACGATCACGGCTTCGCTGATGGGCATGCCGCCGGCAAAGTTCTTCAGCGTGAAAGGCATCGGCACACCTTCGACGAGCCGGAATTCGGACATCTCCACCGCCAGGCTGGTGGACCGGCCTTCGGCGGCAAAGGACGCCGAGACACGCCTGATGTACCAACTGCGCGCGTCGACGTGGATCGTCATGACCGGGCCCTCGTCGTCCCAGGCCCGCATGACCTCGATGGGCGGCTCGCTGCGGCCATCGGCGCCGAGATGGCGCAGGTGGAGGCTGCCGCTGGCCAGCGCGCGCAGCAGGTCGAGCTGCTTGTGCTGGTAAATCATGGCCTGCCGGGCGATGCCGTCGACCTCGACCAAGCGACCGCCGTGACTGCTGCGCCAGGCCGTGGCGCCGTTGAGGATGCGCGTCTCGGCACTGTGAGGGTAGGTGGTCTCCACTCGCAACAGGCGCGTGCGATGGAACCAGCGCCTGTAGCTTCCCGTTTCGCCGCGCATCAGCGACTGGATGTGGCCTTCAGCATCGACGCCAACCACCTTCTCGATCGCCTCGGCGCCACCGTGGGCCTGCACGATCTTGGCGACCAGCGCCAGCGACGCCTGGTCCTGCTCCGCCGCCAGCACCGGCTCGCACGACATCCAGGCCACATACGCAACCAGGCGCAGCAGGCATTGCACGCTGGTCATGCGGCGCAGCATTCGGCAGAGGCCAGGGGCAGTCTGGTGCTGCATGTCAGTAGCCCTTCGGCTCGTGCTTCTTGCCATGGCAGTTCAGGTAACACCTGCCGCTGGCCGCCCCGGTCTTTTCGTAGTACCGCCGGCCGCTGCTGTCGGGCTGCACGATATTGAGGTCGAAGTTGATGAGGCGGGCGTTGTTGATTGCGTTGCCCTGCGTGGCGCTGATGCCGTGCGCGTCGTGGCACGCCGAGCACGGCGTCTTCTCGCCGACGATATGCTCGCGGTGGTCCTTGAATGGATGCTGGCTGCTCAGGACCACGTCCCGGCTGTGGCAGCTGTAGCACAGCGCGTAAGCGAACGGGCTCTCGAAGGTGTTGTCGGCGGTGACGTAGTTCTTCTTCAGCAAGGCCGGAAAGTTCGACCCGTGCGGGCCACGGGCGCCGGTGGGGCTGTCGTTGCCGTGGCAGTCGCTGCACAGAATGACGCTGCTCGTCGTGTACGGCGCCAGCAAGCTGGGCACGTCGAGACTGACCCCCGGCGCCGTGACGGGGTGGAACGAAGGGTTGCCGGCGTCGAACTCCAGCCGCGTATTGAGCTGCGGAATCTGGCGCGTGATCTGGTGGTTGGAGATCACGTTGCGGTCGGCGTGGCACTTGTAGCAGATCTCGTATTCGTTCTGCGCCTCGGCCAGGCCCAGGCCAGCACGGTCGACGCCGCTCACGCCCACGCTGGCGCCCGAAACGCGCGGCGCGCCCGGCGAAGCGCCTGCATTCGCGCGGTGGGCGTTGTGGCAGTCGGCACATTCCACGTGCCTGGGCACGCCCGGCAAGGCATGGTTTTCCGCCGCGTCGTGCAGGCCCACGTAGTTCTGCACCTTGTGCCCCGTCAACTTGGTCAGCTCGCGGCCGATGTTGCGGCTGGCCACGTTGCCGGTGTGGCAGACCAGGCAGTTGTCTTCCTCCGCGGCGTAGTTCATCAGCCGCTGGTGCCCGGCGGCCGAATGCGAGACATGGCAACTGCCGCAGCCGTTTTCCTCCACCGTGGCATACGGCGAATTCGGCCACGGCGAGTTACCGGCGCCGTTCCAGGGTTTGTTCGACGTGGCGTGCGACGACTGCGGCCAGTCGAGCAGCTGGTGGCAGGTGGTGCACAGCGCCGAGTAGCGGTTGCTGGCCACGAGAAAGTTGCCCTGGTCGTTGCTGTGCGGATCGTGGCAGGCCGTGCATTGCAGCTCGCGGTTCTTGTCCAGCTTGACCAGCGACCCCAGCTGCGCGGGGTCGCGCAGTTCGCCATTGCTCGCGGCCAGCGCGCTGTCGTAGACCAGCGATACCGGGTGGTCGTCGGAAAGGTCGGTGCCCAGCCGCGCCCGCCCCTCGGGCATGAAACGCAGCCCGCCCTCGAACGGAACCTCGGCCGGGCGCGTGAGCAAGGCGCCCATCGCCACGGTGCCGTCGTGGCAGCTCAGGCACAGCTTGGAAGCCCCCGTGGGCTGGCCCACCGTGGCGTGCAGGGTCGAACTCTGATACGGCGTGTAGGTCACCGTGGAGTCGGCCCGGTTCCAAAGGTAGGGGATGTCGCGCCGCGCGTTGTGCGGCGCATGGCAGAAGATGCAGACCTCGCCCTCGGTGGTGGACTTCACCGGCCCCGGCCCGGTGATCGAGAGGTTGTGCCGGGTGTCGGCGATGCCCGCGAAGGCCAGCACCGCCCACAGCAGCAGCGCTGAAACGAGCCCGCCCACCGCAGCGCGCATGGACCTGTTCATGGCGAGACCTCCGCATTCTTCAGATACCTGAAGACCTGCACGCGCTTGTTGTACGAATCCGCAATGTGCACCCGGTCCTGGGTGTCGATGAAGATGCCCGAAGGCAGCCAGAACTCCCCCGGCTCGCCGCCCGGCGAACCAAACGACATCAGCAGCTCACCCTGGGCACTGAAGATCTGCACATTGTCGAACAGCGCGTCGACGACATAGATGTTGCCGTCGCTGTCCACCGCCACACCCTTGGGGCGGGAGAAGTAGCCCGGGCTGTCGCCGGGGGCGCCGAAGCTGCGCAGAAACTGGCCCTGCGCGCTGAAGACCTGCACGCGGAAGTTCAGCGCGTCGGTGACCACGATCTCGCCCGTGCGCGCGACGGCCAGGTGCGTCGGCGCGTGGAAATGCCCGCTGGCCGTGCCTTCCTTGCCGATCAGACCTTTCACCGCGTGGTCTTCCAGCGCATAACGCACGATGGTCGCATTCAAGGTGTCGGCCACCAGCAGTTCGTCGGTCACCGGGTTGACGGCCACGCCGGTGGGCCGCTCCAGTCCGCCGCTGCGGATCACGCCCAACGGCTCACCGCTTTGCAGCGACAGGATCTGCACGTGGCCCTGCGCCGAATCGCTCACATACAGGCGCCCGCGCTGTTCATCCAGCGTGATGCCCACCGGCGAGACGAATCCCGCCCCTTCCCCCACCCACAGGCGGTGGCGCCCGGCCACGGTGTCGAAGACATGCACCTGCCTGGAAAAGGCATCCAGCACATAGAGCCGGCCCTGGGAGTCGGCGACCAGGCCGTTCGGGTTGACCAGCGGCGTGGGGGTCCGGCCGGCCAGGAAGCGCATCAGGCCCTGCCAGGCGCTCTCCTCCAGGCCCAGGTCCTGCGGACCGGCGATCACGTTGTCCAGGCTGATGCGTGGCACCTCCGGCGGCAGTGGCCAGATCATCACCGGCAGCGGCGGGCGTGCCGGCGGCGTGGCGCAGCCTGCAGCCAGTATCGCCAGCATGGCCAGCGTCCACGCGGCAGCGGCGCGGCGCATCCAGCACAGTGAAGAAAGTGATGGGCTTGAACGCATCAGTTGAGCGACCGTCGGGCCGTGAAATAGACGACATGGCGCTCGCGTGACTGGCCGCTGCGCCGGTCGTCCTGGTTCAGGTAGCGGTACGACGCATCGGCGCGCCAGAGCCCGTAGTTCCATTCCCAGGCCGCGAGCAGACCCTTGTCCACGGTATCGAGCGCGCCGCCCTGCACCGCGGCATAGGCCGCCTCGAAACGCAATTTGCTGGCGGCCGAAACCATCCATTGCACTTCGGCGCGCGCGCCGCGAAAGTCGTCGGTGGTGCCGACATCCTTGAGCGTCGTCTGCCCCAGGTACACCGAGGCCGAAAGAAATGTGGTGGGCGTGGGCTGGAACCGCAACGCTTCCTCCACCCGCCAGCGCCGGGTGGAAACGCCGGTGTTGTTCTGCGTGTCCTCCCACAGCGCACGGGTCTGGCTCCAGCCCCAGCTCAGGTCGGTCTCCACGGCGTGGATGGTGGACGACAGCAGCAGGTCTGGCGGAGTGCCGCCCAGGAACTCCTGCTGTGAATCGCCGTAGCGGTAGGTGATGCGCCACGCCGACCACAGGTAAAAGCCCAGCGAAAAGCTGTGGCTGCGCGTCAGGTCGTCGTAGGCGGCATTGGCCTGCCAGACATAGTCCACCAGCACCGACTGGCCGTCGGCGATGGCGCCGAACGGGCTGCGGTTGATGCGCACGCGCATACCCACCACTTCCAGCACATAGTCCACCCCTTCGGCGTAGACCACGCTGCCGTCGCTGCTGGTCACGACGACGCTCGAAAGCACCACGTTGCGGTTGTTCAGCAGCGTCAGCGCGGCGTCGCTCAGGCGTTGTTGTTCATCGCCCACCGGCTGCAGGGCATCTTCGCCCCAGCGTTTGGTCACCAGCGCGTCGGTGCCCAGGCCGGCATAGATGGTGCCGCCAGGAATGGCGCGCTGGTAGGCAAAGCTCAGGCCGGCGCCATACGAATTCGTCTTCAGCGAATCGGCCGCAGCGCGCACCGTGGCCGTGGTGGTGAGGTTCTCGTACAGCAGGTGCGTCAACCCGGCATTGAACGAGGCCCGGTCCACGGCCAGTCCGGCATAGTCGTCGTGGGCGAGCGTCAAGCTGTAGTTGCTCCTCAGCCGCTTCGTATGCTGCCAGTTCAGCGACTCGTTCAGCGACAGGCTTTGCGACTCCGCCGTCAGCCCCGCCTGGTCGGTGCGCGACCAGCGTGCGTAGAAGCCGGAATTGAGCTGCACGCGGTTGCCTTCACCCCAGGCCAGCCAGTTGCGCAGCCCGCCATAGGCATTGCGTGAACGCACGCTGCCGCCCAGCGCCGTGCGCTCCAGCGACAAGGCATAGGCGTTGAAGTTGGTCCGGTTGCCCTTGCGCTCGTGCCGGGAGTCCAGCCGCAGTTCGTCGCGCACCTCGTAGGCGTCGTAGAAGCCACTCTGGTCGGTGGTGCCGTGGCTCAGCGAGATGAGCGTCGGCAAGACCGGGTATTTCAGGTTGAGCGTGGCGCCCAGGCTGGTGTTCACCGAAGTCGAGTCGCTGGCCAGGCTGCTGGTCAGCACCGAGCGCCCCTGGCGCGCAAACAGGTCCAGCGTGTAGGGCTTGTAGGGCAGCAAGGTCACGCCGACGTCGTAGCCGAAGAAGAAACTGCGCGAACGCTGGCCCACGCCTTCGCTGGGCTCGTCGACCGACTGCTCCCAAAGCGGCGCCAACCACAGCGTGTAGGTGGCCAGCGCCGGGTGGTACAGCCAGCCGCCGGTTTCGAGCTCGAAGCCTTCGCTGAGCACCCGCGAGGTATTGGCGATGGTGCCATAGGGCCCGCTCCGGGTCTCGCTGTCGTAGCGGTAACCCAGGTCGATGCCCAGTCGCGGCACCTCGATGCTGGCCTGGCGGCCGCCATATTCGGCCCGGGCGCCGCTGGCCGCCCCAAGCACCGACAGTGCCAGCCCGCCCCACAGCGCTCGGCGGCGGCACCCGGTGGCGCGGCGCGGGCGTGCCCGGCCCCGGCCGTGGGCACGGCGCCGATCACCGGGCCTCACGGTACTCGGCCTTCAGCATGCGGCTGTCCTTGCCCATGTGCGCGCTGTGGCAGCTGACACAATCCGTGCGCCCTTCATGCGCCGCGCGGCTGACCAGTTGCGCTGGCGTGTGGCATTCAGCGCACAAGGCGTCGGAAGCCTTCTGCAGCAGAAACGGCTCGGGTGCCGCGTGCGGCGCATGGCACAGCACGCAGTACCCGGTGCTCACCGGCCCGTGCACCCACAGCCCGGCGGCCTGCGCCTTGGCCGGCGACTGGCTGGTGTGGCAGCCCGAGCACAACTCGCCCATCGGGGCCAGCAGCTTGCCCGAGACCTGGCCGGCCTGGGCGATGGCGCCCTTGGCCTCGTCCTGCTTGCCGAAACCGCGAAAGCCGCCGCTTCCCGACACCTGGTGGCAGGCAAAACACAGATTGGCCGCATACGGGCCGTGGCCGTAGCGGGTGGCCTGGACCACGCGCACGGTCCGTGCGGCCGGTTGACCCGCCAGCTTCGGCGCCACCTGGGCCACCGGCTGCGCGGCATGTTCTTCCTCGCCCAGCGGCGGCACGCCGGTGAAGAAGAAGGTCAGCACATCGTGGCGCGCCACCGCACTGCAGCCTCCCAGAGCCCCGAGGCACAGCACCCAGGCCAAGACAAGCAGGGCCAGCCTCGCCGGGCTCGCCCGCCTGCCACCCACCTCTGCGGGCGACGCCCCCACCCGCGTACACGACCCCATCCCCCGCACCGCCGATTGCCTGTTGCCTGTTGCCTATTTCTTGGCGGCGCCGCTGTCCTTCGGCTCGGCCGGCACCGCGAACACAGGCCGCCGCTCCACCACCGGCAAGGGCGCACCGATCCAGTCGCCGAAGCCGTAGACATTGAGTTTCTTGTCGCCCAGCAGGTTACCCACCAGCACCAGGTATTTGATCTTGAAGTCTTTGTCCACGTAGCGCTGGAAGAAGTCCAGGTTCTCGTAGTCGATATGCAGCGAAGAAGGCAGGTACATGCTGCCCGCGTGCGGCCCGTAGCCGCCGAAGAAGAGCAGCAGGTCGGTGCTTTCGGGGTCGAAGATCTGTGTGTTCTCGAACGCCGCGTCCACCACGTAGATGAGCCCGGCGTCGTCCACCGCCACGCCCTTGGGCCGCGCGAAGCCGCCCAGCGTATCGCCCTGGTAACCATAGTTCTTGATGTGCTTGCCTTTGGCGTCGAATTTCTGGATGCGGTAGTTGAACGAGTCGTTGACGTAGACAAAACCCTTGCGGTCCACGGTCACGTGCGTGGGCCGGTTGAACTGCCCGTTTTCCTGGCCGGGTTCGCCAATGGTCTGCACCGTGTTGCCGCTATCCAGGTCCAGCACCACCAGGCTTGAACTCACGAAGTCCACCACATACATGCGCTTGCCGGCGACGGCCACGTCCATGGGCCGTTCGAACTGGCCTTTGCTGCCGTAGGCGCGAACGAACTTGTTGGCCGGGTCGTAGGCCAGCACCTGCTTGCGCGTGGCGTCGACCACATATTTGTAGTCGTCGGGCGTCACCCACAGGCCCATGGGGTCGGCCAGTGCGCCCTCGCGTTCGTCTTTCAGAAAGTCCAGCGTCTTCTTCACCAGGTCGACGACCAGCACCTTCTTGAAGGTGCGGTCGAGCACGTAGATCTTGCCCTTGACGGCGCCGATATCCTGCGCCCGCGCAATCTGCTTGGTGGCGCGGCGCTGGCCCACGAGCCAGTCCTGCAAGCCCGAAGACGCTTCGCCGCCGATGTCCTTTTCGGTGGAAATCGACGTCAGATACTGCAGCTTCGGCGGCTGCGGCAGCGGCGGAAAGAATGCCGTTTCCGAAGCCTTTTGCGTGGTCTGCGCGCAACCGGCCAGCAGGGCGGCACAGAGTATCCAGGTCAGGCGTTGATTCACGATGAGCATCCTGTTCAGGGTGTCGATGGGGGGGCCGCGCGCGGGCCGTTCGCGGACAGTTGCATGGGTGGGTGTCAGCCTGGTTTCGCCCCGCGGGAGCCGGCAACCGGCGCCGAAGCCGGTGCTGCAGCCGCGGGTGCGGAAGCGGCTGCCGCCGCTGGTGCAGAAGCTGCAGCGGCCGCAGCCGCAGATGCGGAAGCAGCGGCCGCTGCCGCGGTGGCCGCCTTGGCAGCCGCCAGCTGTTTGTCGCGTTCACAGGCGGCAGCCAGTTCCACAGCCTGGGCGTCGCTACCCTGGCGCGGCGTGGTGCGCATGGCCACCGGCACCGCCAGGCAGCGGTCGTAGGACACCGGTCCGTGGCAAGCCGTGGTGCAGCTGCCCCCGGTGTCGGTCTTTTCGAAGGTCAACGCCAGTTCTTTGTCGCCAAAGCGGAACGACTGCGCCACCAGCAGCGGCTGGCGCGACGCATGCGGCGCATGGCAGGCGCCGCAGGCGCGCCCCTTGTCGCGGTTGACATGGCGGAAGTGCAGGTTCAGGTTGCCGTTGCGAAAGCCGGTGTCGGCGAGCGTGCGCGCTTGCTCGAAGGCTTGCTTCTTGTGGCAACCGAGGCACAGCTCGTAGCTTTCCGCCTTGAACGGCGCATAGAAGGAGCCGGGGTGCGCCTTGGTCAGCAGGCCCGGTTCGGGCGAGGCGTGCGGCTGGTGGCATTCGCTGCACGCGCCTTCGGCGAAGGGCGGGTGGCGTAGCTGCGCCTTGTCCTCGAACAGCCGCTTGGTCGAAGGCAGGGTGCGGCCGCTGGCCGTCTTCAGCGCACCGCCATGGCAGTTGAAGCACAACTCGGGGGTGGCCGCCTTGAGCAGGCTGTCGTTTTCGGCCTGATGCGGGTCGTGGCATTCGGCACACTGCCCCTTGGCCGCCGGGCCGTGCACCACCTTGCTGTCGAGCTTCAGATCTTCGTGGCAATCCACGCACAGGCCGGGCATGGGCTGCAGCAGCAGGCTGGCGTGATCGCTCTGGTGCGGGTCGTGGCAAGCCAGGCATTTGCCCGACTTGAACGGGTTGTGTCGCACCTTCTGCGTGGCTTCCAGGTCGCCATGGCATTCCATGCAGACTTCGCCGACCCGCTTCGGAAACGGCTGGAATGCATGCTGGTCGGGCTCCGCGAGCTGATGGCATTTCACGCACGACTTGGCGCGCGCCGGCCGGTGCACCTTGGTCTTCTTGCCGAATTCCAGGTGGCAGCTCTCGGTGCACGAGGCGCCGCTGACCACGGACTGCGGCGCGGCGGCCTTGGTCGCCTTGGCTGGGCCCGCAGCGCCGGGCGTTGTGGTCGGCGGGGCGCTGGGCGTGGCGCTTGCCGGTGCCGCCGCCGCGGGCTGGGCCGGGGGCGCCGATCGGGTCTGCGCCTGGACCAGGTCCGGCGCACCCCAGGCCCCCGCCACGAGCAACAGCAGCACCGCGGCGGACTGTTTGAGAGTCACGTACATCTTGAATTTCGGGGTCGCTGTGGAACTGGGCAGGAGCTTCTTCGAAGACCCTCCGCATGGTCGCTTGCCGCGCCCGTCGCAGCTTGATGCGGGTCAACGATTGCGGAACTTTGCTCACCGCAGCACGGCCTTTGCGGCAGAAAAGAGCGAAGGGACTGCAGGCAGTCCCTTCTTCGGTCGGCATCTCGGATTGGCGGCGCAACGCCGCTGTACCCCGCCCGGGTGGCGTCACATCACTTCACGTGGCAGGTCAGGCACATGCCCGAGGCCACACCGCCGGCGCTGACCGTCTGCGCGGTGCGCAGCAGGCGCGTGCCGGCCACCGAGTCCTGGTCGTGCACGTCGTGGCAGGTGGAACACTGCAGCCTGCCGTTTTCCAGCGTCGAGGCCACGCTGTCGCCGTTGTTCCAGGTGGCCACTGTGGGGTCGGTGAAGTTCTTGCCGTCACCCGTCTCGCCGGCCGGGAAGGCGATGGAGATGGGGTGCGTGCCGCGCACGTCGAGATTGCCGCCGTCGGCAAAGGCCGGCACCTTGAACAGCGGGTTGTAGTCGTCCATGAACCAGGCACCGCCGGCGTATTTGTCGAAGGAGTCGATGCCCACCGTGCCGTCGTGGCAGCCCAGGCACAGCTTGGAATGTCCGTCGGGCTGCACCGACTGTGCGCCGCCGATCGTGCTACTCCAGGCAACGTCGTACATCGTGTAGGTGGCCGAGCTCACGGCATGGTTCCACAACAGCCCGTTCAGATAGCGCTGCGCTGCCTGGCCGTGGTCGTGCGGCACGTGGCAGACGCGGCATATCTCGTTGCGGCCGTTCCAGGGGTCGGTGGCAAAGTCGTGCGGGCTGTTCCTCACACCCTGGCCGCTGCCGAAGGCCAACACCGCGCTTGACACGGTGCCCAGCAGCAGACTCCACAGGCTTCGTTGGCAGGTCCTGGGCATGGGCATGGGCATGGGCATGGTTCACTCCCTCCCGACAGCCCCTTGGAAGAAGCAAGGGGCCCGCGCTGCGGGCCCCTGCGTCATGTCGCCGTGGGGCGATCCGTCTACTTGACGTGGCAGGTCAGGCAGAGGCCGGAGGCCACGCCGCCTTGTGCAACCGTCTGGGCCGCGCGCAGCAGGTGCGAACCGGTGGCGATGTTCTGGCTGTGCACGTCGTGGCAGGTCGAGCATTGCACCTTGCCGTTGTCCAGCGTCGCGGCGACCGTTTCGCCGCCGATCCAGGTGGCAATCGCCGGGTCCTTGAACTCGTTGACGTTAGCTGCCGGGAAGGCGATCGACAGCGGGTGCGTGCCGCGCAGGTCGAGGTTGGCGCCGTCGCTGAAACCCGGGACCTTGTAGCCGGTGTCGTAGCCCGTCGCCGAGCCATCGAACCAGATCGCGCCGCCCGCGTACTTGTCGAAGGTATCGATGCCGACCGTGCCGTCGTGGCAGCTCAGGCACAGCTTGGAGGTGCCGTCAGGCTGTGCTGATTGGGCGCCGGTGATCGTGCTGCTCCACGTGTTGTCGTACATGGTGTACGTCGCGCTCGACACGCCATGATTCCACAGCAGGCCGTTCGTGTAGCGCTGAGCCGCCTGGGAGTGATCGTGCGGCACGTGGCAGACGCGGCAGATTTCTTTGCGCCCGTTCCACGCTTCCGACACCGCGGTGCCGGCGCCCTGGTTGCCTTTCTTGCCCATCAACCCGTCGGTGAAGTCGTGCGAACTACCGGTGATGCCCGTCTGCGCTTGCGCCAGACCGAAAGCCGCCATACCCACGATGACGGCTGCCAACTTGATAAGCTTTCTCACTTTCAACTCCTTGTGTAAGGTTTGATCTCTTTCAGCTGCTTGCCAGCGCCACGAGACTTTCGGTTTGATGGACCCAATTTCCGCAGCACGCAATCTGGTAAAGCATTCGCCGTGCCAAGAAAAAACTTCATTGGAATCATGGGCTTGCGTTTTGCTCAGCAGCTGAGCCGTGTCAGATTGGCATGATGATTTGCCAGCTTGACAAACCCGCCAGTGCACCGAGGACGGCTCGCTGCGCTGCAGCCAGGCTGCGCCGGCCAGGTCGCGGAGCCGGCTGCGTGCCGAGCGCGGTCTGCATCAGTGGCGTGGACGCTCGAGCACGCCTGGGCTCGGCTCCGCCACCGGGATTCACCGTGGACTGCAGCCGGGCCGGGCCGCCGCCCCGGCCCCGGGAGCGCTCAGTACAGCGAGGCCCGAAGCCGCCCGGCGCCGCGCCCCATGGCCACGCTGCACAGGTCGCCGGCATGGCACAGCACCCGCTGCGCCAGGTCGGCCGCGGCGGCCGCGCTCTTGGGCTGGCTCCACACCGGCACGTACACGGTGCCACCGGTAGCCGAAGGGCCATCGGCTGCGGGGCCGTCGTCGAGCAGTCGGGCCAGGTCGTCGCAGCGCAGGTAGAGCACACCGTCGGCTTCGCGGCTGTAGTCGCAAAGCCAATGGCGGTGGGCGTCGGCGCGCCGCGCCTCGTCGAGCACCGGCCGCCAGCCCGCGGGCTGGGCCAGCGCTGCGGCGGCCAGGCCCAGCAGCACCAGCGCCACCAGGCTGCCGCGCAAGCCCTTCCCCAGTTCCCTGCCCAGCCCCGTGCCGTAGGCCCTGCCGATGCCGACCGCGTCCATGCGCTTGCTCCCGCCTGGGTGGTGGCGTTCGAAGCGGCGGCGCCGTGGCGCCGGGCGGCCCAAGAGGAAGTGGGAAGTGCCGGCCCGTTCCGAACGGTCCCGGCGGCCAGGCCGCGCGCCGGAGATCCTGTCCGTATATCGGCCAAAGGCGGCAAAGCTTGATCTAACCGGGGTCGGCACCGGCCTGGGGGGGTGGAAAATTCGCGGCCATGCGCGGCGGCCGCCTGGGCGGCTGCCAAACGGGCCGACCAGCCGACTCAGGCGCTGCGGACGCAGCCTTCCTGGGCGCCGGAAGGTCCATTTGCAATGATTGGCATGAAGATCAGTCTCGACCGCATCACGTCGGTTTCGTTTGCCGTCTACTTCCTGGGTGTGCTCACCATCGGGAGCCTGTCGATCTGGCACACGCAGAACATGATGAACAAGACGGTGGCGATTGCCGAAGAGAGCCGCGACGTCGACTTCATCAACCAGTTGCTGGGCAAGACGTCGAGCATGGTGCAGGCGCTGCAGGGGCGCGTGCCAGCAGGCTCGGGCACGGCGCCGGCGCGCGCGCTGGCACTGGCCGACGAGATCGAGGACGAGATCGACCGCTATATCAAGAGCCACGACACGCGCCGCAGCCACGACATCAGCGAAGAGCTGACTCAGGTGGCGCAGCTGCATGAAAGCTTGCAGCAACTGCGGCAGGTTTCATACACCACCGACGCCCCCGACACCATGCGCCTGGCCCTGCTGGAACAGCACGCCGGCGCGCTGGAAAGCCGCGTGCGCCGCGTCAACCAGCTGCACTTCGAATACATCGGCCGCGACGTGGAGCGCGTGCGCGAGAGCATGTCTTCGATCCTTGTGCTGTACGTGGTGTTTTCGGTGCTGGGCATGGCCTTGCTGGTCGTCAGCTACCGCATGCATTCGCGGCATGTGGTGCAGCCAGTGCAGTTGCTTCAGACCTCGGCCGAAAGGGTGGCTGGCGGCGACCTGGGGGTGCGCCTGCAGACCGACTCGAGGACCGAAATCGGTGCGCTCTACCGCGCCTTCAACCGCATGATCGAGCAGCTGCAGGCGCAGGACCGGCAGCAGCGGCAGTCGCAGCAGTTGCTGGAAGAGAAGGTGCACGAGCGCACGCTGCAGCTCGGGCAGACACACCGTTCGCTGCAGGCCGCGCAGGCCGATCTGATGCGCATGGAAAAGGCGGCCATGCTGGGGCAGATCGCCACCAGCGTGAACCACGAGGTACGCACGCCGCTGAATGCGCTTTACATGAACGTGCAGCTCATCAAGCGTTCGCTCGAAAGCAGCCGCGCCGGGGTGGCCACCGAACGGCGTTCGCACCAACAGGAGGTGCTGGAGCGCATCGGCACCGTCAACCACGAGGTGGCCCGCATCAGCGACATGCTGGAAGAGTTCGTGAACTATGCGCGCCTGCCAGCGCCGGTGCTGGAGGCCACCGACCCGAACCGGCTGGTCAACCATGTGGCCGACATGCTGCGCGCTCGGGCCGCGCAGTCGAAGGTGCAGATCGGGCTGGAACTGGCCGCCCCGGCGCCGGCGGTGCAGGCCGACGAGAACAAGCTCACGCAGGTGCTGGTGAACCTGGCCACGAATGCCCTCCAGGCCATGCCGGACGGCGGCACACTCACGCTGGCCACGGCCGCCGACGGTGGCGAAATCAAAGTCACCGTGGCCGACACCGGTTCGGGCATCGCGCCGGAACACCTGGGCAGGATCTTCCAGCCGTTCTTCACAACCAAGCCGCGAGGTCTGGGCTTCGGCCTGGCCATCGTGCAGCGCATCGTGGAACAGCACGGTGGGCAGATCGAGTGCCAGAGCCGGGCCGGCGCCGGTACGGTCTTCACGATACGGCTGCCGCTGGCCGCAGCGGCTTGAATGAAGGTGGGCATGAACGCAAGCGTCTTGATCGTCGACGATGACCAGTTGACCCGGGAAACCCTGGCCCGCGCCTTCGGGAGCGAGTACCAGGTGACCACCGCCAGCGACGGCCACGAGGCGCTGGCCATGCTGGAACGCCAGCCCTGCGATCTGGTGCTTTCAGACATGACCATGCCGGGGCTGGACGGGCTGGGTCTGCTGGAAAGACTGAACCGGACCGAGCACCCGCCGGCGCTGATCTTCATCACCGGCAGTTCTTCGGTGGACACGGCAGTGAAGGCCATGAAGCTGGGCGCCCACGACTACATCACCAAGCCGGTGAACCTGGACCGCCTGGGGCTGCTGATGGCCAAGGCGCTGGAGACGCGTTCGCTGCGCGAGGAGAATACGCGCCTGAAACGCAGCCTGCGCGAATCGCAGACCGACCTGAAGATCGTCGGCCAGTGCCCGGCGATGCAGAAGATCGTGGCCATGGCCACCCGCGTGGCCGCCACCGACGCCAGCGTGCTGATCGAGGGCGAAAGCGGCACCGGCAAGGAACTCATTGCCAGCCTCATTCACTACGACAGCCCGCGGGCGGCGCACCCGTTCGTCAAGGTCAACTGCGCAGCCTTCGCCGAGGGGGTGCTGGAGTCCGAACTGTTCGGCCACGAGCGTGGCGCCTTCACCGGCGCCGTGGCGCAGCGCAAGGGCCGATTCGAGATGGCGCACCGCGGCACGCTGTTTCTGGACGAGATCGGCGACCTGCCGGCCTCGGCACAGGTCAAGCTGCTGCGCTTTCTGCAGGAGCGCACCTTCGAACGCGTGGGCAGCGGCGCCACCATGAAGGTCGACGTGCGCATCCTTTCGGCCACCCACTGCAACCTGGAAGAACGGGTGCGTGCCGGGACCTTCCGCGAAGACCTGTACTACCGGTTGCGCGTGGTTCGCATCGTGACACCGCCGCTGCGCGAACGGCAGGCCGACCTGGACGCGCTGATCGACCACTTTCTGCACCATTACAGCCGCCTGCACCACCGGCCGGCCGATACGCTGGCGCCCGATGTGCGCCACCTGCTGCGTTCGCACAACTGGCCGGGCAATATCCGCGAGCTGATGAACTGCGTGGAGAGCATGGTCGTCATGGCCAAGGGCAAACGCATCGACATGGAGGATGTGCCCGACCACCTGCTCGCGGCCTGCGAGTCGGCATCGGCCGGAGCGGCGCCCCACGGCCTGATCGAGGATCTGGAGCATCAGACCATCGTGGACGTGCTGCAACGCACGCATGGCAACAAGTCCGAGGCGGCGCGCATCCTCGGCATCGGCTTGCGCACGCTGTACCGCAAGCTCGAAAGATGGGGCAACGAATCGACCGCGGCCTGAAATTCCCTGGCGCCCGAAAGGCCTGTCCAGGCCTGCAACGACCCCAGAGTGGCGGGGCGTGGCAGCCTGCAGCGATAACTGACGCGCAACGACCGCGCGGCTGCTGAAGGCGATTGCCGCTGTCCATGCGCGTCCTCTTCCTCAGCCACGCTTTCAACAGCCTCACGCAGCGCCTGTACGACGAACTGCTGCAGCAAGGGCACGAGGTCTCGGTCGAGTTCGACATCAACGATGCGGTCACCGAAGAGGCGGTGGCGTTGTGGCGGCCGGAGCTGATCGTGGCGCCTTTCCTCAAGCGCCGCATCCCCGACAGCGTGTGGCGGCGCCACCGCTGTCTTGTGGTCCACCCCGGCCCGGCGGGCGACCGCGGGCCTTCGGCACTGGACTGGGCCATTCTCGAAGGCGCTGCCGACTGGGGCGTGACGGTGATCGAGGCGAATGGCGAATTCGACGCCGGCCCGGTGTGGGCCAGCGTGGGCTTTGCCATGCGCCCGGCCCCCAAGAGCAGCCTGTACCGGCACGAGGTGACCGAGGCCGCCGTGGCGGCCCTGCGCCAAGCGCTGCAGCGCCTGGCCGCAGGCAATGCGCCGCAGCCGGCCGAAGCCTTGCCCGGTTCGACCCGCGGCCGCGCCAGGCCGCCGATGCGCCAGGCCGATCGCACCATCGACTGGGCCCGCGGCGACACCGACTTGGTGCTGCGCAAGCTGCATGCGTCAGACGGCGCGCCCGGCGTGCTGGACGAAGTGCTGGGCGTGTCGGCGTTCCTGCACGGCGCGCACCGCGAAGGCGTACTGCGCAGCGACGCGCCGCCCGGCAGCGTAGTTGCGCAGCGCAGCGGCGCCGTCTTGCGCGCCACGCGGGACGGTGCGGTGTGGATCACCCACCTGCGCCGTGCCGACGGCGGCGAGCCGGCTTTCAAGCTGCCCGCAGCCATGGTGCTGGGGGCAAGGCTCGCAGACGTCCCGGAACGTGCTCTGGCACCCGACGCGTCCGTGCACGCACCCACCTGGCGCGAGATCCGCTACGAGGAAACGGGCGACGTGGGCTGGCTGCATTTCGCCTTCCACAACGGTGCCATGGGCACGGCGCAGTGCCAGCGGCTCGCGGCCGCGCTGCGCGTCGCCAAGGCACGGCCGACGCGCGTCATCGTGCTCGCCGGCGGGCCGGACTTCTGGAGCAACGGCATCCACCTCAACCTGATCGAGGCCCACCCGCAGCCGGCCGACGAGTCGTGGCGCAACATCAACGCCATGAACGACCTGGTGCTGGAGATCCTGCTCGCCGATCGGCAGTTCACCGTTGCCGCCATGGCGGGCAACGCCGGTGCCGGCGGCGCCTTCCTGGCGCTGGCTGCGGACCGCGTGTGGGCGCGCGACGGCGTGCTGCTCAACCCGCACTACAAGAGCATGGGCAACCTCTATGGGTCGGAGTACTGGACCTATCTGCTGCCGCGACGCGTGGCGCCCGAGGCGGCACGCGCGCTGATGCAGGATCGGCTGCCGGTGAGCGCCGCCCAGGCCGCTGCGCTGGGACTCGTCGACGCGCACTTCGGCGCCGACCACGCCTCGTTCCATGCCGAAGTGGCGGCGCGGGCGCAGGCCCTGGCCGCCGACCCCGCCTTTGCACAGGCCCTGCAGGCCAGGAACCGGCGGCGCGTGGCCGACGAAGCCACCAAGCCTCTGGCTGCTTACCGCGCCGAGGAACTGGAGCGCATGAAGCTCAACTTCTACGGCTTCGACTCCAGCTACCACGTCGCACGGCATGCCTTCGTGGCCAAGGTGCCGCGCTCGCGCACGCCGCTGTGGCTGGCGAGGCACCGGGCGCAAATACCAAGGCCCCGCTGAGCGGGGCGGGGTCCTGCCCCCTCTCCCGCCTGGGCGGGAGAGGGTTGGGGTGAGGGTGGGAACCGCGGCACTCCACCGCCCTCACCCCTGCCCTCTCCCGCAAGCGGGAGAGGGAGTGCCCCGATTGCTCAGCGCGGCATGATCTTGAAGTTGCCGTCCTTCGCGATGTCGATCTCGTTGTTCAGGAAGGCGGCGTTGTAGCCGGCTTCCTTGAGCTTGTGATACGCCATCTCGGCGCGAATGCCGGTCAGGCAGTGGGTCACGATGCGCTTGCCCTTGGGCACTTCGGCCATGCGCGACGCCAGCTCCTCGTCGGGGATCAGCAGCGCGCCCTTGATCATTCCGGAGGAGGCCTCGTCGGCATTGCGCACGTCCAGGATCAGCACGTCGAGTGGCGTTCTCTTTGCCAACGTCGTGAACTCGGCCATCGGGACCGAGCCCGCGCGCGGCTTGGGCGCATAAGCAATCCTGGTCGGTGCCGGCACCCCCGATTCCACCGCATAGCCCGCGGCCTGCCAGCCGATCATGCCGCCATTGAGCACCAGCACGTTCTGCTGCCCGGCCTTGATGAGGGACTTGGCCACCGCCACTGCCTGCTCACCACCACGACCGTCGTAGACGATCAGCGGCGCCTTCAGCTTGGGCTCGGGCAGCGACTTGAGGATGGCCCTCTCCTGCCCGGCCGGCACCGACACCGCGCCCTTGATGTGGCCGCTGGTGGCGTCGGCCGCGCTGCGCGCGTCGATCATCACGTGCGGGATGTCGCGGTCCAGGTACGCGGCCTTCACGAAGGTCGGCGTCGTCACCTGGTAATTGCGCGTGGCCCACTCGGGCTGGCCTTCGCGGTAGACGCGCAGGTTGGTGTAGCCCAGCAGCTTGGCCTTCTTCATCGAATTCGGGCTCAGCGTACAAGTGAGGCCGCCACAGAAGAAGACGGTGAGCTGGTTCTTGTCCTTGGGCAGGCGACCGACGAATTTGTCGAAGCCGATGAAGGGCAGGTGGATCGCGGTGGGGATCGTGCCTTCCTGGAAGCGCACCAGCGGCCGCGAGTCGATCAGCGTGTAGGTCGTCTTGGCGGGGCCCTGGGCGACCAGCTTGGCGACACCGGCGTATTCGATCAGGTTCGCCGGGTCGATCTGCACCGGGCCCTTGAAGCGGATCTCGGTGACGAGCTTGGCGCCGTCCTTCTCGACGTAGGTGACCTGCACCTCGTGGCGCTTCTTGGCGTCTTTCAGAAAGTCGGGCTTCTTTTCGGTGCCGGCGTCGATGACCTTCAGCGACTTGGCATCGAAGCGCAGGATCTGCGGCGCCGCAGCGCCGACGTCGAGCTGCATCGACTGCGACTTGAAGGCCGCCGAGTCGAGGTAGCCGCCCATCTGGTTGGGCTGCAGCGTGTGGCAGGCCGAACACATGGCCGGCTGCGGCGGCTTCGGTTTGGCCGCTGCGGCAGCGGGCGCGGCCGGCGCCTGCGCCAGGGCCAGCTGCGCACCCAGCAGGAGAGTGCCGACGAGAGTCATGCGAAACATGGTTTCCCTTTCAGTGAGAGTGTGGATGGCCCTGCGCCCATACGCTCGCGGCGAGCGGGCGGGTGGATCGGGTTTTCAGGTGAAATGGCGCGCATACATGATCTGGAAGTTGGTCTGCTTGTGCGTGACGCACCGGCATTCAGGGCTGCGGGCGCAGCCCGGCAAAGCGCTGTTCGAGCCGGCCCATGCCCCAGCCGGCAAAGACCAGGAAGGCCACGAAGGCCAGCGCCCACCAGCCCATGCCGATGCCGGTGAGCGTGGGCAAGGTCAGTTCGCCGACACTGCCTTCCTTGATCCAGGCTTCGATGCCGGGGGTGAACTCGGCATAGACGGTCACGCCGGCCAGCATGCCCAGCGCAAAGGCCATGCCGTCCTTGCGCCCAGTGGCCAAGGCGGCAATCGAGGTGCCGGGGCAGTAGCCGCCGACGATGAAGCCGGCGCCGAACACCAGGCCGCCCAGGGCTTGCGCGGCCAGGCTCGTGGGCTCGATGTAGAGCTCGGACAGGTCCATCAGCCCCAGGGTCGAAAGCAGGAACAGACCGACCATGGCGGTGACGATGGCGGTGAACATGACTTTGACGACCGCCATGTCCCACAGGTAGAACACCGCGGTGAGCTTGCGCGCGCTGCCGAAGCCGGCGCGCTCCAGGCAGAAGCCGAAGCCCAGACCCAGCAGCAGCGCCAGGCCCAATGAAGCGGCAGTGCTGAATTCGATCGTCGACGACAGCGGCAACATCACAACCACTCCTTGCGCACGAAGTAAGCCAGGCCATAGGCCGAGGCGAATACGGCCAGCATGAAGACCAGGCTGCCCACGTTGAGCATCGAGCCCCCTGTGAGCGCCTGCCCGCTGGTGCAGCCCTTGGCGATCTTGGCGCCGAAGGCGGCCACGAAGCCACCGGCAAAAGCCAGCATCAGCCGCGTGTTGTCGGTGATGTGCGGGCCGCGCTCCACCGTGAAGGCCAGGCGCCGGCCTTGCCAGCCCGAGGCAAAGGCGCCGATCAGCGAGCCGGCCAGCAGGAACAGCGTCCACGACAGCAGCGGCGCCCCTTCATTCCAGTAGCGCGCATGCACCAGGTTGGCTTCGACATGGGCGGGCGACCCCAGCCCCACCAGCCAGGCCGACACTGCGGAAAACGCCGCCGTGCCACCCAGGCCGCGGCCGGTGACGGCGTAGGTGGCCAGCAGCACCAGGCCCAACAGGAAGCCCACCACGTAGGGGTTCCAGTAGGGGCGCTGCAGGCCCCTTGAACGGGCCTGCGCTGGGGCCGCGGGTCGCTGAGCGGTGAGGGTGTGAGACATGGACTTTCCCTTCAGACTGGCGGCACCGCAACGGATCCTGAGCCGCGGGCATTGCCCGCTGGTCCACAGTCGCCGGTGCCGCAATGCATGAGCTCTATTGGATACCGTACATGGTATAAACCCTTGACCTGCCTCAAGGTGCGAGCGTGAGCACGGGCACGATCTCGCTCATCTGCCCGGCATTGACCATCACCCAGCGCAGCGTGAAGCCCCCGGCCAGCACCAGCACCGCTGGGACCACGGTGTGCGCCACCTTGTGCGACAGCTCCAGCGCTTGCCAGGCCAGCGGCAGCAGCACGCCCACGCCGACCACGCCAAGCCAGAACGGCAACGCATAGGGCCCCGTCATGATCAACGCGGCAGCGGCGGCGTGCGACGCCGAGCTGGTGTGCAGGTTGACGACGAACAGGCCGATGAACACCAGCTCGGTGATCAGGAAGACCTGGTCATAACGAACCAGCGAATGGGCGGTCGTCTTCTCGGGGTGCTGTGGCCCGATGGGCTGCAGCATGGCCGCCACGGCGCCGCCGATCATCCCTTGCGGGGCCGGCTTGCCCTGCAGCAAGGTGGCGGCGATGTGCATCACCGCCGCACCGGCCGACAGCCCCGAGACCAGGAACAAGGGCCCGAGAATGGCACTGTTCCACAGCGGCCGCGCGACCATGGTGTTGAGCAGGATGCCGGTGTAGATGCCCAGGCCCACGCCGAGCACCAGGTTGGCCCAGCCGAGTGCACGTATCCACTGCGGCTTGGCGACGAGGGCGTCGGACAGGGTTCCGACGACGGGGACGGTGCGGCCCAGCCACGGCCAGGTGTCGGGCAGGCGGATCAGCGCCGACACCAGCAGCACGCCGTAGACGATGATCAGCAGCCAAGAGCCCCAGGCCATCGGTGACGCGACCTGGAATGTGAGGAAGATGCGCCACACGTAAAGCCGGTGCGTGAGGTCCAGCAGCAGCGCCAGCATGCCGATGTTCATGAGGATGAACCCCAGCAGCGGCGTGTGCATGGAAAAGAAGCTGCGCGTGTCTTCGCCCCTGGCCTGGCGCAGCATGGCCAGGCCGCCGAGCACCATCATGCCGGCGACGATGCCGCCGACGAAGAGGTAGAGCGGGATCTCCCAGCTCCACACACCCAGGCTCGGGTCGATCAGGGGGTTGTGTCGGGTGCTTGTGATTTCGAGCATGACGGCTGCTCCTCAGGTCAGGTAGAAGATGCGCGGCTTCGTACCCGCTTCGGGCAGCAGCGTGTGGTGCTTGCGCGTGCGCAGCAAGCCGTTGACCACGCTCTTGGGGTCGTCCAGGTCGCCGAAAGTCATGCAGTGCGTGGGGCACACCGACACGCAGGCCGGGTCCAGAGCGTCCTTGACGCGGTGCAGGCAGAAGGTGCATTTGTCGACGTAGCCCTTGGGGTGCACGTAGCGCGCGTCGTAAGGGCAGGCCGCGATGCAGGCCTTGCAGCCGATGCACTTGTTGGCCGTGACCTGCACCGTCCTGCCGAAGTCCTCGACGTGGCTGGCGCCGGTGGGGCAGCAGCTCACGCACGGCGGGTTGTCGCAGTGGTTGCAGCGCTCGGTGCGGATCTGCATGCTCAGCTGCGGGAAGGTGCCTCGCACCTCGGTCGTGATCCAGTCGCGGCAGTAGCCGTGCGGCACGTCGTTCTCGGCCTGGCAGGCGACGACGCAGTCCTGGCAGCCCACGCACTTGCGCGTGTCGATGACCATTCCAAAGCGGGGCATCTCAGGCCTCCTTCACGAAGGCAACGAAATTCGTGTGGATGCTCGTGGCACCCATCAGCGGATCGGTTGCGTAATGCGTATTCAAGCCCCCGGCGCTGGCGCCACGCAGGTAGGCCGTCTTCAGCATCTTGTTGGTGTGACCGAAGCCGTAGACCATGTAGACGCAGTCCTCGCGGATGCGTTGCGTGGCCTTGACGCGGACACGGTTGCTGAGCACGCCGTCCTGGTTCTTCAGCTGCACGTACTGACGGTTCTTGATGCCCAGCCGCGCCGCGGTGGCGGTGTTGACCCAGACTTCGTTCTCGGGCATCAGGTCGTGCAGGAAGGGGTTGGTCTGCGTGCGGCTGAAGGTGTGGCCCGGCGCACGGCCGGTGATGACGCGGAAGTGGCCTTCGGGTGCCTCGGGGTGCTTGGTGTACTTGGGCACGGCGTCGAAGCCTGCGGCGGCGAGCTGGTCGGACCAGAACTCGACCTTGCCGCTGGGCGTGTCGAATTCCAGCTCCAGCCCTTCCTCGACCGTGATGGGCTTGTGCTCGGCCATGATCACGCCCTCTTTCTTCAGCTGGTCCCAGCTGTGGCCCGATTTCTCGACGCGGTACGACAGGTATTCCTCCATGTCCTTGAAAGGCATGCAGGCACCGACGCCGAGTTTTTCGGCCAGCTGCCTGGCGATCCACCAGGCCGGTTTCTGGTCGTGCGGGGCGGCCACCACGGGCTGGCGCAAGGAGGCCCAGCCGGTGCGGCCGAAACCGGTGAGCAGTTCGTCGTGCCGCTCCAGGAAGGTGGTGTCGGGCAGGATGACGTCGGCCCAGCCGGCCATCTCGCTGGGCATGGTGTCGCAGACCACGAGCAGGTCGAGCTGCTGGATGGCCTTGATGGTCTCGGCCTCGTTCGGCAGCGCCTGCATCAGGTTGGTCGAGTAGACGAACCAGCCCTTGATCGGGTAGGGCTTGCCGCTGATCGTGGCGTCGCGGATGCTGGTGGTGATGCCTTCGTCGGCGAACGGGTACTGCACCGCATCGGCACCGTCGGCACGCGGCTTGGTGGCCTCGGGGTACTTGGGCAGCGGGAAGGGCGCGATCCTGATGCCTTGCGAGATGTACAGACCGCCCTTGCGGCCGTAGTTGCCGAGCAGCGCGTTGAGCAAGGCGATGGCGCGGCTGCGCTGGGTGTCGTCGCCGTACCAGTTGACGCGGCGGCCGGGGTGGATGATGGCGGCCGGGCGGTGGCTGGCGAATTCACGTGCCGAGGCGCGGATGAGGTCGGCCGACACGTCGCACTGTTCGGCGGCCCATTCGGGCGTGTAGCCCTTGATTTCGGCCACGAACTTGTCGAAGCCATGGCCGTGCTCCTGCACGAAGATCTTGTCGTAGCGGCCTTCGGTGACCAGCAGGTTGGCCCAGGCCAGCAGCAGCGCCAGGTCGGTGCCGGGCTTCACCGGCAGCCAGTACTTGGCCTTGCTGGCGGCCACCGAGAAGCGCGGGTCGACGACGATCACGGGCACCTTTCGCTCCACTGCCTGTGCAAACTCCTGCACCTGCGAGTTGTGCATGTTCTCGCCCAGGTGCGAGCCGATGAGCACCAAGCAGTCGGTGTTCTTGATGTCGGTGGGCTCGGGTGAGCCGACGCCGGCGCCGAAGGTCAGCAGGAAGCCCGCGTCGCGTGCGCCGCGGCACTGCGCGTAGGACGAGCCGGCGACGTTGATGACGCCCCAGCTCTTCAGCGCATGCTGAACGAAACGCTGGCCGAAGCCGTGGTTGAACAGCGCCATCGACTCCGGGCCGTGCTCGGCCTTGATCTTGTTCATCTTCTCGGCGACGAAATTCAGCGCCTCGTCCCAGCTCACGGCCTTCCACTCTTCCTTGCCGCGCTCGCCGACGCGCATCAGCGGCTGGCGCAGGCGGTCGGGGTCGTAATGCGCGCCCACGGCACCGGTGCCGCGCGGGCACAGCCGGCCCATGCTCTGCGGGTCCTTCGGGTTGCCCTCGAACTTCCACAGCTTGCCGTCGCGCAGGTGCGCGATGCCGCCGCAGCGCCAGAAGCACATCTCACAGAAGGTGGGGACCGTCGTCACGGCGCCCTTGGCGGACTCGGAGGCGGTGGCCATCGGGATCCAGCCCTGCCACCCCGCGCCTGCTGCGGCTGCACCAAGGCCGCCGGCCGAGAGGGCCAGGAATCGCCGCCGTGATACTGCTTGTTTCATGGTTCTGGACTCGGTGAAGAAATGCGTTACACGCTCACCGCCACGGCCGAACCTTGGCCGGCGAGGTAAAGAGGCATGATCAGGTCCGACATGGCGTGTTCCGCCTGCGCCACCGCCGGCGTGCGCCGCAACTGCAGGCCACTGTCTTGGTGAGATCGGAATCCATGTCGAGATTTGATACCCCGCCGGGCATGCAGCTCTTGACCTAGGACAAACCCTTTGGTGCGCCGCAACACAAGGGGTGTTCGCAGGCGCAGGAATCAGTGGCGTGAACGCGTCAGAGGCACGTCGGCGTCTCGCCAGGCGACCTCGAAGCGTGCTTGCGTTGCGCGCGCCTCGCCATCCCTGCCCTGCCGCCTCAGGGCCTCGACCAGGCCCACCAGCGACCAGCCGTTTTCGGGGTAGTGCCGCAAGTCCTGGCGGTAGACGCGCTCGGCGTCGACGGCACGCCGGGCGTCGAGCAAGGCCGCTCCCAGGGCGTGTCGCGTCGGCGCCAGCCACAGGTGAGGTTCGTCGTGCGCCAGCGCGTCTTCGGCTGCCGCGGCCTGCTCGAGCAGCGCCACGGTCTCGCCCTGCCGGCCGTCGAGCGCCGCCAGGTCGGCCTGCAAGGTCAGCAAGGCGATGCGCACCAGTGCGCTGGCCGCGTTGACGTTCTTCACCTTCGTCGTCTGCAGTGCGGATTCAGCGGCCACGGCCTGCAACTGCATCAGCGCAGCACGGGCTTCGTGCAACCGCTGCGAGCGCGCCCATGCCGTTCCGCGCGCGTAGTGCCACATCGCCAGCAGGTAGGGCGCATTGCCGTCCGGTGGCCGCGTCCGGGTCAGGATCTCCTGCCAGCGCCCGAAGCGCACCAGCGCGTGCAGCGGCAGCACCGCGTAGTGCTGCAGCGCGCCGCTGCCGAGGTCACCGGGACGCGGCCCGCAGGCGGCCGGCCAGGCAGCCAGCGTGGCGGCGATGGCGGCCCGCGATCGGCCCTGCATCGCTGCCGAGGCCCACAGGAAGTGGTGGTTGTGCGCGACATAGCCGACGCGGTAGGCGCCCTGCGCGTCGACCTGCGCCAGGTAGCGCAGGTCGGCCGCGATCGAGCGCTCGTTGGCCGCCGAGGCTTCGTCGTAGCGGCCGATGCGCATGTCGATGTGCGCCGGCATGTGCAGCAGGTGACCCGACCCCGGCACCAGCGTGCGCAGCCGGTCGGCCTGCGTCGCTGCGCGTTCGGGCGTCGCCGATTGTTCGAACAGATGCACCCAGTAGTGATTGGCGCCGGGGTGACCCGGGGCGATTTCGAGCGCACGGGCCAGCAGCGCCACGATCTCGGCGGTCCACGGCAAGGCTCGCCCGTCCGGCCGCCACCAGTCGTAGGGATGCAGATTGAGCAGGCTTTCGGCGGCGAGCACGGCGATATCGGCGTCGCGGGGGTGGCGCGCCGCGAGCGCACGCATGCGTTCGGCATAGGCCTCTTCGTCGATCTCCGCCGCGCCGGGCCCGGGGTGCCTGGCGGACAAGGCTGCGATGAGCTCGCCGAAGCGCACCGACGCTCGCCGGCGTTGCCGGCGCGCCTGCCGCAGCGCGGCAGCGACACGCGCGGCATCGGCCGGCGACATGTCGGCATTGATGGTCGGACCCAGCGCCCAGGCCAGCCCCCAATGACAGGCCGCGCACCGCGGGGCCAGGCGGACAGCACCTTCGAAGGACCGCGCCGCCTCCTGCGGGTTGAAACCCCAGGCCAACACCATGCCCTGCGCGAAGTAGCGCCGCACCAGCGCCGACGGCGCGGCGTCTGGCGCGCGGTAGTCGCCCATGCCCTCGAATATCGGTGCCGGGGTGGGCCTTGCGGCGGGCGGCCGCTGGCCCGCCGCGAGGCCGGTCGAGCAGGCGACGCCCAGCGCCGCCAGTGTGAGCCGCCGCGTCAGCTGCACGGCGCAGCGAGGCGTTGCCGGGAGAGTACAAGCTGCATGCGGGAATATTAGCCCGCTACCATCGCAGCTGACTGCAGCTGGCTGGTTCTCACGGCTGTCAACCCAGGCTGCACCCACGCGTTATATACTAGGTAGGGTATCCAGCCTCGCCACCCGCCTGAAAGGAAATGTCGATGAACAAGCTGCTTCCTGCTTTGGTTCTGGGCGCCTTCGCTCTCGTGCAGTTGCCTGTCTATGCGCAGGCCGCCAAATCTGCTGTCGCCGCGGCCTCCGCGGCCTCGGCGGTCCAGAAGAACGAAAAGAAGGCCGAAATGAAGGTCGACAAGAAGGCCCCGAAGAAGGAAAAGAAGGGCGGCTGCTGAGCGCGTCTGCTGGTATTGCGCGACGGGCCACCTTCGGGCGGCTCCTTCGTACACGGGCCGAATCCGTGGCGAGGTCCTGACTCCGGCGTCGGCGTCTTGTCAACCGGGCTGCTGTGCCTGCGTTAGCATGATCACGTTGTGCTTATCGCCGTTGACCTATACAACCGCTAGCGCGCGAGTTTGCGCGACCGTCAGGGTTCATTTGGAGCATCCATGAAGACCATCCTTCTGTCCGCCATTCTTGCCGCAGGTGTCTTGTCTGCGGGTACGGTGCAGGCTTCGCCCGATCTGGCCAAGAGCGCCGGGTGCGTGAAGTGCCACGACATCGAGAAGAAGAAGAAGGGACCTTCCTTCCAGGCAAGCGCCAAGAAATTCAAGGGCACGGCCGACGCCGAGGCGCTGATGTTCAAGACCATCACCGACCCGAATGGTGATCATCCGGAGCAGAAGGCCAAGCCCGAAGACGTCAAGACCATGATCAAGTGGATTCTGACGCTGTAAGGAGTCATCGAGGGTCGCAGTCGGCGCCAGTCCTTGCCGGGATCTTCACGTCCGCGACCCCGACGAGGCGACGGCCCAATGAGTGAACTGTGTCGGGTCGTGGCACAGGCTGCGTTACCCAGGCTGCGTTACCATTTCCCGGTGTCCGTAATCACGGGCACCGCCTCTGGCCATGGGCCCGCAACCGTTGCGAGGACGTGCAACATTTCATGAGTTCAAATGAAAGCCGTTCTGATGTATGCCATCGTCGCTGCTGCTGTCCTGTCGGCCGGTGTGGTGCAAGCGTCACCCGAACTGTCCAAGAGCGCCGGCTGCGTGAAGTGCCACGACATCGAGAAGAAGAAGAAAGGCCCGCCCTTCAAGGAGAGCGCCGCGAAGTACAAGGGCAAGGCCGGTGCCGACGCGACGATCTTCAAGGCCATCACCGACCCCAAGGGGGACCACCCTGAGATGAAGGCCAGCGCCGATGACACGAAAACCATGATCAAGTGGATCCTGACGCTGTAGCGGCCCTTGATGCTCCGTAACGACGCCGGCTCACGCCGGCGTTTCCGCGTCCGCGACCGCAACAAAGACCGTTGGCCGGGTGAGTGGACTGTCTCGGCTGGCGGCACAGGCTGCGCTAACATTTCGTGGTGCTCGCAGTCAGGGGGCACCGCGTCTGGCCAACGCCCCGCAACCGTTACGAGGCCGTGCAACATTACAGGAGTTCAAATGAAAGCCGTTCTGATGTCTGCCATCGTCGCTGCTGCCGTGCTGTCGGCCGGCATGGTGCAAGCATCACCCAACCTGGCCAAGAGCGCCGGCTGCGCGAAGTGCCACGACATGGACAAGAAAAAGAAGGGTGCCCCGGGCTTCAAGGAAACCGCCGCTCAGTACAAGGGCAAGGCCGATGCCGAAGCGACCATCCTCAAGTCGATCAACAACCCGAAGGGCGACCACCCGGAGATGAAGGCCAAGCCCGAGGAGGTCCAGGCCGTGGTGAAGTGGATCCTGTCGCTGTAATCGCGTCCACCTGCCACCAAGAACGCCGGCATTCGCCGGCGTTTCGTCTTCTCGTCCTTCCCTCTTCGTCTTCGGGCAGCGGCCGCAGGGCCGCCAGCAAGGCCGGCGCCGTTGCTGCAGACCCACAAACCGACGACGAAAAGTCGCGGTGGATTTGATGCACATCAAACTTCGGCGCGACCGCCGGTACGCTCGCGCGGGCGGGCGGGCAACACCTTGCACGGTAGTGTTGATGCCGGTCAACGGATCCGAGGGCCGTTGTAGTAGATTCACCAGCGATCCCGGGTGGATGTGATCCGGTTCAACATGCCGGCGCTGCCGGACACCAATCGAGACCTACAGTTGATGGCCGCATCCCACCAGACGGGGCACGGGCGGGCTGCCGAGCAGCCTGGCCGGCGCTGACAGCTAGCCCGGTGCGCCCCGCCCCAGCTCCATGAGCCCACTGGGAATCACGCTTCTGATGCTGGCCGGCCTTGCCGGCTTCGCCTGGCTGGCCTGGCGCAAGCTGGCCATCGTCGTGCGCCTGCAGCCCGAGGTGCGCTGGGACCACCCGGCGGCGCGGCTCAAGGCCGTGCTCGTCAACGGCTTCCTGCAGCAGCGCATGATCGCGCGCGACTGGAAGCCGGGGCTGATGCACGCGGTGATCTTCCTCGGTTTCATGGCCCTGCTGCTGCGCAAGGTGCAGCTCATCGCCATCGGTTACCACGAACCCTTCGTCTACCCCGGCCTGGCCGGCGGCCTGTTCGCGGCGCTCAAGGACGGCGTCGAGCTGGCCGTGCTGGCGGCGCTGGGCTACGCCTTCTGGCGCCGCTACGTGCAGCGCCCGCGCCGCCTGGAGCGCAACCGCGAGGCCCTGCTGGTGCTGGTGTTGATCACGGTGATCATGCTCACCGACCTCGCCTACGACGGTTTCCGCTTCGCGCTGTTCTCGGCCACCGACGCCGGCATCGCGCATGAACGCGGCTTTGCCTTCGCGGGCAGCACACTCGCATCCAGCTTCGCCGGCTGGCCCACGGCGGTGCTGCAGGCCGGCTACCAGCTGAGCTACTGGGTCCAGCTGGCCACCGTGTTCTTCTTCCTCGCCCTCCTGCCCACGGGCGAGCACTTCCACATCGCCACTGCGCTGCCCACCCTCTTCTTCCGCCGTGGCGGGCCGACGAATGTCGTGCCTGCCGTGGACCTCGAGAAGATGATGTCCGACGACGCCGACGCCGGCGACCTGCGCGTCGGCGTGCGCACCGCGCGCGACCTGTCGTGGAAGGACGGCCTGGACGCCTTCACCTGCACCGAGTGCGGCCGCTGCAAGGACGCCTGCCCCACCTTCCTGACCGGCAAGCCGCTGTCGCTGAAGTGGGTCAACGACAGCCTCAAGCACCACCTCGTGGAGCAGCGCGAGCTGCTGCTGGCCCCGGCCCCGGCCCCCGCCGCCGATGCCGAGGACCCGCTGCCGCCGCTGGTGGGACCGGTGATCAGCGAAGAGACACTGTGGGCCTGCACCACCTGCGGCTATTGCGAGGCCGCCTGCCCGATCGAGCTGGAACACCTGTCCAAGTTCTACAAGCTGCGCCAGCACCGGGTGATGATGGACGGCGAGTTTCCGCACGAGCTCAAGCCCGTCTTCGAGGCCTACGAGTCGCAGAGCAACCCCTGGGGGCTGCCTTCGCAGACCCGTGCCGACTGGGCGCGCGACCTCGATCTGCCGCACCTCACCGACGCCGCGCAGGCCGCGCAAGTCGACGTGCTGTTCTACGTCGGCTCGGCGCAGTCTTTCGACCCGCGCGGGCAGAAGATCGCGCGCGCCTTCGTCGCCATCCTGCGCGCTGCCGGCGTGCGCTTCGCGATCCTGGGCGACGCCGAGACGTCCACCGGCGAATGCGTGCGCCGTGCCGGCAACGAGATGCTGTTCCAGCAACTGGCCACGACGCTGGTGACCACTCTGAACGGCCGCGGCGTCAAGCGCATCGTCACCTGCGACCCGCATGCCTTCAACTCGCTGAAGAACGAATACCCCGCCTTCGGCGGCCACTACGAGCTGGAGCACCACACGCAGACGATCGCGCGCCTGCTGGCCGAGCGGCGCATCGCGCTGGCACCGTCGTTCGAACGCGTGATCTTTCACGACCCCTGTTACCTGGGCCGCCACAACGGCGAGTACGAGGCCCCGCGGCAGGTCATCCGGCTGCTGTCCAGGGACACGCCGCTGGCGTTCGAACTGCAGCGCGAAAAGGCCATGTGCTGCGGCGCCGGCGGCGCGCGCATGTGGCTGGAAGAGACCATCGGCACGCGCATCAACGTCGCACGCACCGAGCAGGCACTGCAAGTCCGGCCCCAGGTCATCGCCACCGCCTGCCCTTACTGCGCGGTGATGATCGGGGACGGCCTCAAGGCGCTGGGCCGCGAGGCGGAGGTGGCCAACAAGGACATCGCCGAACTCGTGGCCGAATCCCTGCTGCCGGCCGGCGCGGCATCCTGAGGCTGCCATGAGCCATCTGCTGATCCTGTATTCCACCACCGACGGCCAGACGGTGCGCATCTGCGAGCGGCTGCGCAGCGTGGTCGAAGCTGCGGGGCCCAGCGTCACGGTCAAGGCACTGGCCGATGGCACGGCGGACGACCTGCAGCGCTGCGACGCCGTGGTCATCGGCGCCAGCATCCGCTACGGCAAGCACAAGCCCGAGGTCGGTGCCTTCATCGCCCGCCACCAGGCGGCGCTGGAAGCCCGGCCGAACGCCTTCTTCTCGGTCAACGTGGTGGCGCGCAAGCCGGGCAAGGACAAGCCCGAGGCCAACCCCTACCTGCTCAAGTTCCTGCGCAGCATTGCCTGGAAGCCGCAGCGGCTGGCCGTCTTCGCGGGCAAGATCGACTACCCGCGCTACGGCACGCTCGACCGCACCATGATCCGCTTCATCATGTGGATGACCAAAGGCCCCACCGACCGCAACGCGGTGGTCGAGTTCACCGACTGGGATCGGGTCGAGGACTTCGGTGCCGAGGTCGCGCGGATGGTTCCCCAGACGCCCTAGAAACCGTAGCGCAGCGCCACTCGCACGACGTTGACGCTGTACTGCGGCGGCTGCACGCCGAGACTGAGCAGGTTCGGCAGCGTTGCCGGCAGCACGCCGTCGAGCCGCCAGTCGTGCGAACGATAACGTTCGTGCCAGAAGCTGCCGGTGAGCGACAGGTTCTCGCGCAGGCGGTAGGTGCCGAAGAACCTGAGGCTGTCCATCCTCGTCGTGGCGCTGGGGAATAGCGGGTACGCAGCCAGGGTCTCGACTTCGACGTCGCTGCGTGAACGGGTGACGGTGAGGTCGGCACCGAGGTCGAGCTTGTCGGCGATGGCAGCGTACCGGACGCCCATACCCACCACGTCGCTGGCGTCCCGGTTGCGCGCCCACCAGTCGGGCTGCCCCGCCTGTTCGCTGCCGGCTTGCCGCGAGTGCATGCGGTCGGTGCGCACGAACGCCTGCAGTTGGGTCTTCTCGCCGATCGCGGCCGACAGGTCGGCGCCGATGCCCGCGCTGCGCCCGTAGGTGAGGCCGACGGTGGACTCGGTGTAGTCGTCGACGGCGATGTCGGCGTCGAGGCCCAGGCTCATGTCCTCGCCCAGCGCGACATCGGCGCGCAGGCCGGCGCTGTTGCGCTGGCGTGCGGCCAGGTAGTACTTGCGCAGAAGCGGGTTCTCCGGCGAGCCGAACCAGTACGAGACGCCGTAGGTGGAGTGGCTGCGCCTGGCATGCGCGAGCTTGAGCGACAAGGACACGTCGTCGCTCGCCTGCATGCCCAGGCGGCCCCAGAGCGTCGTTTCGCGGGTGTCCACGACCTCCTGGTAGGAGCGTTGACGGTTGTCCTGTTCGACGCCGGCACTCAGCTTCGAGGTGCCGGGGCCGCGGTAGTCGGCGCTGAGCTTGAAGCGGTCCTGCGTGCTGTCGAACGGCACATTGCTGCGCGTTGCCGGGTCGAGGAACATGTCGGTCGCCACCATCGGATAGCTCTGGATGGCGGTGCGGTTGTTGCGCACGTCCCTGGTGTAGCTCGCATTCAGGCGCAGACCGTCGATCGGGGCGGCCGTGAGCCTGACGCTGCCGTTGAAGGTGTCGACGCGCCCGTCCAGGGACGCCGCGGGCAGTGCCGGCACGGTGGCTGCCAGACCGGGGGTCAAGGTCGACGCCAGGTAGTCGGCGTTCTGCGTCATGCGCCCGACGGCCACATCGGCACTGGCGCGGATGGTGGGCGTGATCTGGTATCCGGCCGAGCCCACGATCTGGTGGAACTGGTTGTCGGGTGCCTGGGCGAGCTGGCCGCGGCTGCTGCCGGCGACCACGGGCCAGAAGGGGTTGTCCCAGGTCAACGCCTCGGGGCCGTTGCGGAACTGCGAGATCTGGTACCCCAGCATGGCCTGCAGCCGGCGGCTGGCATACGAAGCGGAAACCTCGAGCTGATCGGTCACCTGGTCCACGGGTGCGACCAGTTGCGACGCATTGACAAAGAAGGCCCCGTAGGTGGGCCGCGTGCCATCGCGCACGTCGTGTCGCACGCCGACGCGGTAAGTCCAGTTCTCGCCGGCGATCCACGTCGCGCCCAGGTTCGAACGCTGATTCTTGTAACCCAGGGCCACTGGTTGCAGCGTGCTCGCCAGCGGCATGCTCGAGGTGCTGGCCGCCGGATAACCCGACGGCAGTGACAACATGTCGCCGCCGCCGCCCAGGAACGGTGTCAAGGCATCGTCGGCGAAGTGACGAGGCACTTCGGCGTAGCCAAAGCGCAGCGAGTACAGCCCTTCGCGGCCGGTCTGTGCCGCCAGCTTGCGCGTCCCGATGCCCAGATCTGCCGCGCTGAGGTCGGCGAAGTAACCGCTGTCACCCCGGTAACGCAGCTCACCGCCCAGGATGAGATGAGCGCCGTTGCGTTGCAGCCCGCTGTAGTCACCGAACTTGGCCGACGCCTCAGACACCGCGCCCACGCCCACCTCCACCGTACCGCTGGTGCCCTTGGGGTAGGGGCAGGACTCGCACTTCCACTGTGAGATATCCACCGCAGCCGCGGCCGTGCCGGCAGCGGACAGCACGCCGAGCGCGCCGAGCAGGAACAGGGAGCTGTAGATTTTCATATTCATGTCCGCATTCTGTGAGTCGTGCCGCGGAGCCTGCGGCCCCGCGCGCGGCAAGGGTCAACGCATCAGCTTGGAACCCGACGGGTGGTTGGATCCATGGACCTGCGTGTGGCAGTTGGAGCAACTGCCCGCCACCAGGAAGATCGAACCGCCCCCGCCGCCGCCGGGCAGGCTCGCACCACTGCGCGCCACCGACGGATGGCCGGCCGGGCTGTGGCATTGCTGGCACAGCAGCGGCGGGGACTTGTTCAGCAGGGCCGTGCGCACCGAGCCGTGCGCCGTGTGGCACAGCGAACAATCCTCGGCCACGGGCGCGTGTTCCCACAGCACCGGCCCCCGCTTGTCGGCGTGGCAACTGAAGCAGGTCTGGTTCAGCGTGGCCTTGACGAGCATCGCCGGGCTGGAGGAGCCATGCGCGTTGTGGCAGTCGCTGCAGGCCATGGACCCCGTGCGCACCGGGTGCGACGAGGTCTTCTGGAAGTCGGCTCGCTGCTTGGCGTGGCAGGTGTAGCACACGCCCGGCTCGGTGGCCTTGACCCGCACCGGGTCACGCTCGACGTGCATCTTGTGGCAGTCGGTACAGGCGACCTTGCCGCGATCATGCGCAGCGCCATGCCAGGCGTTGCGGGCCTGGCCCTCGTGGCAGCCCAGACAAGCCTGGTTGCGCTGCTCCACGGGCAGGAAGGAGTCGGCCTTGAAACTGTTGATCGTCAAGGCCTTCTTGCTGCCCTTGGCGGCATGCCGGGCGCCGGGGCCGTGGCAGGCCTCGCACTGCAGACCACCGGCGCCGAAAGGCGCACGTTTGTCGCCGCGGTGTGCGTGCTTGCCCTTGAAGATGGCCGACGCGGAGTAGGTGTCGCCCTCGTCGTCATGGCAACGCAGACAGGTGTCGGCGCCCTGCTCGCTGTATTCGGTGCCCTGGCCGCTGACGGCCGCTGTCGTGGCCGCAGACGCCGGCGCATTGGCTTGCGCCAAGACGACCGCGCTCGCCGTCAAGCCCGCCAACGCGAGCAGCATGCGCACTGCCTGTTTCTTCATGTTCATCGATGTCCGCCCATGGGTGCAGGTTTCGTTCGGTCCAGGTTGCCTTCGGCTCAACTCTTGCCTTTCGGCTTGATTCTCGGCATCGCGACGACACGGTCCTTGAGAGACAGATAGGGTCCGGTCGGCAACACGTTCTTCGTCACGAGCTCGGCCTTGCTCAGGTAGGGCCGCCCCGCAATGATCTTGTCGGCCTCGGCGTCGCCGATGCCGGGTAGCGCCTTCAGTTGCGCCCGGTTCGCGCCGTTGATGTCGACGAGCTTCACCGGTGCGGCCGGCAGGCGCTTCTTCGTCGGCGCCGAAGCGGCATGGCCGAACGGTGCGGGCGCGCCCACCGCCCCGGCCGGCACCGCGTTCGTGGCGCCGCTGGTCGCAGCGAGTAAGGATCCGGCGCTGACCATGCCTGCAAGCGCGAGGCAGGTCAATGCGATCAAGTGATGTGGCACGGGTTGAACGCTGATTTCGCTGATGGAGCTTCCGTTCACATGGATGGTGCCATTCGCATGCCTGGCGATGCAACGGTTTCGTCAAGCCGACGCGAAAAAAGTGGCCAGCGCTGCAAAGAAACAACCCGGAGGTGTTGCCACACTGCCGGGTTGCGTGCCGCGGCAGCCGAGGACGTGCCGTCCGCTGCTGCCGCTCGGCGCCTGTGACTCACTTCACTTGGCGTGCGACTCCTTGATCGACGCGATGCGGCCGGGCCCGTGGCAGATCAGGCAGGTCTCGGTCGACCCCAGCGCGGTGGCGCGTGGTGCGTAGATCGAGCCGCCGTTGATCATGAAGTGCGATTCGGCGCTCATCGAGTCGTGGCAGGCGAAGCATGCCGTGGCGATCGGCGAGGTCACCAGCGTCGTCGCTGCCGCCTCGGTCGTGGCACCGGTGGCCGCGCTGAAGCTGAAGCCCGCACCGTAGGCGCCTGGTGCGACGTAAGGCGACTTGGAGATGTTGTCGGCAACCGTGCCCGACGCCACCGTCCGGTACTGCCGGTTGCCCACCGCTGCCGCCGACGCGGTGGCCGAGAAGTCATAGGTGCCTGGCAGGTGGCAGGTTTCGCACTGGTTCAGGACACCCGGATAGCCAACCTTCCAGAACCCCTCGGTCGCCGAGATCGCGTGCCAGTTGTACTCCACGGTCCGCTTGGCCGCGGCGTGTATCGCGTGGACAAAACTGCTCGAATCCGCCGACCAGCCGCTGCTGGTGCGGTTGGGGGTGTGGCACCAAGAGCAGGTCGTGGCGTCGTTGCGTTGGCCGGCGTGGAAGGCTGCCTCGGTGAAGGCGCCGAGTTCCTGGTGGCAGGCGTTGCAGCGAGCTTCCTCGACGATGGCGCGGCGGCCCGTGTAGCCGGTGGCCACCCGCTGCACGTTGGGCGCGATCACGATCAGGCCACCGACCGGGTTGCCGCTGGCATGGGCGATCGGCGACGGCGTGACCGGATAACCCGTCACATTGGTCTGCGTCAGCGGCAGGGCGCTCGACACGTTGTACGAGTAGCCCAGGCCGCCGGTCAGCATCCTCGCGCTGTCCGGGACCGTCACGCCGGTGAGCGTGGCCGTGTAGTAGCCGTCGGCGTCCGGTCCGGCCAGCGTGCCCGCCTGGGCGGGCGTGCCCGTGCCCTTCCACAGCGTCTTCAGGTACACGCTGGCCGAGGCGTTGAAGTCGGCCGGCGCGGCGATGCCGTCCTGCGGCACCGCGAACACGAAGTAGACGCTGGGTGCACCGACGAAGTTGTCCCACAACTCGGCGGCGGTGTTGGCGTTCAGGTCCTTGCGGGCGCCGTTTTGCAGCATGCGGAACACCATCACCGGCTGCTTGCTGGCATTGCGCGACACGCTCTTCACGTCGTTCGTGACGGCAATCGCTCCCGGCGGCAGACGCGCCGTGTTCGAGGCAATCCAGGCCGAGTTGGTGTTGGCACTGCCGCCGACCACGTGCAGGGCGCTGGCCAGGTTCGGCGGCGTCACCGGCAGGTGATAGAGGTCGATCGAGTCCGCCTTGTGGCACAGCGTGCACATCGAGTCGTCGGCTTGCGGGCCGACCGGGTGCGCGAAAGCGCTGGAGGTCAGGCCCTTCACGGCGTCACTCATCTTCACGCCGGTGCCGGTGGCGAAGTTGATGCCGTCGTGGCAGGCACCGCAGGCCCGGGCGCTGGGCGCGTTCTTCCAGTTGTTGCCCTGCAGGGTCTTGGCCGTCGAGGTGTCGGAGCCGTCGTGGCACTTGGTGCAGTTGCGCACGTCCTGCGGGTACTTGACTTCGTTGAACAGCACACCGGCGTAGTTGTAGTTCTTGTTGGCGAGCATTCCGCCGAGGTGGGTCTTGTGGATGAAGTTGGGCAGGTCGCCGATCGTGCGCCCGTCCAGCACGTAGGTGCTGCCGGTGAAGGTCTTGACGACGCCGTCGATCGACGAGGCCGTGGCCTCCGCACGTCCATACCGACGCTGCTCGGTGTGGCAGACGACGCAGTACTGGACGTTGTTGCGGCTGCCGCCGTGGAAGCCGGCCGAGACGGCTTCTGCGCTCGCGCCGGGGATGCCGCCCAGCTTGCGGTGGCATTCCTCGCACTTGGCGGTGGCCGTGATGTCACGCTGGTAATCGGCCGAGGTGACGGCTTTGCCGGTGGCAGGGATGAAGTCGTAGATGGCGTCGAACGGAACCTTCATGGGCACGGCCGTGACGCCCAGGTTGGCACCGGTCGGTGTGTTGGTGCCCGTGCCCGGTGCATTGCCCGAGAGCTGGATCGTCAGGCGGTGCGTGAGGTTGGCGTTGTAGCTCAGGTCACCCAGGTCGGCCTTGTTGTTGGTGCCGGTCACGGTCATCGCTGCGACCTGGTCCTTGATCGCGGTGACGTCGCGGTAGAAGGTGTACTTGTAGCTGCCGTCACCGTTGTCGACCAGCGTACCGGTGTTGTCGGTGCTGGGGCGCGTGGGCGCGGGCACCGCCGTATTGGTTTCTACCGTGGTCACGATGTAGCTCACCCACTTGCTGGGGCTGCCGTTGCTGCCGGGCACCAGCTTGGCCAGCGAGAAGGCGAGGTTCGGGTAGCTGGCGAACTTCGCCGTGGCGCTCTTGGTCGTATTGCCCAGGCCCACCACCGGGCGGCCGAAACCGTCCTGCACTGTAAAACTGACCACCGGCGCGCTGTTGATCGTGACGCCAGTGACGGTGACCGTGGGCTCGAGTGCAGCCCAGGCTGCGGCGTTGGCGGCAACGGCGCTGGCGTTCGTCAGCGAGTTGCTGCCAACGGTGACGACACCCGCACCACCCGCACCACCGGAACCGCCAGGGCCCGTCGGGCCCGCAGGGCCGGCGGGCCCGGCAGGTCCGGGCGGACCGCCGGGACCGGCCGCCCCATCGTCACCGCCGCAGCCCGACAAGGCCAGCAACGCGACCAGGCACAGGCCCAAAAGGCCGTGCCGCGAATGCGGGATCCTTCTTGCCATCTCTACCCCTTGGATCGTCTCGAGACGATTGAAGATGGACCGTTCTCCACCAGATCAAACGACTCCGCACGTCACGGAAGCGCTTCTGGGTGATCTTGCCCCTCTTTGGCGAATGCTCGCGCGAACTGGGGCTGCGGCGCAAGGGTTCAACTTCGGGATCTCCATGCAGCTTGAGCTGGATCAAGTGAGGGCCGCAGTGCGACGGAACTGTCATGAGTCGTGTTGTCGTGATGACACGGCCGTGCTGGCCTCGAGCCCGCACGGACCTCGGCTGCAGCAAGCGTCCGCCGGCCCGCGTCGGCCCCTGCCGGTACGCGCCGCCTGCAGGCTCCTTGAGACAGGTCAAGCCACCCTACCGCCATCAGCGTAGCTTGCGCACCGCACCGGCCACCAGGCATCCGGAGAACCATGAACGCCGAAATTCGAGACTCTCACAGCACCCGCCACGCCATCGTCGCGCGGCAGGATTTTTCCGACGTCACCTATCTGCTCGAGATCGAGCACCCGATGATGGCCAAGGCCGCGCGGCCGGGGCAGTTCGTCATCGTCATGGCGCACGAACACGGGGAACGCATCCCGCTCACGCTGGCCGACTTCGACGCCGACAAGGGCACCGTCACGCTCGTGATCCAGGCCGTCGGCAAGACGACGCAGGAGATGCAGCGCGACTGCCAGGTCGGCAGCACGCTGTACGCGCTGGTCGGCCCGATGGGCGTGCCCAGCCACATCGGCAAGGCGCGCAAGGTCGTCTGCGTCGGCGGTGGCCTGGGCGTGGCGCCGGTGTTTCCACAGGCGCGGGCGTGGAAGGAAAGCGGCGCCTACGTCATCGGTGTCATCGGTTTCCGCAACAAGGATCTGATGTTCTGGCGCGACAAGTTCGCGGCCGTCTGCGACGAATTGATCGTCTGCACCGACGACGGCTCGGCCGGCCTGCACGGCCGCGTCACCGCCGGGCTGGAACAGGCCATCGCGAAACACCCGGACATCGAGGAAGTGGTGGCCATCGGCCCGCCGGTGATGATGAAGAGCTGCGCCGAAGTGACGCGGCCGCACGGCATCCGCACCGTGGTGAGCCTGAACCCGGTGATGGTCGACGGCACCGGCATGTGCGGCGGCTGCCGCGTCAAGATCGGCGAGCAGGTCAAGTTCGCCTGCGTCGACGGGCCCGACTTCGACGGCCACCTGGTGGACTTCGAAGACCTCAGCGCGCGTCTGGTGCGCTACAAGCGCGCCGAGAACGAAGCGCTGCAGACCTGGAAGGAGGGCTGCCGCATCCGCACCGCCGCCGAATCGTCGGTCGTGCCGCCACCGTGGGCCGTGGACCAACCGTCGACCGACGCATAGGAGAACCGGCATGGCCACCAAACCCAAGAAAAAGACCATCCGCACCATCCCGCAGGCGCGCACGCCCATGCAGGAACAGGACCCGCAGGTGCGTGCGCGCAACTTCGAAGAAGTGTCGCTCGGCTACCGCCTGGAAGAGGCGCTGGTCGAGGCCGAGCGCTGCCTGCAGTGCGCCGACGAACCCTGCGTGCGCGGCTGCCCGGTGGGCATCGACATCCCGGGCTTCATCAAGAAGATCAGTGAGAAGCACTACCACGGCGCCTACGACATCATCACCGACACCAACCTGCTGCCTTCGGTGTGCGGCCGCGTGTGCCCGCAGGAGAACCAGTGCGAAGGCGTGTGCACGGTCGGCGAGACGCTGGAGCCGGTGGCCATCGGCCGGCTCGAGCGTTTCATCGGCGACACCGCGATTCGCGAAGGCTGGGCCAACGTGCCCTACATCGAACCCAACGGCCTGCGCGTGGGCATCGTCGGCGCCGGACCGGCCGGCATGGCCTGCGCCGCCGACATGGCCAAGGCCGGCTGCGAGGTGGTGGTCTACGAGGCCTTCCACCAGCCGGGCGGCGTGCTCAAGTACGGTATTCCCGATTTCCGGCTGCCCAACGACATCGTCGACGCCGAGATCCGCAAGATCGAGCAACTGGGCGTGCGCTTCGAGTGCAACACACTGGTCGGACGGCTGTTCACGATCGAGCAGATGATCACCGAGATGGGCTTCCACGCCGTGTTCATCGGCACCGGCGCCGGCTACCCCAGCTTCATGGGCATCCCGGGTGAGTCGCTGAACGGCGTGCTCTCGGCCAACGAGCTGCTGACGCGCTGCAACCTGCTGCACGCACGCGACTTTCCGAACTTCGACACCCCGCTGCAGCCGGGCAAACACGTGGCCGTGATCGGCGCCGGCAACACCGCGATGGACGCCTTGCGCGTCTCGCTGCGGCTGGGCGCCGAGTCGGTGCACTGCATCTACCGCCGCAGCAAGACCGAAGCGCCGGCGCGTGCCGAGGAGATCCACCACGCCGAACAGGAAGGCGTGGACTTCAACTGGCTCACGAGCCCGATCGAGATCCTGGCCGACGAGCAGGGCAGCGTGCGTGCGCTGCGCTGCGTGCACATGGAGCTCGGCGAACCCGACGCCTCGGGCCGGCGCCGGCCGGTGCCGGTGCCCGGCAGCGAGTTCGAGTTCGAGTGCGACATGGTGGTCTTCGCCATCGGCACCAACGCCAACCCGATCCTCGGCCAGACCTGCAAGCTGGCGCTCGACAAGCGCGGCTACATCGCCACCGACGACACCCTGGCCACGTCGATGGTCGGCGTCTGGGCCGGTGGCGACATCGTCACAGGGGCGGCCACCGTGATCCAGGCCATGGGTGCCGGCCGCAGGGCGGCGCGTGCCATGAAGGCCTGGCTCGGCCTGCACGACAGCGATGCCGTCTACGCCGGCGAGGCCGCCGACACGCTGTTCGGCATCGCTCGCGCCGAGCACGGCTGTGCGCGTGTGCGCGTGGCGTGAGAGTGGGCACCCCTGCGCGGGTGCATGGGATTACCTCTCAACCTCTGAATTCAGCGCCCCCGCAGCAAGACTCCAACGAGGCACATACATGAACGACACCGCCCTGCTCGACCAGCCCGAGACCCTGACCAGCGCCAAACCGGCGTTGGACCTGCCCGAGCACATCGTCGAGGTCATCAGCGATTCCGGCGAAGGCGCGCAGCGCTGCGGCCAGAGCCTGGCCGCCATCGCGGCGCGCAGCGGCAACGGCATCTGGACGGTAGAGATCATTCCCGCCGAGATCCAGCCGCCGGCGCGCAGCGTCGCCGGCGCCAGCGGCATCCGCATCCGCATGGGCGCCGGCCGCATCACCAACGGCGGCGACCAGACCGACCTCGTGGTGGCCTTCAACGAGCAGGTGCTGCTGGGCCGCGTGCACGCCAACGAACTCAAGCCTGGCGCCACGATCCTGCTCGAGAGCGTGTGGCGCGAGCACAAGGACCCGAAGATCGTCGCCTCCTACCTCGAGACCGTCCAGGCGCTCACCGAGGGCGGCTACAAGGTCATCGAGATGCCGCTGGAGCGTGAATGCCGCTCGCTGATGTCCGACCCCAAGCGCGGCAAGAACATGTTCGTGCTGGGCATGCTGTGCAGCATCTACAGCTTCGACCTCGACCTGGCACGGGTGCAGATCGCACAGATCTTCGGCAAGAAGGACGCCAAGGTCATCTCGTCCAACGTGCGGCTGATGGAAGCCGGCTTCGACTGGGCCGAACGCACGCTGGAGTTCAAGTACCGCATCCCGGCCAAGGGCGTCGTCGTGCCGCAGGTCGTGGTCAGCGGCAACACCGCCATCGCCCTGGGCGTGCTGGCTTCGGGCATGGACATCTGCGCCATGTACCCGATCACGCCGGCGACGTCGGCGTCGCACTACCTGAGCGAATGTTTCGAACGCGTCGGTGGCCTCGTGCACCAGGCCGAGGACGAGATCGCCGCCTGCGCCTTCGCCATCGGCGCCTCGTACGCCGGCCGCTGCGCGGTGACCATCACCTCGGGCCCGGGCTATTCGCTCAAGCAGGAAGGCCTGGGGCTGGCGGTGATGGCCGAGATCCCGCTCGTCGTCGTCAACGTGCAGCGCGGCGGCCCCAGCACCGGCCAGCCGACCAAGGTCGAGCAAGGCGACCTGCTCACCGCCATCTACGGCAGCCACGGCGACGCGCCCAAGGTCGTGATGGCCGTCAGCGGCATCGAAGACTGCTTCTACGCGATGATCACCGCGCGCAAGATCGCCGAGACCTTCAACATGGTCGTCGTCGTGCTGTCCGACGCCAGCCTGTCGACCGCCCAGCAGCCCTTCCCGCGACCGCAGTTCAGCGAGGACTGGCTGGCGCCGCCGATCGACCAGTCGCCGGTGCCCGAAGGCGCCAAGCCCTACGACTGGGACCCGGTGACCGGCATCGCCCGGCGCTTCATCCCCGGGCAGCCCGGAGGCATGCACACCATCACCGGCCTGGCGCACGACCGCGCCAGCAAGGTGGCCTACGACCCGGCGATCAACGAGGAAGGCCTGCGCGCACGCAGCCTCAAGCTCGCCGCGCTGCAAAAGACGCTGAAGGCGCCGCCGGTTTACGGTGCGCGCGAAGGCGACCTGCTGCTGGTGGGCTGGGGCGGCACGCAGGGTGCCATCGAGGAAGCCGTGGACCGGCTGCGCGCCAAGGGCCTGGCGGTGTCGTCGCTGCACCTGCGCTTCATCCAGCCGCTGCCTTCGGGCATCCGCGAGATCCTGCAGCGTTTCAAGCAGGTGATGACGATCGAGGGCAACTGGTCCGACAGCCTGAAGGACGAGCTCATCGACGAGGACAACCGCCGCTACTCGGCGCTGGCCATGATGCTGCGCTCGCGCTACCTGGTGGACGTGGACTGCTGGAGCGAAGCGCGCGGCCAACCGATCAAACCCGGCAGCGTCGTCGACGTCGCACTGGCCAAGATGAAAACACGCCAAGGCTGAAGGAAGCACACCATGGGATCCGCACTCAACCAATGCATCATCCGCATCCACGAAGAGCAGCATTCGCTGGAGGACTACCAGGGCGGCGTGCCGCGCTGGTGCGGCGGCTGCGGCGACAACGCCATCCTGGCCGCCGTGCAGCGCCTGTGCCGCGACGAGGACCTGGCACCCGAGCGCACGGTGTTCGTGTCGGGCATCGGCTGCTCGAGCCGCTTCCCGCACTACATGAAGACCTACGGCTTCCACGGCATCCACGGCCGTGCCTTCCCGATCGCCGAGGGCGTGAAGATGGCGCGCCCCGACCTGCACGTGTTCGTCAACACCGGTGACGGCGACTGCTGCAGCATCGGCGCCGCGCACTGGATCCACGCCATTCGCTACAACATGAACCTCACGGTCATCCTGCACGACAACCATGTCTACGGGCTGACCAAGAAGCAGGCCTCACCGACCTCGCCGATCGGCTTCAAGAGCAACACCACGCCGCGCGGCGCGGTGCTCGAACCGCTGAACCCGCTGCTGGTGTCCCTGGGCGTGGCCAATGCGTCGTTCATCGCCCAGGGCGTCGACTGGATGCCCGAGCAACTCTACGACATCATCCACAAGGCGTTCAAGCACCGCGGCTTCTCGTTCGTGCGCATCATCCAGCGCTGCCCCGAGTTCCTGCCCAAGATGTTCGAGCCCTGGCTGCACGACCCGGGCAAGACCCTCTTGTTGACACACGCCAACGGCCTGCAGCCCAGCGACGAGGTCAGCCGCATCTACCGCAACCAGCGCGAGCACGACCCGCTGGACATCGACCGTGCACGCGAGATTGCGTCGTGCGAAGACCCCATTCCGGTGGGCATCCTGTATCACAACCCCGCCGTGCCGTGTTACGAGGACCTGCGCAACGCCGGCGCGCCGCGCTCGCCCGAGCTGACGCGTGCCGGGCTCGACGCCGAACTCGACAAGTACACGATCTGGCCCGAGCAAGACGCGGAGCTGGCACGCGCCGCGTGAGCGCACGACCCCCGACGATCCGACCAAGGCAACAGCGATGGACATGGCCACCCACTACCCCGACCAGGGGCTCTTCCACCTGACCGGCCGACGCGCGGGAGCGGGCTTCGCGGCGGTCGACGTCGGCACGCTGCGGCCGGCCTTGCTGGCGGGCTACGGCGATCTGAATCGCCTGCGCCACGACTACCCCGTGGTGCTGCTCGAAACGCCGGGCGAGGACGGCTTCGCGGTCGCGCTGTCGACGGTGGTCAACCGGCTCGCGCTTGCACTGGCGCCGCGCGGCATCGAAGGTGAGCGCCTGCGCCGGCACCTGCTGCGCCTGGAACGCGAGATCCGCACCGCGGTGGCCGCCGGTGCGCAGGGCGACCTGTCGGCGCTGTGGACCGAGGCCGCGGCACGTCTGGGCGCCGAGGCCGAGGCGCGCGGCGATGAAACCGCGGGCCCGGTGCTGGTGCAGGCCGCCGCCGCGCTGAAGGTCGACGGCACGGTGGCCGGCTGTGACGCGCAGTTGCCGGCGACGTTGATCACGCAGGCCTGGCGCCATGCGCAGTGGCGCAAGGCGGGCGAGTTCCGCGCCCTCATCGAATCGCTGATGCGCAAACTCTCGGACATTCGGCGCGCGGCCTGGGCGCGTTCGCAGGCCGGCCGGCAGCCGCAGGCCCTGCGCGCGGCGGTGGGCGGCGCCCACGCCGACGTCTTCGACTTCGACGCCATGTCGCGCCTGGTGGCCCGTCGCGCCCCGCAGGACGAGTTGCCGCCGGCGCGCCGGCAGCGCATCGAACAGGCCCTGTCGGTGCTGACGACGCAGACCTTCTACCCGGAGCTGAACGACGGCACCGCCGACGCGCTGCCCGCCGGCTACGCCTTCGACAATTGCGCCGAGGCGATGGAGGCCTTCCGTAGCCGCCTGCCGTCGCTGGCCAAGCTGATCAAGGCGATCGCCATCGCCGAGCTGGAGGTCGACGGCCGTTACGTCGAAAGCGAACACGACCCGGTGTTCGAGCACTACGACGAGCACTCGCTGACGGCGCAGGACCTGGCGCTGCTGCCCGACTACCTGGTCTGCATCCCGCCAGCGCGCAACGACGCGCCAGAGAACGCGGCGCTGCTGGACATGCTGTCGTCGGCGATGCCGGTGAAGGTGCTGGTGCAGGTGTCCGACCTGCTGGAGGAAGCCACCATCGGTGCCGGCCACTTCGCCTTCGGCGTGCGCAGCGCCAGGCTGGCGACCACGGCCATGGGCCTGGGTGGCATGTTCGTCATGCAGTGCGCCAGCTCGGCCTTGTATGCACAGCGCGAGCGCATCGCGCGCGGACTGGCCTGCCGCGGGCCGGCCTTGTTCACGGTGTTCGCCGGCTCGCCGGCGCCGGCGGCGGCGCTGCCGCCCTACCTGAGTGCCGCCGCGGCGGTGGAATCGCGCGCCTTCCCGACCTTCACCTACGACGCCGCGGCCGGCGCCAACTGGGCCGAACGCTTCTCGCTGGACGGCAACCGTGCCCCGCTAGACGACTGGCCGGCCGAGCCCCTCGAGTACGCCGACGAAGCGCTGCAGCGCCTGGTGGAGCCGGTCTGCTTCACCTATGCCGACTTCGCGCTGTGCGACCGCCGCAACGCCGCGCACTTTGCCGTGGTGCCACGCGAACGCTGGCACGCGGGCATGCTGCCGGTGGCGGACTGGCTGGCACTGGAAGAAGCCGACGCCGCCAGGCGTGTGCCCTTCCTGCTCGCCGTCGATGACAGCGAACACCTGCATCGCGTCATCGTCGACGCCAAGATGATGCAGGCGACCAAACGCTGCCTGCTGCTGTGGCACCGGCTGCAGGAGCACGCCGGCATCAACGATTCGCATGCCGAGCGGTTGCTGGCGCAGGAACGCGCCGAACGCGCGGCGCAGCCGGCCGCCGCGGCCGTTGCGGCCGCACCGGCCGCGGCGACGAACGCGGTTGCCACCGCCACCGAAGCCGAAGCGCCGGCCGAACGCCCGCCCTCGGACGAGGCCTGGATCGAGACCTCGCGCTGCCCGAGCTGCAACGAATGCCAGCTCATCAACGACCGCATGTTTACCTACAACGACAACAAGCAGGCCTACATCAAGGACATCGACGCCGGCACCTACCGCCAGCTGGTCGAGGCCGCCGAGTCGTGCCAGGTGGCGATCATCCACCCGGGCAAGCCGCGCAACCCCAACGAGCCGGGCCTGGCCGAGCTGATCGAACGCGCCCGGCCCTTCCTGTAGCGCCAAGGAAGCGCAAGCCGGGTTTCCATCCCGCGGCGCCACCAAGGAGTCGAGATGAGGCCTTTCCCCCTGTTGCGATGCTGGCCCCTGGCCCTTGCCGCAGCCCTGCCGACCTGGGCTGCGCCGGACACCACGCCCCAGAAGCTGCTGGACTCGTACACCGCGCAGGCGGGTGCCCCGGCGTCGCCCGAGCGCGGCGAGAAGCTGTTCAACACCAACTTCGGCCGTGACCTGGGCTTGAGCTGCGCGTCGTGCCACGGCGCGGCACCGCAGAAGAACGGCAAGCACGCCCTCAACGACAAGAAGATCGCCCCGCTCGCGCCGGCCGCCAACCCCGCACGCTTCACCGACCGCACCGCCGTCGAGCTGAACTTCCGCATGAACTGCAAGGATGTCGTCGGCCGCGAGTGCACGGCGTCTGAAAAGGCCGACGTGCTGAGCTGGCTGCTGACGCTCAAACCCTGATTCGCGCCCGCGTGCCGGGCGCCGCCACGATGCGCTTGAGCTTGCCGCTGCGCCCCAGCGGCAGCTGCCCGGTCAGCTGTGTGGAGATGCGCAGGCCCACCGCCCCCTGCGCGGCGGCAAAGTCGGCCAGCAGGCGACGGCAGCGCGCACGCACCGCTGGCGTTTGCGGCGCGTCCGGCCCGAGCAGGAGCTGCAGGTCGCGCACGCCGGCCTGCCGCAGCTGGAAGTCGAAGACCCCGGCGTCTTCCTCGAGCAGCGTGCTCAAGGCCAGCGGCAGCAGCGTGACCGGGCCGCCGTCGCGTCCCGGCAGCACCAGCATGTCGTCGCAGCGCCCCTGTACCTCCAGCACCGGCAGCGCCGATCCGCAGCCGCAGGGCTCGGCGCCGAACACGATGCGGTCGCCGATGTCGAATCGGATCAGCGGCTGCAGGTGGTTGGCCAGGTTGGTCAGCAGCGTGGTGTGCGACAGCCGCCCGGCGGGCACCGGCCGGTGCTGCGCGTCGACCGCCTCCAGGATCACCCAGTCGGCGTTGACGTGCAGCCGGCCCTGCCCGCATTCCCAGGCGATGGGCAGGAATTCCGACGCACCGTAGCTGTTGCGAACCTGGGCGCCGAAGGCCTGTTCGACATGTGCGCGCATCACCGGCGACAGCGTCTCGCCGCCGGTCCAGACCTCCTCGGGCCGAGCCTGCAGGCGGCCACGCAGCGCTTCGCTGGCCAGCAGCACGGCCGCCGTCGGATAGGTGGCGAGGATGGTCGGCGCGAACTCGTCGAGCTGCGCCACCAGCGTCGACGTCGGCTGCAGGATCGACAGGCAACGCCAGTTCGCCGCCAGCCAGGGCTGGGCCGCCATCAGCCGCCGCACCGAGACGACGCTGGCGAAGTGGCCGTCGATGGCGCCGACGAAGGCGTAGCGCTCGGCCAGGCCCAGCGGGTCGAACAGGCGCGCCAGCGGGCGTAGCGGATGGCGGCGCGTGGCCTCCAGGGCGTCGTAGACGGCCATCGCCGCATCGTCCTGAACGAACCATGCCGGCTGCCCGGTGCTGCCCGAACTCTCCCAGACCCAGTAGCGGCCCAGGCAGGGTTGGCCGATGCGCCGCGGATCGGCGCAGAACTCGCGCACGGCGTCGAGCGTGACGTCGGGGTCGGTGACGGCATCGGCAAAGTGCCGCATCAGCTGGGTCTTGTTCGTTACCGGCAGCGCGGCCAGCGGCAGGCGGCTCAACTCGCGTCCCCGCAGCACGCGGCGATGCAAGCGCGTGCCCAACGCGGCGCTCAGCAGCGCGGTCAGCCGCTGCCGCTGCAGGGCCTCGATTTCCTGGGCCGACGCCCTCGTGGCGGACAGCACGTCGAGCGCGATCCATTGCGGCGACCGGCCTTCGGCGGACGGGGCTGCAGACATGGCCGGCGCTCAGTCGGGGGCGCGTCTGTGGACATGGCCGCCTGGCGCGGCCAGCCATCGCGCAACCACGGCATCGACGTCCAGCGGCGCCGCCGTATCGACCGTGACGGCGCTGGTCCGTTCGGCGGCCGACAGTGGCTCGCTCGACGCCAGCTGCCGCTCCAGCACCGCCAGGTCGGCCTCCGAGGCATCGTCACCGCGCTCACCGCGCGCCTGCACGCGTTCGCGAAGGACAGCGGCCGGCGCCTGGCAGTGCAGCACCGTGAACGGCACCCCGAGCTCCAGCGCCAGGCGGCGGAAGTCATCGCGCTCGGTGCCGCGCAGGAAAGCCGCGTCGACGATGACGCGGTGCCCGGCCGCCAGCGCGATGGCCGCCAACTCGCGCAGGCGGGCGTAGGTGCGCCGCGTGGCGTCGGCGCCGTAGATGCCGCCGGGCACGCGCTGCGCCGAGGCGTCCAGCGCCTGCAGGCCGAACAGCCGCTTGCGTTCGACGTCGGAGCGCAGGCGTATCGCCTGCGCCTGTTCCAGCAGCCGCTGCCCGACGTGGCTCTTGCCCGAGCCCGACACCCCATGCGTGATGAGCAGCCGCGCATCGCCCTCGGCGGCCAGGTTGAAGGCCAGCGCGAGATGGTCCGGACCGCTGGCCGCGCCACCCTGCCCCGCGCGGATGCGCACCACCAGCGCCCGCACCAGCGCGCGGTAGACGAGGTACCAGCGCAGCACCGGCACGCCGGCGTGGTCGCCACTGGCGTCGAGGTAGGCGTTGAGGAAACGAAAGGCCAGGTCGCCGCGCTCGTGGGCCAGCAGGTCCATGACCAGGAAGCCGATGTCGCTGAGCACGTCGATCCAGCGCATGGCGGGGTCGAATTCCAGGCAGTCGAACGCCGTCACGTCATCGCCGAGCAGCACCGCGTTGGCCAGGTGCAGGTCGCCGTGGCATTCGCGCACGCGGCCGGCGGCGCGGCGGCCCTGCCATAGCGGGTACAGCCGTGGTATCGCCGCGGCCATCCAGGCCCGCAAGCGCGCACAGGCCGGGCCCTCACCGTGCTGCGACAGGCCATCGAGCAGCCGCAGCGCGTCGCCTTCGATCACGTCCGGCCTGCCGTAGGGCGTGTCTGGCGTCGCGACCGCCGCTGCAGCGTGGAAGTCCGCCAGGCGTTGCGCCAGGCGATCCAGGTGCACGGGCAACAAGGTACCTGCTGCCAGCTGCTCGCTCAGCAAGGCGCCGGCCGCGAACTGCCGCATGCGCAGCGCATATTCGATCACCGGCCCGCCGCCGTCCAGGCGGGGCGCGTCGGGCGTGCCGTGGATCGCCACCACGTCGAGGTACAGCGACGGCGCCAAGCGGCGGTTCAGCCGCAATTCCTCGAAACACAGGCGCTCACGCGTGGCCAGGGCGCGGAAGTCCAGGAACGACAGCCGCACCGGCTTCTTGATCTTCCAGGCATGAACACCATCCAGCAGCACCCACGAGATGTGCGTTTCGACGAGCCTGGCGCCGAGTTGCCGCCGCAGCGACTCGACCAACTCGGCAGCCGCTGCATCGGTGTGGGCTGGCACGGCGTTCATCATGCGTGTCATCGTGCTTGCTGCCGTGGCGACGGCAATTGACCCGCCTCAATGGCTGCGACGGTCGTGCAGTGTGCACCGCCACGGGTCTGCGGCGCAGGACTACCATCACTCCAGTCCAGCGGCCTCCCCGCCCCCCACTCCGCATGTCCCAGCTCAGCGCACACGACGCCTCGTTCCTGTACTCGGAAACGACGCATTCGAACGCCAACGTCACGCTCATCCACATCTACAACCAGTCGACGGCGCCGGGCGGCACGGTGCGCTTCAAGACCCTCCTGGCGCACATCGCCGGCCGCCTGGACCGGCTGCCGATCCTGCGCCAGAAGCTGCGCCGCGTGCCGCTCGACCTCGACTTCCCGTATTGGGTCGATGACGAGCAGTTCGACCTCGAATACCACGTGCGCCACATCGCCCTGCCCAAGCCCGGCGACTGGCGCCAGTTCTGCATCCAGGCTTCGCGCATCCACGACCGGCCGCTGGACCTGAACCGGCCGCTGTGGGAGATCTACGTCATCGAAGGGCTCGACGGCTTTCTCGACCTGCCCGTGGGCAGCTTTGCGCTGCTGACCAAGATCCACCACGCCGCCATCGACGTCGAGAACGGCAACCAGATCACGATGCTGCTGCACGACCTCAACGCCACGCCGCCGGCGCCATGGTTTGCCGAGCGGCCGCCCCGCGTCGTGCCCATGGTGGCGCGAGGCGTGGCGCACAGCCTGCGCGCCGCGGTGCGCCTGGCCGGCCCCCTGGGCCGCGCCCTGCGGCGTGCGGCGCCGGCGGCGTTGACATTGGCGGGCGAGCTGCTGCTGCGGCCAGGCAGCCTGCCGGCGACCCGCTTCAATGCCGTGGTCTCGCCGCACCGCGTCTTCGACACGCGCCGCTTCACGCTCGACGAGTTCAAGACCATCCGCAGCGCGGTGGCCGGCGCCACCGTCAACGACGCCGTGCTGGCCGTGTGCGGCGGCGCTCTGCGCCGCTACCTGGACCAGTACGGCGAACTGCCCGCGCCCAGCCTGGCCGCCATGGCGCCGTTCTACGTGCGTCCGGCCGCGGGCGGTAATGCCGCCGCAGCCGAGCTGACCTGGATGCGCGTCGCGCTGGGCACCGACATCGCCGAGCCGCTGCCGCGGCTGGCGAAGATCCACGAGCAGACCGCATCTTCGGAGCACATTGCGCGCGCGGTAGGGGCGCGTGAACTCACCGAGGTCGGCAGCCACGTGCCGGCGGCCACGCTGGCCCTGACGGCCAAGCTGCTGGGCCGTGCCACGGCAGGCATCGGCCGCCGTTCGCCGCTGGCCCACTGCACCATCACCAACGTGCCCGGGCCCGCGGTGCCGCTGTACCTGTGCGGGGCACGCATGACCTACTTCTCGGCCATCATGCCCATTGCCGACGGCATGGGCCTGGTGTTCGCGGTGACCAGCTACGACGGCCGCATCATCATCTCGCCCACCTCGTGCCGCGAGTTGATGCCCGACCCCGAGGCCTTTGCCCAGTGCCTGCGCGACAGCTTCCAGGAGTTGCTGGCCGCCGCGCAGGCAAAGGGGGCGCGCCGCCGTGCCACGGCACGGCCGTCACCGGCCGCGGCCGCCACCGCGACGGCCGCGCCTAGGCCGGCACGACGCCGTGCGTCGGCAGCCGGCAGGCGCTCCCCCACCAGCCCTGCGGCTTGAAGGGCTGCCACCGACCTTCGGGCTGGGCCAGGCGGTCGGCGACGATCGCCAGCACCATGGCGTTGAAGCCCAGCCCGCTGTGGCTGCCGGCGACGCGGATGTTCTCGTGCAGCGCCGGGTCGCTTTGCAGGGTCGCCTCCTGCGGCGGCACCACGCCGTCGCCCAGCGAATACAGGCAGCTCATCGGCACCGGCAGGAACTGGCGTTCGCGCAGCTTCTTGGCCCGCGGCTGCATCGAATGTGCGTCGGGCCCCAGCGGGTGCGCGATCAGCCGATAAAGCGCCTTGATGAAAGGCGGCGATTGGCTGCCCTCGGCGTCGACGCTGACCGGGCTGCCCAGCGTGACGACGTTGCGCACACATTCGGGTGCCTGGTGCGCCCCGTAGAGCGCGAACACGCCGCCCAGGCTCCAGCCGACCAGGCTGACGCGGCGGCCGCTCTTGTGGTGCAGCCAGCGGATCTTCTGCTCCAGCGCTTCGGCATGCCGGCGCTGGAAACCGACGTTGCGGCCGAAACCCCAGGTCTGCACGTCGTAGCCGCGGTTGCGCAGGAAGAACTTCAGCGCGAACAGCGTCGCCTCGTCGGCCATGAACCCGGGCAGCAGCAGCACCGGGTGGCCGTCGCCGCGTGGCGCCGCCATCAGGCACGGCACGCTGTAGGGCAGGACGGCCAACTCGAACAGCGCCCGCCACTCGGTCAGCGAGTAGAGCAGATGGGGCGCGCCCCGGTGGGGATGCCGCCTGCTCTTGCTTGCCGGCATGGGACGCAAGCCGCCGGTGCTAGCGCAGCGCCTGGCCGGCGCCGGACATGAGCACCGCCCGCACACGCTCCAGGCGAGCACGAACCTCGGTGGCCACCACGGTGACTTCGGGGTCGTCGGTCATCTGCATCACGGCGACGGGGTCCATGAAGCCGACGATCTGGCCGTCGTCGGCCGCCGCGCGCACGACGACGTTGCACGGCAGCAGCAGCCCGATGTCGGGCTGCGCCGTCAGCGCACGGTGCGCCAGCGGCGGGTTGCACGCACCCAGGATGCGGTAGGCGGGCACGTCGATGTCGAGCTTGGCCTTCATCGTGGCCTGCACGTCGATGTCGGTCAGCACGCCGAAGCCTTCGGTCTTCAGCGCCTCGGTGACGCGGGCCACGGTGGCGTCGAAAGCCAGGCCGTGCAGCGCACAGTAAAAGCCATAGGAAGCACCGGCGGCTGCCGATGCGGGGGAAGTTGCGGGGGTGTTCATGGTGTCTCCTTATGAGGCCGTGGCCGCAGCTGTGGTGCCACGGCCCGGTGGATGGGCAAGCTGGCGGTAAGGGGGCCGGATCAGGCCGCGCGGGGTATTGCAGCCGGCGTAAAGCCCGCCTCGCTGATGGCATGGCCGAGAGCCGCTGCGTCGGCAGTGCCCGGCTGGATCTCCACGCGGTGCGTGGCGAGATCGGCATTCACCCGGGCGGCGGGATCCACGCCCAGCACCGCCTTGGTGATGGCGCTGACGCAGTGACCGCAGGTCATGTCCTGCACTTCGAAGGCAATCATCTCTTGCTCCTTTGGTAGCCGAGTGGGCCGCGGGGCATACTGTGCGGCTGCCAACGACAGGAAGGTCAAGCCGCCGCAGCCGATCTCACTGGTGCCATTGTGGCCTTCTCGGCCGGCCGCTTGACCCTCCCATGATGGCAAGCTGGACGATGCGCACCGCGGTTACCCCCAATGGTACTGCGCGGAGCACTCATGAACGCCCAAACCCAGTCCGACAGCCAGCCTCGGCCGCTACAGCTTCAGGTCGCGGGCATGACCTGCGCGTCCTGCGTGCAGCGCGTCGAGAAAGCACTCGGCGCCGTCCCCGGGGTGACGCAGGCCAGCGTCAACCTGGCCACCGAGCAGGCCACCGTACTGGCCGGTCCGGTGGTCCGCGCCGAGACGCTGGCCGCCGCAGTGGTCAAGGCCGGCTACGAGGTGGTCCTGGCCGAGGCGACGCTGCAGATCGAAGGCATGACCTGTGCCTCGTGCGTGGCCCGTGTCGAGAAGGCCTTGCTGAAGGTGCCCGGCGTCGTCGCGGCGACGGTGAACCTGGCCACCGAGCGCGCCACGGTATCGATGCTGGCGACCGTGCCGGTGAGCGAACTGCTGGCAGCGGCAGACAAGGCCGGCTATGCCGCACACAGCCTGGCCGACGCGACGCCTCCCGCACGCCCCCGGCTACCGAGCTGGTGGCCGGTGCTGCTGAGCGCGCTGTTGAGCCTGCCGCTGGTGGCACCGATGCTGCTGCAGCCCTTGGGCATCGACTGGATGCTCGGCGGTTGGGTCCAGCTGGCGCTGGCCACGCCGGTGCAGTTCGGCCTCGGCTGGCGCTTCTACCGCGCCGGCTGGAAGGCGCTGAGCGCCGGCGCCGGCAACATGGACCTGCTGGTGGCGCTGGGCACCTCGGCCGCCTACGGCCTGTCGACCTACCTGCTGTTCAGGCACGCCAGCCACGGCATGCCGCATCTGTATTTCGAGGCCTCGGCGGCCGTCATCACGCTGGTGCTGCTGGGCAAGTGGCTGGAGGGCCGAGCCAAACGCCAGACCACCGACGCCATCCGGGCCCTGAACGCGCTGCGCCCGGCCGTCGCGCGTGTCGTGCGCGACGGCATCGAGATCGAGTTGCCGGTTGCGCAGGTCAAGGTCGGCGACCTCGTGTCCGTTCGCCCCGGCGAGCGCGTCGCGGTCGACGGCGAGGTCACTGCCGGCCGCAGCCATGTCGACGAATCGCTGATCACCGGTGAGAGCATGCCGGTGGCCAAGGCCGTGGGTGACCGCGTCACCGGCGGCGCCATCAACGCCGAAGGTGCACTGACGGTGCGCACGCTGGCCATCGGCGCCGAAACCACGCTGGCGCGCATCATCCGCATGGTCGAGTCGGCACAGGCCGGCAAGGCGCCCATCCAGCGCCTGGTCGACCGCGTCAGCGCCGTCTTCGTGCCGGTGGTGCTGGGCATCGCCGCGCTGACGTTGCTGAGCTGGGTCGCATTCAACGGCAACTGGGAGCAGGCGCTGATCAACGCCGTCGCGGTGCTCGTCATCGCCTGCCCCTGCGCCCTGGGCCTGGCCACGCCGACGGCGATCATGGTCGGCACCGGCGTGGCCGCCCGGCACGGCATCCTGATCAAGGACGCCGAGGCGCTGGAGGTGGCGCACGCGGTGACCCGCGTCGCCTTCGACAAGACCGGCACCCTCACCGAGGGCCGGCCGGCGCTGGTGGCCATCCATGCCGCCGCCGGCCAGACGCGTGACGAGGTGCTGCGCCTGTCAGCCGCGCTGCAACAGGCGAGCGAACATCCGCTGGCGCGCGCGGTGATCGACAAGGCGCAGGCCGAGATGCTGGTGCTGCCGCCGGCCCTCGATGCCCGCGCCCTGCCCGGGCGTGGTCTGCAAGCCACCGTGTCGGGCCAGGTCCTGGTGCTGGGCAGCAGCCGGCTGCTGCGTGAACTGGGTCCGGATGCGGCGGCGCTGGCGAGCGCGGCGAAGACGCTCGAGGAGCAAGGCCGTACCGTGTCCTGGCTGATGCGCCGCGATGGCGACCAGGCCGAGTTGCTGGGCCTGCTGGCCTTCGGTGATGCGGTCAAGGCCTCGGCGCACGCAGCGGTGGTGCGCCTGCACGCCCTGGGCGTGCAGACCGTGATGCTCACCGGCGACAACCGCGGCAGCGCCGAAGCGGTGGCGCGCGAGCTCGGCATCCAGGACGTGCGCGCCGACGTGCTGCCCGGCGACAAGGCCGCGGTGGTGCAGGCGCTGCGCCAGGCCGGCGACGTGGTGGCGATGGTCGGCGACGGCATCAACGACGCCCCGGCGCTGGCCGCTGCCGACGTCGGCATTGCCATGTCCACAGGCACCGACGTGGCCATGGAAACCGCCGGCATCACGCTCATGCGCGGCGACCCGCGGCTGGTGGCCGATGCGCTGGACGTGTCGCGGCGCACCTACGCCACCATCCGGCGCGGCCTGTTCTGGGCCTTTGCCTACAACGTCGTCGGCATACCGCTGGCGGCGCTGGGATTCCTGAGCCCGGTGTTCGCCGGTGCGGCGATGGCGCTGAGCAGCGTCAGCGTGGTCGGCAACGCATTGCTGCTGCGCCGCTGGCGTTCGAGCGCCGAGTTGGCGGACAAGGAGACGGCCGCCGCAGAACCACGTGCCGCGCTGGCCTGAGGAGCGTCAGCCATGCCCCTGATGAACATCGGCCAGGCCGCCCGGGCCACGGGCGTGTCGGCCAAGATGATCCGGCACTACGAGGAGGTCGGCCTGATCCCGCCGGCGTCGCGCACCGACGCCGGCTACCGCCAATATGCCCAAGCCGACGTGCACACGCTGCGTTTCGTGCGCCACGCACGCGACCTGGGCTTCTCGATCGCGGAGATCGGCGAACTGGTCGGCCTGTGGCAGGACCGCCAGCGCCCGAGCCGGCAGGTCAAGGCGCTGGCGCAGGCCCACATCCAGGAGCTGCGGCGCAAGGCGCAGGAACTGCTGGCCATGACGGCGACCCTCGAGCACCTGGTGCACTGCTGCCACGGCGACGACCGGCCCGAGTGTCCGATCCTCGAGTCGCTGGCCGCCGCAGGTGCGGCCGAGCCGACGAGCCGAAGGCAGGGCGGCACCGTGCGTCGTGCCCGCAAGCCGACGGCAGCATAGGCTTGCTTGACCCCAGACGAACGCGCCTGGCCTGGTCCAGCGCAATTCCTCGAGCGGCGCTGCTGCCTGCGCTGCGCTGGTCGGCCGTTGACTCAGATCAACGGCCCGGCGCAGGACACTTCGTATCCTTCGCCGCTGCACCAACCCAGCCCAGACCCGATGTTCCGTGACCGCCGACAACTCCGCCGCTGGGCCGCCCGTGTGCTGGTGCTGTGGTTGTTCGGCGTGGCGGCCGGCGTTGCCCATGCGTGCCTGGCGCCGAGCGTGACCGGGCTGTCCGCACCCGGTTCCGCGTCATCGGCTGGCCTTGAGGTTGCCCACCATGGCCCCGCTGCGGCACTCGAGGCGTCGCATCATGAGCGGGCTGCTGACCACGGCACGGAGTCGCCGGACAAGCAGGAGCCGACGGCCAACTCGAACTGCCAGGACTTCTGCGACAAGGCCACGGTCTCGATTCCGCAGCAGAAGTCGGCGCTCGACGAAGTGCACGGTCATGCGCTGCTGCCGCGCGCGGCGTCTGCCGGGCTTGCCGTGCCGCCCCTGGCCGGGGCTCAGCCGTGGGTGCCACGCCGGGATGGCGTCTGGCTCCCGCCGATTCGCATCACCTTCCTGCGCTTGGCCTTGTAGCCGCCACGGCCGCCCACGCGGCAGAACCTGGCAGGCCACCGAGTCGTTGACCTGACCAGCGCAACCCGCGCCCTGGGCGCTGCCGTCGTTCGATGGCAGACCAAACGGCAGCACACCCTGATCGTGTTTGATACTGGCCGGCCACCACCGCGCAGGTCGATCGACAGCATTCACGTTCCCTTCTCGGACGCCAACAAATGACCACGCCACGTTTCACGACGACTCCCGATGGGCAAGACACTTCTGCTTGCCGTCGCGCATGGACCCGATCCAAGTCGCTCCTTTATGAGCCGCGGTCGCTATCGATGTGCGCGCTGCTCGGTGGCGCCCTCGTCGGCATCGCCTTCGCCGGCCCGGTGCTGGCCCAGGACGCGGCCCTGGGATCCAGCGTCCAGGGCCTGCTGGCCTACGCGCGGGCGAACAGCCCGGAGCTCGGCGCCATGCGCCAGGAAGCCGACGCCGCGGCGCAGCGCGTCGGGCCGGCCGGTGCCCTGCCCGACCCGGTGCTGCGCGTCGAGCTGATGAACATCAACAACTACGGCACCGATGCCTCGTTCAGCCTGCTGCCGTGGCGCGTCGGCGAGACCAGGTACACGCTGATGCAGTCGCTGCCGCTGTGGGGCAAGCGCGACTTGCGGCGCGATGCCGCCGCCGCCGACGCGAAGCAGGCCGAGGCGCGCACCGACGCCACCTGGGCCGAGCTGGCGGCGCGCATCAAGACCGCTTACGCCGAGTACTACCGCGCCGCCGGCAACCACAAGCTGGCCGCCGAAGTGCTGGAACTGATGTCGCGGCTGGAGCATGTGGCGCAGGCCCGCTACGCCGGTGGCCTGGCGGCGCAGCCGGATGCGATCCGCGCCCAGCTCGAGCAGACCTCGATGCGCGGCGAGCTGATCATGCTCGACAGCGAAAAGCGCCAGCTCAGGGCACGACTGAACGCCCTGCTGGCGCGCGACGGCGCGGCACCCCTGGCCGAACCGCAGGCGCTGCGCCCGCTGCCGGCACTGAGCAGCGCCGACGCGGCGTCGCTGGCCGAGCGGGCACGCGAACGTAACCCCTTGATCGTCGCCGAGCTGGCACGCCTGAGCGCGGCGCAGAAGAACCGCGAGCTGACGCAACAGAACCGCTACCCCGATCTGCAGGTCGGAATTTCGCCGTCCCAGATGCGATCGCGCATCACGACCTGGGGTGTGATGTTCGAGATGAACATCCCCTTGCAGCAGGAGTCGCGTCGTGGCCAGGAGCGCGAAGCCGAGGCGATGGTGGCCGCCGCTCGATCACGCGCCGATGCGTTGCAGAACGAGCTGCTCGGCGAACTGGCGGCCCACCTGGCGAGCCTGGACGCCGCACGGCGCACCGAAACCCTCGTCAGGACGCAGCTGCTGCCGCAGTCCGAACTGGGCCTGCAGTCGTCGCTGGCGGCCTACGAGAACGGCAAGACCGAATTCTCGATGCTGCTCGAAGCCCAGCGCCAGATCCGCAAGGCGCGGCAGGAACTGCTCAAGTCGCAGGTCGAGGCGCAACTGCGCCTGGCCGACATCGAACGCATTCTGGGAGAAGACCTGTGAAGACCTCGACCACCGTGCTCGCGCTCGTCGTGCTCGCTGCCGTCGGCAGCGCCAGTTACTGGCTCGGCACCCGCTCGCAGGCGCCCGCGCCCGCCGGCGACAGCGCCGCCGCCGCTGCGGCATCCAGCCCCAAGGCACGCAAGCTGCTCTACTACCGCAACCCGATGGGCCTGGCCGACACCTCGCCGACGCCCAAGAAGGACCCGATGGGCATGGACTACATCGCCGTCTACGAGGGCGAAGACGAGGCGGGCGCAGCGGGCGCGGCAGGTGCATCGAACCAGATCCGCATCGGCACCGAAAAGATCCAGAAGCTGGGCGTGCGCACCGAAGCCGCCAGCCTGCGACTGCTGGGACGCACCGTGCGTGCAGCGGGGCGGGTCGAACCCGACGAGCGACGCGTTGCCGTGATCGCCCCCAGATTCGAGGGTTATGTCGAGAAGCTCCTGGTCAACGTCACCGGCCAGCAGGTGAGCCGGGGGCAGCCGCTGTTCGAGGCCTACAGCCCCGAACTCGTGGCGGCCCAGCGCGAGTACGTGATCGCGGTGCAGGGCATGCAGGCGATGAAGGAAGCGGGCGCCGATGCGCGGGGCGGCATGAAGCAGTTGACCGAGTCGAGCCTGGCCCACCTGCGCCACTGGGAACTGTCGCCCGCACAGCTGGAGACCCTGGTGAAGACGGGTCAGCCGCAGCGCACCGTCACCTTCTCGTCGCCGGTGTCCGGCGTCGTCACCGAAAAAAAGGCACTGCAAGGCATGCGCTTCATGCCCGGCGAGATGCTCTACCAGGTGACCGACCTGTCGTCGGTGTGGGTCATTGCCGACCTGCCTGAACAGGACATCGGTCTGGTCAAGACGGGTGCCAAGGCGCGCGTCAGCATCACTGCCTACCCGAACGAGGTGTTCAGCGGCCGCATCACTTACGTCTACCCCACGCTGACGGCTGAAACGCGCAGCGTTCCCGTTCGCGTGGAACTGGCCAACCCGGGCCAGCGGCTCAAGCCCGCGATGTTCGCGCAGGTGGAGCTGGCCGTCGGCGGCACGAAGCCGGTGCTCACCGTGCCGGACTCGGCGGTCATCGACACCGGCACACGGCGCCTGGTGCTCGTGCAGGTCCAGGAGGGGCGGTTCGAGCCGCGCGAAGTGGAACTCGGTGGCCGGGGCGAGAACTTCGTCGAGGTTGTCAAGGGGGTGGCCGAGGGTGAACAGGTCGTCGTGGCCGCCAACTTCCTGATCGACGCCGAGAGCAACCTGAAGGCCGTGATCGGCGGTATGGCGGGCCCGGGCCCGGCTGCCGGCACCGGCGGCGCCGCGGCGGCCGTCGGCCACCAGGCCGAGGGCAGCATCGACAGCGTCGACCCCAAGGCCGGCACGCTCAGCCTCAACCACGGCCCTGTCGCCAGCCTGAAATGGCCGGCGATGACGATGGAGTTCAAGGCTGCCAACGCATCGCTGCTGAGCGGCCTGAAGCCCGGGCAGGCGGTGAGCTTCGAGTTCGTCGAACGACAGCCCGGCGAGTACGTGGTGACCAAGCTCACGGCCTTGCCTGCCGCGAAGGCAGCGCCGGCATCGAGCGCGGGCAAGAACAGCCACAGCGGCCACTGAGGCGAGGACACCATGCTGGCCAAGATCATCCAGTGGTCGGGCAGGAATCCGTTCCTGGTCCTGCTCGCCACGCTGTTCATCATCATCGGCGGCGGCGTCGCCGTGATGAAGACGCCGCTCGACGCCCTGCCCGACCTGTCGGACGTGCAGGTCATCGTCTACACCGAATACCCGGGCCAGGCGCCGCAGGTCGTGGAAGACCAGGTGACCTACCCGCTGACCACCGCGATGCTGGCGGTGCCGCAGTCCAAGGTCGTGCGTGGTTTCTCGTTCTTCGGCGCCTCGTTCGTCTACGTCATCTTCGACGACGGCACCGACATCTACTGGGCGCGCAGCCGCGTGCTCGAGTACCTGAACTTCGCGTCCAGCCGGCTGCCCAAGGGGGTGTCGCCGTCGCTCGGGCCCGACGCCACCGGTGTGGGCTGGGTCTACCAGTACGCCCTGCTGGCCAAGGACAGGACCCTGGCGGAACTGCGCACGATCCAGGACTGGTACGTGCGTTACCAGCTCACCAAGGCGCAGGGCGTGGCGGAGGTGGCGTCGATCGGCGGCTTCGTGCAGACCTATCAGGTCACCGTCGATCCCCTCAAGCTGCGCAGCTACGGCATCCCGCTGATGAAAGTGTCTCAGGTGATCCGCGACTCCAACCGCGACGTCGGCGGGCGCGTCGTCGAGATGGCCGAGACCGAGTACATGGTGCGCGGCATGGGCTACCTGCGCGGCAAGGCCGACATCGAGATGCTCGTCGTCAAGGCCGAGGGCGGCACGCCGGTGCTGATCCGTGACATCGCCCGCGTCGAGATGGCGCCCGACGAAAGGCGCGGACTGTCAGAGCTGAACGGGGAGGGCGAGGTCGTCTCGGGCATCGCGATGTCGCGTTTCGGGCAGAACGCGCTCGAGGTCATCCACAACCTCAAGGCCAAGGTCGACGAGATCTCGGGCGGGCTGCCCGAAGGGGTGACGATCCAGGCCGTCTACGACCGCTCTGACCTCATCCACCGCGCGATCAAGAACCTGTCGTGGACGCTGGTCGAAGAAAGCATCATCGTCGCCCTGGTGTGCGTCGTCTTCCTGATGCACGTGCGCTCGGCGCTGGTAGCGATCCTGATGCTGCCGGTGGGCGTGCTGATCTCGATCATCGCGATGCGGCTGCTGGGCATGAACTCCAACCTGATGAGCCTGGGCGGCATCGCGATCGCCATCGGCGCGATGGTGGACGCCGCGATCGTGATGATCGAGAACGCGCACAAGCACCTGGAGCGGCTGGACCGGCTGAAACCCGTTCACGCCTTCAAGGAGCGTGCCCAGGCGATGATCGCCGCTTGCCAGGAGGTGGGGCCGGCGCTGTTCTTCTCGCTGCTCATCATCACGGTGTCGTTCCTGCCGGTCTTCACGCTGGAGTCGCAGGAGGGGCGGCTGTTCTCGCCGCTGGCCTACACCAAGACCTTCGCGATGGCCGGCGCATCGCTGCTGTCGGTGACATTGGTGCCGGTGCTGATGCTGCTGTTCATCCGCGGCAAGATCATGCCGGAGGCGAAGAACCCGGTGAACCGCTTCCTGATCTGGGTCTACCGCCCGATCATCGAGGCGGTGATGCGCTGGAAGGGGCTCACCATCGCGCTGGCCGTGGTCGCGATGGCGGCGACCTGGGTCCCGGCCTCGAAGCTCGGCAGCGAATTCATGCCCACGCTCAACGAGGGCACGCTGCTGTTCATGCCGACCTCGCTGCCGGGCATGTCGATCACCAAGGCCGCCGAGGTGCTGCAGACGCAGGACAAGATCATCAAGAGCTTCCCCGAGGTGAGTTCGGTCTACGGCAAGGCCGGCCGCGCCAACACGGCCACCGACCCCGCCCCGGTGGAGATGTTCGAGACCGTCATTAACCTGAAACCGCAGGAAGAGTGGCGAGCGGGCATGACGACCGACAAGCTGATCGCCGAGATGGACCAGGCGCTGCAGTTCCCCGGCATCTCCAACGCCTGGACGATGCCGATCAAGGCGCGCATCGACATGTTGTCGACCGGCATCCGCACGCCGATCGGCATCAAGGTCTTCGGCAAGGACCTGGGCGAGATGGAAAAGCTGGCCAAGGAGATCGAGGCGGTCGTGAAGACGGTGCCCGGCACGACCTCGGCCTTTGCCGAACGGTTGACGGGTGCAAGCTACCTCAACATCGAGCCCAACCGCGAGGCGCTGGCACGCTACGGCCTGTCGGTCGGCGAGTTGCTGGACGTGATCGGCACCGCGCTCGGCGGCGAGATGGTCACTACCACGGTGGAAGGCCGCGAACGCTTCGGCGTCACGGTGCGCTACCCGCGTGAACTGCGATCCAACCCGCAGCAGATCGAGCGCGAAGTGCTGGTACCGATCATGGGCGGCGCGATGGTGCCGCTGGGCCAGGTGGCCAAGGTGGTGGTCGCACGCGGCACGCCGGGCATACGCACCGAAAACGCGCTGCTGTCCGCCTACATCTTCGTCGATATCCGCGGCCGTGACATCGGCAGCTACGTGGCCGATGCACGCAAGGCCGTGAACGAGCAGGTGAAATTCCCGGCCGGCTACTACATCACCTGGAGCGGCCAGTTCGAGGCCATGGAACGTGCGATCGAGAAGATGAAGATCGTGGTGCCGGTAACCCTGCTGTTGATCTTCCTGCTGCTGTACCTGAACTTCAGGCGCCTGACCGAGACCTTCATCGTCATGCTGTCGGTGCCCTTTGCGTTGGTGGGCGGCATCTGGCTGATGTGGTGGCTCGACTACAACCTGTCGGTGGCGGTAGCCGTCGGCTTCATCGCGCTGGCCGGCGTCGCTGCGGAGACTGGCGTGGTGATGTTGATCTACCTGGACCACGCCTGGGAAGAGGCGAAGGAGCGTTGCCGCCTCGAGGGCCGCCTGCCAGGCGCGAGCGACCTGTACGCGGCCGTCATGGAAGGCGCCGTCGAGCGCGTGCGGCCGAAGATGATGACCGTGGTCGCCATCATGGCCGGTCTGCTGCCGATCATGTGGGGCTCCGGCACCGGTTCGGAGGTCATGAGCCGCATCGCCGCGCCGATGGTCGGCGGCATGATCTCGTCGACGGTGCTGACGCTCGGTGTCATCCCGGCGCTGTATGCGCTGGTCAAGCAGTGGCAACTGCGGCGCGAACAGCGACAGCCGCCTGCACTCACGGCAGCGCCGATGCTTGCGGCGGACGCAGCCGACTGATGCCGTCCCCTGTCTCCGGCGACCTGGTCGCCATGAGCCCTGTTACCCCATTTGGCAGGCGCCCCGGCAGTGGGTCCGCTTGCGCCTGCTCAACGGGTGCAATGCGCCCACCTTGACGCTGCGCCTGGGCCCATCGGGGTCGCGCAGATCGCCAACGAGGCCGGTCTGCGGGCCACACCCGTCACACGACCCTCCATCACGCTGGCGCCGGGCGAACGGGCCGAGCTGCTGGGGGACTTCAGCGGCGCGGCCAGTGGCCAGGAGACGATCTGCCATGCGAGCACGCCCGTTGGTGGAATGGGCATGGGCATGGGCATGGGCATCGTGGGCATGGGCACGGGCGCACGGTCGTCGAGTTCATCGGAGGTCGCGGCGATGAAGATCCGCGTCTCCCTGCCAAGGCGGCTCCATGCGATAGACGCGCCACCCGCCGGCCTGACCGCCGCGCCAGTGGTGGTCGTTGCCGGTGCTGGCGCAACGGTGCGCTCGTTCACTCTGGACGGCGACATGATGGGCAGCCGGTTCACGATCAATGGCCGCAGCTTCGACATCAACCGCATTCCCGCCGGCACGGTTGAAGTCTGGAGGTTCGTCAACGCCACGGGCATGGCACACCCCATGCACGTGCACGGCGTACGGATGTCGATGCTCGCGCGCGGCGGCAGGGTACCGGCAGCCTACGAGCGGGGCACGCGCGACACGTTTGTCGTGGATGCTATGCAGTTCAAGTACTGCGAGGTTTGCTGCGTCCCCGAAAGTCCCATCCGGGCGGTCGCCCCGAGGCCACATCGCTCAGCGGAAGCATCCAGGGCCCATCGTCAAGCGTTCAGCGGGTGATCATGGCGGCGATTCCATTCGCCTCACTTTCGCCTTTGCATGACGATCCATGCCACGAGCCCGATCACGACAACGAGCAGGATCGGGCCCCAGACGCCACCGTATCCGCCCATCCAGCCACCGCCCCACATGCCGCCATTCATCATGCCGCTCTGGGCCAAGGCGCCACTACTGGCCAGCGCAGACGCACTGGCGACAACGAGCGCGAGCAACTTTTCCATGATCTCTCCTTTTTGGAACGACGAGTCCAATCAGCAAAGAACAAGCTAGGCCGACCGACCGGAAGTGTCTGTTCGGTATCGAACGCTTGCGTGGCTCCGACCTCGTGCGAGACCATTATTTGACCGCCTTGACTGCGATGACCACGAGTCCACTGCCGCTGTCTTCAGCCTTGAAACGGACCTTGTCGCCTGCTTTCAGCCGATCCAGCATCACGCCGTCGTGAATCTGGAAGACCATGGTCATCGCTGGCATGCCGAGGTTGCGGATCTCGCCGTGTCTGGTGGTGAGTCTTTTCATTTCCCTGTCGACTTGCGGATCTCCCCTTCCGTCGTTTCAGCGGCTGGTGCTGGCGCAACGGGATGGTGGGCGAAGTGGTCTTCGGTGCTCCTGCAGACGTGATGCCAGGACGATTCAGCGCTGCGCCTCTTGACACGCCTTCACGCGCGCCTCGTGGCGGGCCTTGCGCACCTGGTTCATTGCTGGCGTGGTGAGCGCTCGCGGCCCGTGCGCGAGCGGCAGCACCAGCGACGGCGGCGGACAGTCCAGCCTGCTCGCCGAAGGCACCGGCATGCTGGCCTGACCCGCCGGCGCAAGCGCTGCCTGCCGTCTGTTCTTGTGTGCCTTGTCGATGAGGACCCAGTCCGGGCCGGCAAGCGCCGGGAGCGTTGCCACGAGCGAGAAGACGCCGCTGAGGGTAACGAGCAGCCGTTTCATGTCGGCTCCTTGCAGCGTGATGCTATCGCGGCCTCAGGACGCCGGATGCATGTTCGGGTGGAGTTCCTTGCACTTGCCGCCGATCTCGCCGCTGGCCATGAAGTCACCGGTACGCATGGCTTCGTTCAATTCGGCCGTCACTTGCGCTCGAGTGACACTCGATTGCACCTGCGTGACCGGATAGCGGCTCGGGTACAGCTCCTTGAGCTTGAGGCCGATCTCTCCGTTCGCCACGACGTCACCGCTGCGTTCGGCAGCCGCGAGTTCGGTCTTGACTTGTTCACGCGTCAGGGTCGCTGCCACCTGCTTTGCCGGATAGAGGCCCGGGTACAACTGGTTGAGGCCGAGGCCGGTCTCCGCAGTAACAACGATGTCACCGCTGCGCACGGCGGCTGCCAACTCGGCCTTCACCTGGTCGCGGGCAACTTCGGCGAAGGAGGGGGCGCCAGCGACCAGGCCGGTGGCGATGATGAGTGCGGTGGCTGCAAACTTCGTCTTCATGATGATTCCTTTCAGGGGTTGTTGATCACTCCCGGGCACGTCGGTCGTGAGGCTCTGCCGTCTTGCCCGGTTCCAGCCGCCTCGATGCGACACGGAAGAACTACACTACTGTCCGGTTGAACGAGCCTCGTCGAGCCGATTCGTAAGCATTGGCGCGGTCTAGCGGCCGATTTTGTTTGGTGCCGATTTGAACTTTGATCTTCCAAAACAGCGTACTTTCCCGGGCTTGACAGCCTCTGGGGA
>JAUXVE010000059.1 GCA_030680415.1 Rubrivivax sp.
TGGCCAGCATGCCCATGTAGTCGGCGGTGGCGCGGTCCATGCCCACCGATCCGCCGGCCACGCCGCGGAAGATGTTGCCGCCGCCGATGACCACCGCGACCTCGCAGCCCAGGCGCGAGATTTCCTGCACCTCGCGCACCATGCGCACGATGGTGGCGCGGTTGATGCCGTAGGCGTCGTCGCCCATCAGGGCTTCGCCCGACAGCTTCAGCAGGATGCGCTTGTAAGCCGGCATCGACTCAACTCCATGCAAAGCTTGCAGTGTAAGGGGCGCATCATGGGCCCCCGATGCCCGGATCCGCCTTACTGCGCCTTGGCCGCTGCCACCTGCGCGGCCACTTCGGCGGCAAAGTCGTCGACCTTCTTCTCGATGCCCTCGCCCACCACGTAGAGCGTGAAGCCAGCCACCCGGGTGGCCTTTTCCTTGAGCATCTGTTCCACGGTCTGCTTGTCGTTCTTGACGAAGGGCTGGTTCAGCAGCGAGACTTCCTTCAGGAACTTCTGCACCGAACCTTCGACGCGCCTGGCCACGATCTCGGGCGACTGCACCGGCTTGCCCTCGGCCACCGCCTTGGCCGCGTCTTCGGCGGCCTTCTCGGCTGCGACACGGCGCTCGACTTCGATCAGCGCCGCCGGCACGTCGCTGGTGGCCAGCGCCTTGGGCTTCATCGCCGCCACGTGCATGGCCACGTCCTTGGCCGCGACCTCGTCGCCCGTGTATTCGACGATGACGCCGATGCGCGTGCCGTGCAGGTAGTGGGCCAGCGCGCCGCCGCCGGCATAGCGCTTGAAGCGGCGCACCGACATGTTCTCGCCGATCTTGCCGATCAGGCCCTTGCGCACGTCTTCCACCGTCGGGCCGAAGCCGTCCTGCGACAGCGGCAGCGCCGACAGCGCCGGCACGTCGGCCGGGTTGTGTTCGGCCACAAGCGCAGCGCAGCCCTTGGTGAAGGCCATGAAGGATTCGTTCTTCGACACGAAGTCGGTTTCGCAGTTGACTTCGACCAGCGCGCCGGTGGTGCCGCCCACGGCGGCGGCGATCACGCCTTCGGCGGTGATGCGCGAGGCGGCCTTGCTGGCCTTGCTGCCGAGCTTGACGCGCAGGATTTCCTCGGCGCGGGCGGCGTCGCCGTCGGCTTCGGTGAGCGCCTTCTTGCACTCCATCATCGGCGCGTCGGTCTTGGCGCGCAGTTCGGCCACCATGCTTGCAGTGATTGCGGGCATCGATCTCTCCATGAAATACGGTCGACCACCGGGCGCGGGGCGGCCCGGTGGCGTGTGCGGCAGCGTGGCGCCCTCAGCGCCGCTGCCGCGACGTCTGACGATCAGGCTCCTTCGCTGACTTCGACGAATTCGTCGCCGCCGGCGACCGCCTGCACCACGTCGGTGGTGGCGTTGGCCTTGCCTTCCAGCACGGCATCGGCGACGGCGCGGGCGTACAGCGCAACCGCCTTGGCCGAGTCGTCGTTACCGGGGATCACGTAGTCGATGCCGATCGGCGAGTGGTTGGTGTCGACGATGCCGATCACCGGAATACCCAGCTTCTTGGCCTCCAGCACCGCGATCTTGTGGTATCCGACGTCGATGACGAACATGGCGTCGGGCAGCGCGGCCATGTCCTGGATGCCGCCGATGTCCTTCTCGAGCTTGGCCAGTTCGCGGTCGAACATCAGGGCCTCCTTCTTGATCATGGCGTCCATGCCGGCGTCCTTGGCCACCTGCATTTCCTTGAGCTTCTTCAGCGAGCCCTTCACCGTCTTGAAGTTGGTGAGCATGCCGCCGAGCCAGCGCTGGTCGACGAAGGGCATGCCGCAGCGATGCGCTTCCATCGCGATGACATCGCGCGCCTGGCGCTTGGTGCCGATCATGAGGATGGTGCCGCGCTTGCTGGCGAGCTTGCGCACGTACTTCATCGCGTCCTCGAAGAGCGGCTGCGTCTTCTCGAGGTTGATGATGTGGATCTTGTTGCGATGGCCGTAGATGTACGGTGCCATCTTGGGGTTCCAGAAACGGGTCTGGTGTCCGAAATGGACGCCCGCTTCCAGCATTTCACGCATCGAGACTGTCATGGAAACTCCGAAGGTTGGGTCTAGAATCCCGCCGCTCGATCGCTGGCCGCTGAGCGGTTCGTGAAGAACCGCCACGCAACGCAACGACACCTTTGGTTCGGTCGGGTTCGCGATTTGTCTGCCTCTGTCCTGCACTCGGCGGAGACGGCCGGGGCGGGCCAGCGCACAGCGCCGCACCTCCCACCATCTCAACCTCGTTCGAGGCAAACCTGCAGATTTTAGCACGCGGTACCTACCGAGCCGGAGCTTGACGATGCGTGTCGCCATCGTCGGCGCCGGCATCGTCGGCGTCACCACCGCCTACGAGCTGGCCGCACTGGGATTCGAGGTCACCGTGTTCGAGCGCCGCGGCAGCGTCGCCGCCGAGGGCAGCTACGCCAACGCCGGTGTCGTGGCGCCCGGCTACGTCACGCCGTGGGCCGCGCCGGGCATGCCCTGGACGGTGCTGAGCCAGTTGCTGAGCCGCCACGCACCGGTGCGCCTGGGTGGCTTCGGTGCGCTGGCGCAACTGCCGTGGCTGTGGCGCTGGTGGCGCGCCTGCCGCCCGCAGGTGCACCAGGCGAACCGCGTGGTGATGCAGCGCCTGGCGCACTTCAGCCGCGAGCGGCTGCTGGAGCTGACGCGCACGCTGCGGCTGGACTACGAGCAGATGCCGGGCTTCATGGTGCTGCTGCGCACCCAGCGTGAGCTGGCGCTGGCGCAACGCGGCCTGGCGCTGCTGCGCGAACTGGGCGTGACGCACGACGTGGTCGACGCCGCGCGCTGCCGCGTCATCGAACCCGGGCTCAACCCCGACACGCCGCTGCTGGCGGCAATCCACCTGCCGCACGACGGCGTGGGCAACTGCCGCCACTTCGCGCACCTGCTGAAGGCCGAAGCACAACGACTGGGAGCCCGCTTTCGCTTCGATGCCGACGTGCGCGCCATGGCGCCCGGCCCGGCGCCGGAACTCGTCACCGGCGACGGCCAGCGCCACGCCTTCGACGCCGTCGTCGTCTGCGCCGGCGTGCAGGCCAACGCGCTGCTGGCCTCGATCGGCATCAAGCTGCCGCTGGCGCCGGTCCACGGTTACTCGGTCACGGCGCCGCTGCGACACATCGACGGCCACCCGCATCTCGGGCCGCGGGCGGCGCTGATGGACGAGAAATACAAGGTCGCCATCACGCGCCTGGGCCAGCGCATCCGCGTGGCCGGCGGCGCCGAGATCGGTGGCCGCCTGGACCGGCTGGACCCCGCCCCGCTGCGCACGCTGTATCGCGTGCTCGATGACTGGTTCCCTGGCGCCGCGCTCCGCCGCGAGGCGCAGCACTGGAAGGGCGCGCGTCCAATGCTGCCCGATGGCCCGCCCGTATTGGGCGAGAGCGGCGCGTCCGGCATCTGGCTCAACCTGGGCCACGGCTCGAGCGGCTGGGCGCTGGCCTGCGGCTCGGCGCGCGTGCTCGCCGAACGCGTCGCCGGACGTGAAGCGCCGCTGGACCTGACGGGCCTGACCGCCGCGCGTCTGCGCTGAGCACGGCGCCCTGCGTCTGTCCGGCACGCCGCGGCGCGACAATCACCGCATGAGCAGCCCTGGCGGCATCACCCGCATCGATCCGGCCGGCGGCCCCTGGCCGCTGCACGATGCGGCGGCTTCGCGTGCTGCCGAAGCGGCCGCGCTGGCCCGGCACGCACCGCATGCGCTGATGGAGCGCGCCGGCTTGGCCGTGGCACGGCTGGCGCTGGCATCGGCGCCCCACGCACGGCAGGTGCAGGTCTGGGCCGGTCCAGGCAACAACGGCGGCGATGGCCTGGTGGCCGCCCGCCACCTGCACCTTGCCGGCAAGGCCGTGAGTGTCTGTCTGCTCGCCGACCCGGAACGTCTGCCCGCCGACGCTGCACAGGCCCTGCACCAGGCCGTGGCGGCGGGTGTCGCCGTCCATGTCGATCGCATCTGCAAAGACGGTGCCGACCTCGCCATCGACGCCCTGCTCGGCATCGGCGCACGTCGCGCCCCGGAGGGCGCGATCGCGGCCGCCATCCAGACCATCAATGCCCTGCAGGCAGTGGTGCTGGCGGTCGATCTGCCCTCGGGCCTGCACCCCGACACGGGCGCCCTGCTCGGCTCAGCGGCGGTGCGCGCCACCGCCACGCTGGCACTGCTGACGCTCAAGCCCGGCTGCTGCACCGGCCATGGCCGTGATCAGGTGGGTGAACTCTGGCTCGACACGCTGGGCGTGGCCGCAGGCACGCCCAGCGCCTGGCTGAGTGGCCGTCCCGCCCGCCTGCCACGCCCCCATGGCGCGCACAAGGGCAGTTTCGGCGACGTCGCCGTGGTCGGTGGCGCCCCCGGCATGGTGGGCGCGGCCTGGCTGGCTGCGCGTGCCGCGCTGGCGGCAGGCGCTGGGCGGACCTACTGCAGCCTGCTCGATGACGCCGCGGCCACGTTAGACCCGGCGCGGCCCGAGCTGATGTCGCGCGCAGCATGGTGGCAGTCGCCGCCGGCGCTGCTGGCACAGACCACGGTGGTTTGTGGTTGTGGCGGCGGCGACGCCGTGCGGGCAGCCCTGCCACCGCTGCTGTCGCACGCGGCGCGGCTGGTGCTCGACGCCGACGCGCTCAACGCTCTGGCCAAGGACCCCGGCCTGCAGCCGCTGCTGCTGGCACGCGCCGCACGCGGCCTGGCCACGCTGCTCACGCCCCACCCGCTGGAAGCGGCACGGCTGCTGCGCACCAGCAGCGCCGAGGTACAACATGACCGCCTGGCCGCCGCGCTGCAGTTGGCAGCGGACACCGGCGCCACCGTGCTGTTGAAGGGCTCCGGCAGCGTCGTCGCCGCGCCGGGCCACCTCCTGCACATCAACCCGACGGGCAACGCTGCACTGGCCAGTGCCGGCACCGGTGATGTGCTCGCCGGCTGGGCCGCCGGGCTGTGGGCGCAACTGCCCGACGTGGCTGCAGCCGACGTGGCTGCGGCGGCCGCGTGGCAACACGGTCGTGCGGCCGACCTGTACACCGCAGCGGGCAGATCCGGCCCGCTGCGCGCTGCCGACCTGGTCGAAGCATTGGCTGGCCTGCCGGCGCGGTGATCGGCGCTGCTCGATGCTGGCCGCTCGCTCCTTGCAGGTCGGCGCTGCGTCTTGGGTGCCCATGCGTCCGCGCCACTGGCCCGGCGCCTGTCGGGATCCCTAGGAGTCGTCCATCGCCCACTCATGCGCGCAATTGCGGCAACGGACTCGCACCCACGACTTGGCGCGATCCTCGGTGACGACGGCCAGCCGCCCGTAGGTCCCGCACTGCGTACACACCGCCTGGCTGGCGGCCGTCTGCGCGCGCACCAGCTGGTGCAGGAAGCGCCGCAACGCGACGACGCCGACAGCGCCAGACACGAAGATCGCAAGCGCGTTCGTTGCGCGGTTGGACCACGCGGGGTTGCCGATCATCGACTCGAGGGCGAAGAACGACGCCACTGCGCACAACAGCGTCAAGACCAGCCAGCCGTGGCTGCTCAGCAGTTCGCGCTCGTGCCAGTTGCGAAACCCGCGCTTGCGGATGCCAGTGGCCAGGCCCATGCATGTCTCCTGCAACTCACCTGTTCTTGCGCCCCGTCATCGTGCAAAGTATAGGCACCCGACCGGCCAGCGGCTCATGAATGTGGACCAACCTCCACCACGTGGGCAGGCTCTTGCCATCGGCTTTCGCGCAGCGCCCTGATGCCGTGCGCCGTCAGGCAGCGCACAGGTCTCTCCCTTGGCGAGAATCCGTGCGCAGGCACGGCCACATGTCCCGCTCAAGGCTGCCCCGCAACACTGCGGTCGGGGCCGACCCCTGGGCGGGGTGCACCTGCGAGCGGCGACAATGCGCTGTCTCCAGCATCAGGCCGCACGGGCCGCCCACCATGACCCGAGAACCACCACCCCCGTCACCCGACCCGTTGCCGGCGCGCCCGGCGCCGGGGCCGTTCTCGGCTCGGGTCGTGCGCCGCCCGCGACCGGCCAGCGGAACAACGAGGACGGGCCCCAGGTTCCGCTGGGAGCCGGCGCAATGGATGCGCATGCTGCTCGAGTACGTCGGCCTGGCACGGCCGATGCAGCTGGAGCCGGTGCACGACACCGCCGGCCTCGCGCGCTTCGTGCAGACGCGCGCCAGCTTCATCGCCCAGACTTCGCTGTACGGCTACCTGCGCACGCGCGCCGGCATGCGCTACCCGGAGTTGTTCGACGACGACCCGTTCGTGGCCAGCATCAACATCGCCAAGTGGCATGTCTGGCTGGACTGCATGTCGGACCTCGCGGTCTATGCCGGCGGCCTGCTGGCGCGCGCTCCGGGCGCGTCGGCGACCGGGGTCGGCGCGCTGATGCAGAACCTGGTGGCCGGCATCCTCGAGGAGACCGGCATTCCGCCCGACGCCGGCGACGAGTTCGCCGCGCATGCGCGGCAGGTGCGCGAGCGGATGGCAGCTTGCGACTGGCAAGCCGTCGACGACGGCGACCAGGCGTTCAGCGCCAGCCCGGCGGCGCTGGTGCGCTGGGCGCCCGTCGTCGACGAACTCAAGCAGCTTGACGAGGGCATCGTGACCAACTCGATCCGCTTTCGCTGGCAGGAAGTGCGGCGCGACCTGCGCCGCTGCCTGGACGCACCTGCCGTGCTGGGCATCGCCGGCTGAACCCGCGACGACGCGGCTGCCGCCGGCCTGCGCCGGCAGCCTTCATGGCCGGATCAGGCGGCTGATGTGGTAGATGCCGCGTGCGATCTCGCCCTCCAGCGGGAACGACAGCATGCCCATGACGGAATACCCGAGCAGCCAGGGCATGACGTAGAAGCGAAACATGTAGAAGAACCATGCGACGTACAGCGGCACCATTGCCGGGATCAGGAAGCCCGGCGTGATGGGCGCGAACAACCGCAGCAGCGGGTCCGTCACCTTGATGAAGAAGCGGCTGAAGAAGAACTTGCTGTCCTCGGGCAGGAACAGGCGCATGCCGAAGCGGCCGATCAGCGTCCACATGACCATGCCCAGCGCATAGTCGATCACCACTGCCCAGACTGGGATGTGCTCAGTCATCTCGAAAGTTCGACTCCATCACGTTCAAAGCGTCGCGCGACGTGCGCTCGCCGGGCTGCATCCTGAACCCACTGGTGGTCGGACGCCGGCGCAAGAAAAGCCGGGGCGAGTGACCTCGCCCCGGCTTGCGTGAACAGCCGCCCGCACCCGGCGGGCGGTACACCGCGTCCTCAGTGCACCCCGCCCAGGATGGTATCGCCCCTGGGGATGCGCACCGCGTCGACCATGCGCTGGGTCTCTTCGTCGGGCGCCGGCGTGAGCAGGGTGACGACGACCATCGCGATCAGGCTGGCCACGACACCGACGATGCCGAAGCGCAGGTCGTTCAAGCCCAGCCACGGCTCGGCGATGCCATACCACTCTTTCGGGTTGCGCACCGCCAGCAGGTACCACCAGCCGGCCCCCAGGCCGACGACCATGCCGGCGATCGCCCCGGCCCGGTTGGCGCGTTTCCACCACACGCCGAGCACGAGCGGGAAGAACAGGCCCGACATCGCGAAGCAGAAGGCCCAGGCCACGGCCCCCAGGATACCGGTCAGCTTCAGGCTCGCCACCAGCGCACCGGCGGCGCCGATCACCAGCAGCAGGATGCGCGCCGTGAGCAGGCGTTTGCGGGTCTCGGCCTTGGGATCGATGATCTTGTAGTACAGGTCGTGGGACAGCGCGTTGGCCATCGCCAGCAGCAGGCCGTCGGCGGTGGACATCGCCGCGGCCATGCCGCCGGCAGCGACCAGGCCCGAGATCACGTAAGGCAGACCGGCCATCTCCGGCGTGGCCAGCACGATGATGTCGGCGTTGAGGAAGAACTCGTTGATCTGCAGGATGCCGTCGCCGTTGCCGTCGACGATCTTGAGCAGTCCGATCGCGCTCCACTTCTGGATCCACTCGAGCTTCAGCACCTCCTCGATCGACTTGCCGATGATCGACGTCGCCAGATTGGGGTCGATCATCTGCAGCTTGCTGAGCGTGGCCAGCACGGGCGACGAGAAGTACAGCAGAAAGATGAAGAACAGCGACCAGGCCACCGAGTTGCGCGCGTCACGCACCGAAGGCGTCGTGAAGTAGCGCATCAGGATGTGCGGCAGCGAGGCCGTGCCGATCATCATGCACGCGACCAGGGTCGCGAACTGCCACGCTGCCAGCGCGCCTTCCTTCGGTGTCGCATGCAGCGTCGACAGTATCGCCAGCCCGGGCTGCGCCTTGGCGGCCGCGGTGCCGACACCGATCACCGGTTCGAGTTCCATGATGCGCTGGACCGCGCCGCCGTAGCTGAAGTGCGGCAGCACCCCGAAGCCCTGCACGATGGACATCCAGAAGATCGGCACCAGGTAGGCCACGATCAGCACGATGTATTGCGCGACCTGGGTCCAGGTCACCGCGCGCATGCCGCCGAGCATCGAGCACACCAGGATGCCGGCCAGACCGAACCACACGCCGGCCTCGAACGGGATCTGCAGCGCGCGCGCCGCGATCGTGCCGGTGGCGGTGATCTGCGCCGTCACGTAGGTGAACGACGCCACCACCAGCACCACGACGGCACAGAAGCGCGAGAGCTTGCCGCCGTAACGCGTACCGATGAAGTCGGGCACCGTGTAGCAGCCGAACTTGCGCAGGTAAGGCGCCATCAGCGTGGCCACCAGGATGTAGCCGCCCGTCCAGCCGACGACGAAGGCCATGTAGCCGTAACCGGCCATGAAGATGCCGCCGGCCATGGCGACGAAGGATGCGCCCGACATCCAGTCGGCCGCGGTCGCCATGCCGTTGAACACCGGTGGCACGCTGCGCCCCGCGACGTAATAGGCGTCGACCGCCATCGTTCGCGACAGGATGCCGATGAAAGCGTAGATGACGATCGTGAAGGCGAGGAACAGGATGCCGATGACGTCGGCGCCCACACCCATCTGCTCCAACACGGCCATCAACGCGAAGAACGCCAGGAAGCCGCCGGTGTAGATGCCGTAGATCTTCGGCAGGTTGTCGATGAAGGACTTGCCTTCCCATTGCATTGCCATGATGTGCTCCCTTTAGCTTTCGTCTTCCGCCACATCGAACTCGACGTCGATGGCGTGCTGTTGATAGTTGAAGACGAACAACTGGATCACGAACGCGGCCAGCGAACCCTGCGCCGCGAAGTAGTAACCCAGGGGCCAGCCGAAGAAGTTGATGGCGTTCAGCGAAGAAGCGAACCAGTGCACCAAGTAGGCAAACACGAACCAGACAAGCAAGTGCACGATCGTCAGCCTGCGCGTGCGGCGCCAATGCTCTGTGCGTTTTTCCAGCGTTAGTTCGGTCACGTCGTCCCCTCCATGCGATGAAGCAGCATCAGCCGGGCGCGGCGTCCTCGCCCCGCGCCCGGCGGGCCACCGCAGGTCTGCGATGGCTTGGAGTGCACTGTTGATCGCGGTTCTGACCGGTTTCTGACGACGAGCCAACAGAAACTTACAAAATAGGCTGTAACCCTGACCTTCTGTTTCATCATGCGGTACTTGAACGGTGTGGAGGGGTTTCCGAGCATGCAAGGGCAGGCGTCAATGCCGCTGCATGAGGGTGCTGGTCCATGTCGGCGAAGGCTGTTGGGCGACGACAGCATGCCCGGGCAGCCGGGTGTGCTGCAGGCGCGGCAGTTGAGGGCCTGGCGGCGCCTGCAGCGTGAGCTCGGGACAGCCCTGAGCTGCGGCGCCACTCAGCGCCGCGTGCGCGGCTTGGGCGCCGGCCGCTGGGCGCCGGGCTTGCGCGAACGTGCGCCGGCTTCCGACGGCACCTTGCCCTTGACCGCACGTGTGGCCACCTTCACGGCACGGTCGGCGGCACGCACGCTGGCCACTTCATCGACGGCGGTGCCCGGCGTGCGCGCCTTGTCGCCGCGAACCGGTGGCCGCTCGCCCTCGCCTTCGCGCACCATGCGGAAATCGATCTTGCGGCTGTCCAGATCGACGCGACTGACCTGCACCCGCACCCTTGCGCCGACGGCGTAGCGGATGCCGGTGCGCTCGCCACGCAGCTCCTGGCGCGCCTCGTCGAAGCGGTAGTACTCGCCGCCGAGTTCGGTGATGTGCACCAGGCCCTCGACGTAGAGGGCGTCGAGCGTCACGAAGAGGCCGAAGCTCGTGACCGCGCTCACGGTGCCGCCGAATTCCTCGCCCAGGTGCTCGCGCATGTAGCGGCACTTGAGCCAGGCCTCGACGTCGCGTGAAGCCTCGTCGGCGCGGCGCTCATTGGCGCTGCAATGCGCGCCCACGGATTCCCACAGCGCCATCTCCTGCGACAGCGGCTTGACCGGTCGGTGCGCGACCTTGCCGCCGCGGCGCACTTCGGGGACGCGTGTGTGTTCGCTCGGTGCCAGGTGGTAGCGCCGCGAACCGAGCAGCGCCTTGATGACACGGTGCACCAGCAGGTCCGGGTAACGCCGGATCGGGCTCGTGAAGTGCGTGTAGGCGCCGTAGGCCAGTCCGAAGTGGCCGGCGTTGGTCGAGGTGTAGATCGCCTGCTGCATCGAGCGCAGCAGCATGGTGTGGATCTGCGTCGCGTCGGGTCGACCCTGCGTCGCTTGCGCGATGGCCTGGAACTCGCCCGGACCCGGGTCGTCGCTGAGGTGCAGTCCGATACCCAGCGCCTTCAGGTAGCCCTGCAGCACCAGCCGCTTCTCGGGCGTGGGACCCTCGTGCACGCGGTACAGGCTCGGGTGCTCGCCGGCGGTGATGAACTCGGCCGCGCAGACGTTGGCCGCGAGCATCGACTCTTCGATCAGCTTGTGCGCCTCGGTGCGCACGCGCGGCACGATCTTCTCGATGCGGCCGGCGTCGTCGCAGACGATCTGTGTCTCGGTGGTCTCGAAGTCGACCGCGCCGCGCTGTGCGCGCTGCTTGAGCAGGGCACGGTAGACCTCGTGCAGGTGCAGCAGGTGCGGCACCAGGTCGGGCCGCTTGTGCGCCTCGGGCCCGCGTGTGTTGGCCAGGATCGCGGCGACTTCGGTGTAGGTCAGCCGCGCATGTGAATTGATGATCGCGGGATAGAACTGGTAGGCGTCGATGCGGCCGGCACCGTCGACCACCATGTCGCAGACCATCGCCAGGCGGTCCTGCTCGGGGTTCAGCGAGCACAGGCCGTTGGACAGCTTCTCCGGCAGCATCGGGATCACACGGCGCGGAAAGTACACCGAAGTCGCGCGCTCGTAGGCGTCGTCGTCGATCGATTCGCCGGGCTTGACGTAGTGGCTGACATCGGCAATGGCCACCAGCAGCCGCCAGCCGTCCAGCGCCGACTTGCCGCGACCGCGCTTGAAGGGCTCGCAGTACACGGCGTCGTCGAAGTCGCGCGCATCCTCGCCATCGATGGTGACCAGTGGCACGTCCGTCAGGTCGACACGGTGCTTGCGGTCGATCGGCCGGATGCGCTCGGGCAGTGCCGCCGCCGCGGCCAGCGTCTCGGGCGAAAACTGGTGCGGCACCTCGTACTTGCGCACCGCGATTTCGATCTCCATGCCGGCGTCGTCGATCTCGCCCAGCACCTCTGCGACGCGGCCCACCGGCTGCGAATGCAATGACGGCGGCTCGGTCAGTTCCACCGACACGACCTGCCCCACCGCGGCGCTGGCGGTGGCGTTCTTCGGAATCAGGATGTCCTGGCCGTAGCGGCTGTCCTCGGGCGCCACCAGCCACTGCCCGCCTTCGTGCAGCAAGCGGCCGATGATCGGCGTCTTGCGCCGCTCCAGGATGTCGACGACGCGGCCTTCGGGGCGGCCCTTGCGGTCGAGCCGCAACACGCGCACGCGTACGCGGTCACGGTGCAGCACGCTGCGCATCTCCTGTGGCGCCAGGTAGATGGCGGTGTCGCCGTTGTCGGGGATGACGAAGCCGTGGCCGTCGCGATGGCCCTCGACGCGGCCGTCCACTTCACCGGTCAGGGCGGGGCCGGCCGGGGCCGGGATTGATGTGGAGATTTCCTTGATGATATGATCCTTGGTTCGCAGAAAGCCCAGGTGGCGGAATTGGTAGACGCACTAGTTTCAGGTACTAGCGCTTAACGGCGTGGGGGTTCGAGTCCCTTCCTGGGCACCAGACAAATGCAGTAGACGTAGTAGACGTAGTAGACGTAGTAGACGTAGTAGACGAAGTAGACGAAGTAGACGAAGTAGACGAAGTAGACGAAGTAGACGAAGTAGACGAAGTGGCCGGCAGAAATGTCGGCCATTCGCGTTTTCAGACAGCAAATTTCTTCGCCACCCCGTCCGGGCGCAGGCCGTCGTATTCCTCGAAAGGCTGGTGTATCCACGGGCTCGTTGGCAGGCTCTCGACATAGTAGTCCGGGATGTAGGTCGACACGCCCTTGACCCAAATCACCGCGGCGCGAAGCTCCTGGATCGACGGCATCCCGCGCAGGCGGTCGACCACCGCGCGCAGCGTGTGCCCGGTGTCGGCCAGGTCGTCGACCAGCAGCACGCGGCCGGCCACTTCGCCCTTGGGCATGGTGATGTACTTGGCGAGGTCGAGCCGGCCCTGGATGGTGCCGGCCTCGGCGCGGTACGAACTGGTGGACATGATCGCCAGCGGCTTGTCGAAGACGCGCGAGAGCACGTCGCCGGGCCGCATGCCCCCGCGCGCCAGGCACAGGATCTGGTCGAATTCCCAGCCCGAGTGGTGCACCTTGAGCGCCAGGCGCTCGATCAGCATGTGGTACTCGTCCCAGGACACGTACAGGTGCTTGCCGTCGTCGGTGAGCATGTTCGACATCTCCTCTGGGTGCTTCGGATTCAGGCGCGGAACGGGTGCCGCAGCAGGATGGTGTGAACGCGGTCGGGACCGGTGGACACCATGTCGATGGGCGCTCCGATGAGGGCCTGCATCCGTTCCAGATAGCGGCGTGCATTGAGCGGCAACTGCTCCCAGTTGGTCAGGCCGGCGGTCGTCTCGCTCCAGCCGGGCAGTGTCTCGTAGACCGGCTTGCAGGCGGCGATCTCGTCGGCATCCAGCGGCAGGATGTCGAGCCTGCTCGCGCCGAGCTCGTAGCCGGTGCAGATGTTGATCTCGGGCAGGCCGTCGAGCACGTCGAGCTTGGTGATGCACAGGCCCGAGATGCCGTTGATGATCATGCTGCGCTTGAGCGCTGCGGCGTCGAGCCAGCCGCAGCGGCGCGCGCGGCCGGTGACGGTGCCGCGCTCCTGGCCGACGGTGGAGAGGTGGTGGCCGACCGTGCCCGCGACGTCCATCGGCAATTCGGTCGGGAACGGCCCGGCGCCGACGCGCGTGGTGTAGGCCTTGGTGATGCCCAGGATGTAGTGCAGCAGCCCGGGTCCGATGCCGGCACCGGCAGCCGCGTTGCCGGCCACGCAGTTGCTCGTGGTCACGTACGGGTAGGTGCCGTGGTCGATGTCCAGCAGCGTACCTTGCGCGCCTTCGAAAAGCAGGTTGGCGCCTGCGCCGTGGGCCTGGAAGAGCCGATAACCGACGTCGGCCATCAGGGGCCGTATCTGCTCGGCGGCCGCCATCGCCGCATCGAGCATGGGCTGCCACGCCAGCGGTGCCGCCTGCAGCACGCCGGTGAGTTCGGCGTTGTGCAACTCCACCAGCTCGCGCAGCTTGTCCTCGAAACGCTGCGGGTGCTTGAGGTCCTGCACGCGCAGGGCACGGCGCGCCACCTTGTCTTCATAGGCCGGGCCGATGCCCTTGCCGGTGGTACCGATCTTGCCGCTGCCGCTGCTCTCGCGCAGCGCCTCGCGGGCGCGGTCCATCTCGACATGAAAGGGCAGGATCAGCGGGCAGGCTTCGGACAGGAACAGGCGCGAGCGGACGTCGATGCCGAGCTGTTCGATGCGCTCGATTTCCTGCAGCAGGTGCGCCGGGTCGACCACCACGCCGTTGCCGATGTAACAGGCCACGCCCGCGCGCATGACGCCCGAGGGGATGAGCTGCAGCGCCGTCTTGCGGCCGGCAATGACCAGCGTGTGGCCGGCGTTGTGGCCACCCTGGAAGCGCACCACGCCCTGGGCGTGGTCGGTCAACCAGTCGACGATCTTGCCCTTGCCCTCGTCGCCCCACTGGGTACCCACCACGACGACGTTGCGGCCGGCGGTGGGCAGGATGGCTGCATGCATGTTCAATTCGTCCTCGATGTGTTCAAGGTGTCGGGGTCGCAGCGCTGTCGATGCTGCGCAGCACCCAGCGGCCATCGACCGCAACGAGTTCGCGGTCGCAGTCGAAAGCCGATGATTCGGGCTCGTGCCCGGGCAGCACGGCGAGCACGGTCTCTCCGGCTTCGCGCAGGCGCCTTACCGCGGCGCGAAGCTCGGTGTCCTCGCCCCAGGGAGCGCGTATCGCCGTCGCCACCGGCGTGGCACCGGAGAGCTCGGCCAGTGTCTTGAGGTCGAGGCTGAAACCGACCGCCGGCCGGTTGCGGCCGAAGACGGCACCGACCTCGTCGTAGCGCCCGCCGCGCGCCAGCGCGTCACTGCTGCCGGCGCCGTAGACTGCGAATCGCGGCCCGCTGTAGTAGGCGTAGCCGCTCATGTCCGACAAGTCGAAGCCGGTGCGCAGCCGCGGGTAGGCCAGCCGCAGGTGCGTGGCCAGCCACTGAAGCTGGTCCAGCGCCTGGCGCACCAGTGGCCGTGCCGGCAGTTCGCGGCGCGCCACCTCCAGCACCTCGTCGCCGCCATACAGGCGCAACAGCGCCTGCAATGCACGGCGGGCTTCGTCGGGCGCACCACGGGTGAGTGCCGCCACTGCCGGCGCGTCCTTCTCCGACAAGGCCTGCGCAACGTCCTGCAGCCGTGCCGCCTCCAGCGGCACGCCAGCCAGCACGCCACGCAACACGCGCGCATCCGCGAGGTCGATCACCGGCTGCGTGACACCCGCCAGCTGCAGGCAATCCAGCGCCAGCTCGGCCGCTTCGAGGTCGGCTTCCAGGCCGGCGTGGCCGAAGATCTCGGCGCCGAACTGCAGCGGCTCGCGCGTCGCCGCCAGCCCCGCCGGCCGCGTGTGCAACACCGGGCCGCAGTAACACAGGCGGGTGATGCCTTCGCGGTTGAGCAGGTGGGCGTCGATGCGCGCGGCCTGCGCCGTGGTGTCGGCGCGCAGACCCAGGGTGCGGCCGCTGAGCTGGTCGACGAGCTTGAAGGTGCGCAGGTCGAGTTCGCGCCCGGTGCCTGACAACAGTGACTCCAGATGTTCCAGCAGCGGCGGCATGACCAGCTCGAAACCGTAACCGCGCGCCCGATCGAGCAGGCCGCGCCGGAGTTCCTCGATACGCCGTGCCTGCGTCGGCAGGACATCGGCGATGTGCTCGGGCAGCAGCCAAGCAGAGAGCATGAAATGCACCGGTGTTGAAAGCGGCATTGTACGTGGCGCCCCGGCACAGGCCAGCCCGACGCAGCTGCACTCCAAGCCGGGACGCCCCGGGGCGCAGCGAGCGTGGGACCCGTCTGCTAGCGCCAGACGGCCAGCAGCAGCAAGCCGACGACCATGCTGCTGAGACCGATGAAACGGATCTGGCCGTCGGACAAGCGCGTCGCGCGTTCGAACATGGTGCGCCAACTGCCGGGGTTCAGGAAAGGCAGCAGCCCTTCGATCACCAGCATCAGCCCCAGCGCGCCGAGCAGCAGGTCGCCCATGAGCGGAGGCGGCAGTTCGTTATGCGGCCTCGCCCTACTTTCCCTGCGTGCCGCCACGCATGGCGCGGAAGAACTCGCTGCTCGGGTCGATCACCATCATGTCGCTGCGGTCGCGAAAGCTCGCCCGGTAGGCCTCGAGGCTGCGATAGAACTGCGCGAACTGCGGGTCGCGGCCGAAGGCGTCGGCGTACAGCGCCGAGGACTTGGCGTCGCCCTCGCCCTTGATCTTCTGCGCCTCGCGGTAGGCCTCGGCGATGATCACCTCGCGCTGGCGGTCGGCATCGGCGCGGACCTTCTCGCCGTCGGCGGCGCCCTGCGAACGCAACTCGTTGGCCACCTGCTTGCGCTCGGACTCCATGCGCCGGTAGACCGAGTCGGTGATGTCGGCCACGAAGTCCACGCGCTTGATGCGCACGTCGACGATCTCGATGCCGAAGGCCTGGGCCTCGTCGGTCAGGCGCGTCTTCACGTCGTTCATGACCTTCTCGCGCTCGGTGGCCAGCACGCTGGTCACGTTGCGCTTGGTGATCTCTTCGTTGAAGGCGGCCTGTACCACCGGCGCGAGGCGGTTCTCCAGGTTGCGGAAATCGGTGCCGTTGTTGCGGATGAACTGGCGCGGCTCGGCGATGCGCCATTTCACCAGCCAGTCGATGACCAGGCTCTTCTTCTCGGCGGTGAAGATAGGCCGCGTCTCGGGGCTGTCCAGTGTCTGCACGCGCTTGTCCAGGAAAACGACGTTCTGGAACGGCGGCGGCAGCTTGAACTTCAGCCCCGGAACGGTGATGACTTCCTTGATCTCGCCCAGGGCGTAGACGACACCGACCTGGCGCTGGTCGACGACGAACACGACGCTGGAGGCGACCATCAGTACCACCAGGGCGCCAGCGACGAAGATTCCGATGCGGTTCATGTTCATGGGAGCTGCCATTCAGCGCCCCTCGCGGTCGCGCGCGCGCGCGCCGTCGCGGGAACGGATATCCACACTCTGCGTGCCCGTGGGGTCGACCGAGGGCGGCGCTGGCACCGCTGTGGGTGCACCCGCCGGCACGCCGCCTTGCTGCATCAGCCGGTCCAGCGGCAGGTACAGCAGGTTGGACCCGGCACGGCTGTCGACCATCACCTTGGTGACGTTGGAATACACCTGCTGCATGGTCTCCAGGTAGAGGCGGTCTCGTGTCACGACCGGCGCGCGCTGGTACTCGGTGAGCACCGAACGGAAGCGCTGCGCATCGCCATCGGCCTGCGCGATCACGCGCGCGCGATAGCCCTCGGCCTCCTCGAGCAGGCGCGCCGCCGTGCCGCGCGCCTGGGGGATGACGTTGCTGGCGTAGGCCTGGCCTTCGTTCTTGAAGCGGTCGCGGTCGGCACCGGCCTTCAGCGCATCGTTGAAGGCCGCCTGCACCTGGTCGGGAACGAACACGTTCTGCACGTTGACGTTGGAGATCACGATGCCGGCCCTCAAACGGTCGAGCTGGGCCTGGATCGACTTCACGAGGTCGGCTGCGATGGCGTCGCGCTGCTCGTACAGCACCTGGTCGACCTTGCTGCGGCCGACGATCTCGCGCACCGCCGACTCGGCCGCCATGACCACCGCCTCGTCGGGGCGGAAGTTCTCGAACAGGTAGGCGCGCGCATCGGCGCGCCGGTACTGCACGACGAAGCGGATGTCGACGATGTTCTCGTCCTGCGTCAGCATCGACGAATCGCGCAGTCCGGTGGCCTGCACGACCACGTTGCGGCCCACCTCCACCGACTGCAACTGCGTCACCGCCACCACCTCGTGGGCCTGCACCGGGTAGGGCAGCCGCCACTGGAAGCCGGCGTCTTTGGTGTGGCTGTACTTGCCGAAGGTGGTGACGACCGCCTGGTAGCCTTCCTGGACGATGAAGAAGCCACTGCCGAGCCAGATCAGCACCGCCACGACGCTGATCAGGCCGACGCCGATGCCGGCGCTCTTCATGTCGGGCTGGAACGACGGACCACCGGAGCCGCCGTCGCCGCCGCCGTTCGGCCGGCCCCGGCCGCCGCCCTTGCCACCGAACAAGCCGCTGAGCTTGCGGTTGAAGTCGCGCCAGAGCTCGTCGAGGTCGGGCGGACCGTCGTTGCGGTTGTTGAAGATCAACACATTGCCGTCGCTGGCGGCCTGCGGCGGGCGGCGGCGCAGCGCGCCGTGCAGCAGGGCACGCAGTGCCGTCGCAACCGCGCCGAGCCGGGTCGGGAAACGAGGGGGTTCTGATTCACGCATGCTGGTGCGGGGGTAGGGCCGGGGCCGTTGCGGCGTCCGTCGACGAGGCGACGGTGCCAATATTCTTAGATGGGGGGGAAGCGCTGGCGTTCAAGCTCGCCAGCGCCATTTCAGCGATCGCCTGCCGCAGCCGCGGCAGACCCTGGCCGGTGCGGGCACTGACGAAGACACGTTGCCTGCGCACGCCGGAGCGAACCTCGATGCAGTCGGCTTCTTCGCGCGGCCGGCGCGATTCCTCGAGCAGATCGCACTTGTTGTAGACCAGCAGCTGCGGCACGCCGGCAGCACCGATCTCGTCGAGCACGCGTTCGACGTCGGCCTGCTGTTCGGCCAGCTGCGGGCTGGCGGCGTCGATGACGTGCAGCAGCAGGTCGGCGTCGGCCGATTCCTGCAGCGTGGCCTCGAAGGCTTGCACCAGCTTGTGCGGCAGGTTGCGGATGAAACCCACGGTGTCCGACAGCGACACCGAAGCCTGCGCCTCGCCCAGCCAGAGCGCGCGCGTGGTGGTGTCCAGGGTGGCGAAGAGCTGGTCGGCGGCATACGCCCGCGCCTTGACGAGGGCGTTGAACAGCGTTGTCTTGCCGGCGTTGGTGTAACCCACCAGCGAGACGCGGAAGGTGCCACGGCGCTCGCGCGCCCTGCGCTGCGTGCCTCGCTGGCGCTTGACCTTCTCCAGCCGCTCCTTCACCGACTTGATGCGGTCGCCGATCATGCGGCGGTCGAGTTCGATCTGCGCCTCGCCGGGGCCGCCGCGGGTGCCGATGCCCCCTTGCTGGCGCTCCAGGTGCGACCAGCGCCGCACCAGCCGCGTGGCCATGTACTGCAGCCGCGCCAGTTCGACCTGCAGCTTGCCTTCGTGGCTTTGGGCACGCGCGGCGAAGATGTCGAGGATGAGCGAGGTGCGGTCGGCCACCGGCACGCCGAGATGGCGCTCGAGGTTGCGCTGCTGCGCCGGTGACAGCGCCTGGTCGAAGATCACGCCGTGTGCCGATGTGGCGGCGACCAGGGCCTTGATCTCGTCGGCCTTGCCGGAGCCGACGAACAAGGCCGGGTCGGGCGCACGCCGACGCGCCGTCACACGCGCCACGGCCACGTCGCCGGCGGACTCGGCGAGCAGGGCGAGTTCGTCGAGCGTGGCGTCGAACGAGGCGTCGGAGCCGATGTCGACACCGACGAGCACCGCGCGTGTCGGCTCGTCACCGCGCGGCGCGGGGGGAGCGGAGGCGGAACTCAAGGTCGCAGGCAGTTCGCGGCGAGCATCAAACCGGGTCGCTGCTCTCGTTGGGGTGGAAGTTCACGGCGCGGCTGGGAACGACGGTGGAGATCGCGTGCTTGTAGACCATCTGCGTCACCGTGTTGCGCAGCAGCACGACGTACTGGTCGAAGGATTCGATGTGGCCCTGGAGCTTGATGCCGTTGACGAGGTAGATCGACACCGGCACGTGTTCCTTGCGCAGCAGGTTCAGAAAGGGGTCCTGCAAGAGTTGGCCTTTGTTGCTCACGATATGCTCCGTGATGAGTGGAATGGAAGCGACAGACCTTATCACAGGGCCGAATCGCGGCATCGCCGCGGTGCCATAAAGTCAAGTACCCTTGTCGTCGAAGGGGTTGGCGGCCGAGCGCATCTCGATGCGCACCGGCGTGCCGACGAGCTTGAAGTGTTCGCGCAGGCGGCCTTCGAGGTAGCGCTTGTAGCTGTCGGTGACGTGGTCCAGCGAGGTGCCGTGGATCACCACCAGGGGCGGATTCATGCCGCCCTGGTGCGCATAACGCATCTTGGGCCGGAAGCGGCCCTCGCGGCGCGGCGCCTGGTGTTCGGCGGCCTCGTGCACCAGCCTCGTGAGCACCGGCGTGGGCATCTTGACGGTGGCCGAGGCATGCGCCTGCAGGATCGCCTTCCACACCGCGGTCAGCCCGGTGCGCCGGATGGCCGAGATGTGGAGCACCGGCGCGTACTTCAGGAACGACAGCCGGCTCTCGATGGAGCGCTGCAGCGTCTGGCGCTGGTAGTCGTCGGTGGCGTCCCACTTGTTGACGGCCACCACCACGGCGCGGCCGGACTCGAGGATGTAGCCGGCGATGTGTGCGTCCTGGTCGCTCACGCCCTGCGTGGCGTCCAGCAGCAGCAGCACGACGTTGGCGTCGGCAATCGCCTGCAGCGTCTTGACGACGGAGAACTTCTCGATCGCCTCGAAGACACGGCCCCTGCGGCGCAGGCCGGCGGTGTCGATGAGCTCGAACATGCGGCCGTCGCGTTCGAAGGGCACGTGGATGGCGTCGCGCGTGGTACCCGGCTGGTCGAAGGCCACCAGCCGCTCCTCACCCAGCCAGGCATTGATGAGCGTGCTCTTGCCGACGTTCGGGCGGCCGGCCACCGCCAGGCGGATGGGCGCGTTCGCATCGGGCGCATCGAACTCCTCTTCCTCTTCGGGGAACCCTTCCAGCGCCGCTTCGAGCAGGCTGCGTATGCCCTGCCCGTGCGCCGACGAGATCGGGTGCGGCGCGCCGATGCCGAGTTCGAAGAACTCGCCCAGCAGCGGAGACTCGACCATGCCCTCGGCCTTGTTGGCCGCCAGCAGCACGCGCTTGTGCTGCGTGCGCAGGAAGCGCGCGATGTCGTGGTCCTGCGCCGACAGGCCACCGCGCACGTCGACGACGAAGATGACGACGTCGGCTTCGGCCACCGCCTGCTTCGTCTGCTTGGCCATCGCGGCCACCACGCCCGTGGGCTTGTCGGGTTCGAAGCCGCCGGTGTCGACGACGATGAACTCGCGCCCGCCCAGCCGGGCATTGCCGTAATGGCGGTCGCGCGTGAGGCCGGCGAAGTCGGCCACGATGGCATCACGGCTCTTCGTGATGCGGTTGAACAGCGTCGACTTGCCGACGTTGACGCGGCCGACGATGGCGATGACCGGTTTCACGGCCAGACCCAGCCCGCACCGGGGGCAGGACCGTAACGCGTGGGGCGCAACATGTTCAGTTCGGACGGAAGGCGAACAGCCCGCCGCCCTGGGTGATGACGAGCAGGGTGGCGCCGGCCAGCACCGGCGTGCCGATCACCGGTGTGCCGTCGGTGCGCAGACGCAGTTGCTGCTCGCCGGTGGCGGCCGACAGGAAGTGCACCCAGCCTTCGCTATCTCCGAAAGCGACGACCGGGCCGACGACGGCGGCACCGCTGAGGCCGCGGTAGAGCAGCTTCTCGCTCGTCCACGCGACGTCGCCGGTGGCGCCGCGCCAGGCCGTGATGCGGTCGCTGGCGTCGGCGCCGATCACGCGCTCGGCGTCGCCGCCGATGGCTTGCACGCCACCGACGTTGCGTGACCACAGCAGCACCCCACGGCTGGCGTCGGCACAGGCGACCGCCGACTGGAAGGCGCGTGCGCAGACCTGGTCGCCGACGCGCAAGGCGGGTCCGATCAGGTCGGCCAGGCGTTCGACCTCGTTGGTGCCGCGGGGCGAAGCCATCGGCACCTCCCAGACCACAGTGCCACGCAGAGGATCCACACCCGCCAGGCGCGGGCCCTGCCCGACCAGCAGCGTGTTGCGCAAAGCCGCCACGACACCGGCCTGCGCCAGCGTCAGCGCATCGCCGGGACGCTGCAGCGTCCACAGGCGACGGCCGTCGATGGCGTCGAAGGCGTGCACGGCGCGGTCCACACCCATCACGAAGACCCGTTCGCCGGCCACCAGCGGCGGCGTCACCACGCTCGACGGCACGCGCTTGCGCCACAGCTCGCGCCCGCCTTCGAAGGTGATGACTTCGTTGGCACGCGTCACCACGCTGGTGTAGCGGCCGTCGCTGCCGACGCCGGCGGCAATGGCGCCGCCGGCGCTGGCGCGCCAGAGCAGGTCGCCGTTGTCGGCGCGCAAGGCCAGCACGTTGCCGTCACCCGAGGCCACGAAGAACACGCCTTCGTGCACGGCCGGCACGAGCGGGAAACCGACGCGGCCGATGGTGCTGGCCCACACCTGGCGGCCGGCGATCTTCGGTGCGAGCTCTTCCAGGGGTGTCGGCTTGGGCTTGTCCATCGAGGAGCAGCCGGCCAGGCCGGCGACGGCGAGTGCCATGACAGCGGCGAGACGCTTCACCGGCTGGCTCCGGAGGCGGCGGCGGCCGCCGCCTCGGGCGCGGCGCCCAGCGCCGTCATCTTGGCCTCGATGAGGCGACGGTAGTCCACGCGCTCACCCATCGCCTTGTAGGCGGCCTGGTAGGCCGCGCGCGCCTCGTCGGTCTTGCCCTGCGCCAGCAGGATGTCGCCGCGGCGGTCTTCGACCAGGCCAACGAATCCCGGCGTCTGCGCGGCAGCCAGTGTCTTGAGCGCCTCGTCGTACTGCTTCACTTCGGATTGCAGCGCGGCCAGGCGCAGCCGGGCGACGGTGCGCATCTCGTCCTCGACGGCGTTGGCGGCCACCCAGGTCAACGAGGCCCGCGCAGCATCGGCCTGCCCCTTGTCGAACTGCGTCTTCGCGGCCAACAGGCCACCTTGCTGCGCAAAGGCGGTGCGCGGATAGCGTTCCTTCAGATCCCCGAAGATGCGGCCCACCCGTTCGGCATCACCGGCACGCGCGGCGCGGTCGAGCTCGTCGAACACCGCCCCGGCCTTTGCCGCCTGGTCGCGCTGGTACCACTGCCAGCCGTTCCAGCCCGCGAACGCCGCCAGCACCAGCACCAGCACCCAGGTGATGAGATTGCCTTGCTTGTTCCAGAACGCCTTGAGCGCGTCGAGTTGCTCTTGTTCCTGGAGGTCGAGTTGTGTGGCCATGGGGCGGGGGGTCCGGGCGAAAGGATTGGATTATCTCTTGAGCAGTTCGGCGGCCCAGGCGGCGGCGTCGGCCAGCGGTCGCGTGCCCTGCGCCGCCGCGGCATCTCGCAGCGGCTTGACGGCCACCAGGCCCTGGCCCAGTTCGTCGCCGCCGAAGACCAGCGCCCAGCGTGCGCCGCTGGCGTCGGCACGCCGGAACTGCGCCTTCATGCTGCCGCCGCCGGCGTGCATCAGCACCGCCACGCCGGCGCCGCGCAGCGCTTCGGTCACCTGCACCGCCACCGGCAGCGCGGCCGCGTCGGGCACGACCGCGTAGGCGTCGGGCACCGGCGGCGGCGGTGCCGTGCCCGCTTGCTGCAGCAGCTCGAGCACACGTTCGATGCCCAGTCCCCAGCCGATGCCGGGTGCCGGCTTGCCGCCGATGAGTTCCGCCAGCCCGTCGTAGCGGCCGCCGCCGCACACCGTGCCCTGCGCACCCAGGCGGTCGGTGGTCCATTCGAACACCGTCAGCGCGTAGTAGTCCATGCCGCGCACCAGCCGGTGGTTGACGCGGTAGGCCTGGCCGGCAGCGTCGAGCGCACCGCACACGCCTTCGAAGTGCCTGAGCGAGGCCTCGCCCAGGTAGTCGATCAGCTTGGGAGCGGTTTCCACCAGCGGCTGCATGGCCGGGTTCTTGGTGTCGAGGATGCGCAGCGGGTTGCTGTGCAGCCGGCGCTGCGCTTCGGCGTCGAGCCCTTCGCGGTGGGCCTCCAGGTGCGCCACCAGCGCCGCGCGGTGCGCACGGCGCTCGCCCGCCTGGCCCAGGCAGTTGAGCTCCAGCCGCACGTCGGCAAGACCCAGGTCGCGCCACAGCGCGCGGCACATCAGGATCACTTCGGCGTCGACATCCGGGCCGGCATAACCCAGCGCCTCGACGCCGACCTGGTGGAACTGGCGGTAGCGCCCGCGCTGCGGCCGTTCATGGCGGAACATAGGCCCCATGTAGTACAGGCGCTTGCCGCCGTCGTAGAGCATCGAGTGCTCGACCGCCGCACGCACCACGCCGGCAGTGCCTTCGGGGCGCAGCGTCAGTGCGTCGCCGTTCATGCTGTCGATGAAGGAGTACATCTCCTTCTCGACGATGTCGGTGACCTCGCCCAGGCTGCGCACGAACAGCGGCGTCGGCTCGACGATCGGCACGCGGATGTTGAGGTAACCGTAACGCCGCATGAGCGCGCGCACGGTCTCCTCGAACCATTCCCAGCGCGCCGAATCGGGTGGCAGGATGTCGTTCATGCCCTTCACAGCGCGCAGCGGTGCAGGGGCGGGGCCGGTGGCCGGAGTGTGTTCTGGCATGGGTTCAGATCGCGGTGGGTGACGACATGTGCGGCTGGCCGGGCGCGCCCCTCCCGGTGGCCACGGCCGGGCAGCGGGATGTCAATGCGCCGTGGTCACGGCGCCGAAACGGCGCTCGATGTAGCTTTCGACGATCTGGTGGAACTCGGCCGCGATGCCCTCGCCGCGCAGCGTGAGCGCCTTCTCGCCGTCGATGAACACCGGCGCCGCCGGTGCCTCTCCGGTGCCGGGCAGGCTGATGCCGATGTCGGCGTGTTTGCTCTCGCCGGGGCCGTTGACGATGCAGCCCATCACCGCCACCTTGAGGTTCTCGACGCCGGGGTAGCGCACCTTCCACACCGGCATCTGGGCGCGCAGGAAATCGTCGATCTGCTTGGCCAGCTCCTGGAAGGTGGTGCTGGTGGTGCGGCCGCAGCCGGGGCAGGCGGCGACGCTGGGATTGAAGGCGCGCAGGCCGAGCGACTGCAGGATCTCCAGCGCCACCGCCACCTCCTGCGTGCGCGCCTCGCCGGGCTGTGGCGTCAGGCTGACGCGGATGGTGTCGCCGATGCCTTCCTGCAGCAGCACCGCCAGCGCCGTGCTCGAGGCCACCGTGCCCTTGGTGCCCATGCCGGCTTCGGTGAGACCCAGGTGCAGCGCGTAGTCGCAGCGCCGCGCCAGGGCGCGGTAGACAGAGATGAGGTCCTGCACGCCGCTGACCTTGCAGCTGATGATGATGTTGTCCGGGTTCAGGCCGAGCTCGCGTGCCACCGCGGCCGAACTCAGCGCCGAGCGCACCAGCGCCTGGTACATCACCTGCTTGGCATCCAGCGGTCGCGCGCGACGCGCGTTTTCGTCCATCAGATGCGCCAGCAACTCCTGGTCGAGGCTGCCCCAGTTGACGCCGATGCGCACCACCCTGTCGTGTTTCACCGCGGCTTCGATCATCTGTCCGAACTGGCGGTCGCGCTTGTCGCCCTTGCCCACGTTGCCAGGGTTGATGCGGTACTTCGACAGCGCCATCGCCATCGCCGGAAAGTCGCTCAGCAGGCGGTGGCCGTTGTAGTGGAAATCGCCCACCAGCGGCACGTCGACACCCATGCGATCGAGCTGGTCGCGAATGTGCGGCACGGCTTCGGCAGCCTCGGGCGTGTTGACGGTGATGCGCACCAGTTCGCTGCCGGCCTGCGCCAGTTCCTTGACCTGGATTGCGGTGCCGATAACGTCCACCGTGTCGGTGTTGGTCATGGCCTGCACGCGCACCGGCGCGTCGCCGCCCACCGTCACCACGTGGTCACGCCAGACCACACGCGATTGGCGGCAAGGCCGCCGCGCAGGAGCGGCGGCTTCAATGACGTCCACGTCGTCGGGTGCGTTCATGGTGAAGCCTGGTTGACCCCGGCCGCGCTCATGGCAGCTCGACCCGCGCCACATTGTCGCGGGTGCGCGGTGCCAGGTCGACCGGCCGGCCGCGAAACCCCAGCTGCGTGGCGGCTGCGTTGCCGATGACCAGACGGATCGGCAGCGTGCCGTCCAGACCCACGCTCTCGCCCGGCAGCACGGTGCGCGACAGCAACACCTGGCCACTCGCATCGCGCGCGTCGATCCAGGACGCCTCGGTCGTGCGCAACTGCACCAGGCCAGCGGCGGTGGCCGCAGCGGTTTCTTCCGCGGGGGGCGCAGAAAAGACCGTCTCGCCTGCGGGCTGTGCCGCCGAGGCGGCCGCCTGGGCTGGGGGGGGCTCCGTGGCTGCGGCAGACGCTGCAGATGCCGCAGGCTCTGCCACCGTGGCCACGGCCGCCGACAGGGGCACCGAAGCGGCCACCGGCGCCGGCTCGCTCGACGACCACAATCCGGGCGGCAGGAAGTACACGACGAGCGCTGCGATCATGAGCGCTCCCGCGGCCAGGACCATGGGCCGGATTGCCGCGCCGCCCAGGCCCGGTTCATCGCGGCCCGGCCGGCCCTGGAACGGGGTGTTCAGACCGCCGAGGCCGGACTCCAGCGCCATGGACCCGGGCTGCGGCAGCAGGTCCAGCACCGGACGGGGGTCGATCTTCAAGGTGCGACACACCGACTGCGCCAGGGCGCGCGTGAAGGTGGCGTCGGGCAGTTCATCCCAGCGGTCGTTTTCCAGCGCGTCGAGCTTGCGCGGCGCGACCTTGATCGCCGCCGCCAGCGCGGCAATGTGCAAGCCCTGCCTTTCGCGTGCGGCCTTGAGCAAGGCACCGGCGCTGGGCTTGTCGGGTGCGGGCTCAGTCATCGAAGCGGCCTCGTTCGAACTGCAGTGTTTCAGGGGCTTGCGGGAAGCGGTCGCGCAACTGGCGACCGTAGTCCTGCAGCCCGTCGAGGTTGCCCAAGCGGCGCTCGATGCGCGCGGCCAGCCACAGGCTCTGCGCCGTGGACAGTGCGGGCCGGGAGTTGATGCGCCCGACGTAGAAGCGCGCGCGCTCGAGCTCGCCGCGATGCAGCAGCACCTCGCTCAGGTTGTAGGCCGTGACCGGATTCGATGGATCCAGCTCGTAGCTGCGCGACAGCGTGCGCTCGGCCAGCGCCCACTGGCCGGCACGCGCCTGACACACGCCCTGCGCCAGCAAGGTGCGCACGACGTCACGGTACTGCGGCTGCAGCAAGGCGCGCTCGAACTGCGCCTCGGCCTCGGCGAACTGCCGCTGCTGGCACAGGAACCAGCCGTAGTTGTGCATGGCGTCACCGTCACGCGGGTCGAGCTGCAAGGCGCGCCGGAAGCTTTCGTCGGCCAGCGTCATCTCCCCCAGCGTGCCGTAGATGAGGCCGCGCAGGTTGTAGGCTTCGGCCACGTCAGGCTTGGCGGCAATCGCCAGCTTGACCTCTTCCAGCGCCGTGCTGGCCTGGCCGCGGGCGAGATACAGCCCCGCCAGCTCCAGGCGCACCTTGGCGCTGCGTTCGGCGTCGGCGCCTTCGGAGCCGCCGCGCGCCGTGCGCGTGTCGCGGCCCCCGCCACCGGCACTGCCGGTGGTGGTGGTGGTCGTCGTCGTCGTGCAGGCAGCAAGCAGGGCCATTGCCACCAGCGCCACCCAGCCCGCTGTGAGGCGCAGACTCAAAGCAGGCCTCCAGTCGTGGCGGCAATCGGGATCACCGCGCGCCGCAGCGCCAGCCGCTCACGCGCGTTGGTGCGGTCCTGCACCTCACCGGCGAGCTGGCCACAAGCGGCGTCGATGTCGTCACCGCGCGTCTTGCGGATGGTGGTGACGATGCCGGCGTCCTGAAGCACACGCGCAAACGCCAATACACGCTCGCGCGACGAACGCTTCAGGCCCGACGCCGGGAAGGGGTTGAACGGGATCAGGTTGAACTTGCAGGGCACGCGGCCCCTGACCAGGCGCACCAGTTCCTGGGCCAGCTCGGGCGTATCGTTGACGCTGTCGAGCATGCAGTACTCGAAAGTGATGAAGTCGCGCGGCGCGGCATCCAGGTAGCGCACGCAGGCGTCGAGCAACTCGTCGATGCCGTGCTTGCGGTTCAAGGGCACGAGCGTGTCGCGCAGCTTGTCGTTGGGCGCGTGCAGTGACACGGCCAATGCCACGGGGCAATCACTGCGCAGGCGGTCGATCATGCGCGTCAGGCCCGAGGTGGAGACCGTGACGCGGCGGCGCGAGAGGCCGTAGCCATGGTCGCTGAGCATGGTACGCAGGGCCGGCACGAGCGCGTCGTAGTTCTGCAGCGGCTCGCCCATGCCCATCATCACGACGTTGTCGATGGCGCGCTCACCTGCAGGCAGTGCCAGATGCTGGCGCAGGCGATGCTCGGCAAACCAGAGCTGGCCCACGATCTCACCGGTGCTCAGATTGCGGCTGAAGCCCTGGTGCCCGGTGCTGCAGAAGCGGCAGCCCACGGCACACCCAGCCTGCGAAGACAGACACAGCGTGCCGCGGTCGTCTTCGGGGATGTACACCGACTCGACGGCGTTGCCGCCGCCGACGTCGAACAGCCACTTGATGGTGCCGTCGGCCGAGACATGCTCGCTGATCAGCGGCAGGCCGCGGATCTCGGCCAGCGCCGCGAGCTTGCCGCGCAGGCTCTTGGCCAGGTCCGACATGTGCGCAAAGTCGGACGCGCCCTTCTGGTGGATCCAGCGATAGAGCTGCACGGCGCGGAAGCGCTTCTCGCCCAGCCCGGCGCACAAGGCCGCCAGCCCCTCGAGGTCGAAGTCGAGAAGATTGACGGCCATGTCGCGTTCAGCGTGAGTAGACGTTCATGCCGGCGAAGAAGAACGCGATTTCGACCGCGGCGGTCTCGGCAGCGTCGGAGCCGTGCACGGCATTGGCGTCGATGCTGTCGGCAAAGTCGGCGCGGATGGTGCCCTTGTCGGCCTTCCTGGGGTCGGTGGCGCCCATCAGCTCGCGGTTCTTGGCGATCGCACCTTCGCCCTCGAGCACCTGGATCATCACCGGGCCCGAGATCATGAAATTGACCAGGTCATTGAAGAAGGGCCGTGCCTTGTGCACGGCGTAGAAGGCCTCGGCTTCGCCGCGCGACAGCTGCGCCATGCGCGCCGCGATGATCTTCAGGCCGGCGCCTTCGAAGCGGGCATAGATCTGCCCGATCACGTTCTTGGCCACGGCGTCGGGCTTGGTGATCGAGAGCGTACGTTCGATGGCCATGAAAACTCTCCTGAAGCAAGGACTTGGGGAGGGTAGGGACAGGTCATTGCTGACCCATCCCCCCCTAAGAACCGGACTTGCGACTTTCGCCGCATCCGGCTCAAGCACAACTGATGGCGTTGATGTGCAAAGCTAGCAATTTTAGCATCGCCGCCTGTCATACCAACACCCGAAGCCTCATTCCGAGGCCGGCTTCGCCACTGTCAAACCTTTGGCATGCAGTTGGACATGACACACCGGGTGCAGGAGCACCCGGTTTCTCAACGAGTCCGACCCGCCCGCCACCCTTTGGATTAGGTGATGGTCGTGCCAGCCCGTTTCATCCGTGATGGCCCCGCCGCACAGAGCGCACTTGCCCTGCTGGTCGACGTACAGCGTCGCCCATTGCTTGAGGTACGCCCTGCTCTTCAGCAGGCGCTTCGCGCTCAGGTCTTCACCATACGCCTCCCACCGGGGATCGAAGGGGTTGTAGCCCCCCATCACCTTCCGGTGTCGGACAATTTCCGTATCGGCGAGCCGATACAGGCGCACCCAATGCGTTTCGCCATCCTCTGACCGAGTCCCGGTTGCGAACTCGGTCCTGCCCTCGACGGTCGGCCAGTACTTCGCGGCCACCCATCTCGGGCTTTTCTTCGGATGCCTGCGACGTGCCCAGCGCGTCAACCGCCACCACAGCAGCGAGTCGAGTTTGCTGAACGTCTCCTTGGCGACCACCGGGTGGTGGTACTGAGCCCAGCCTCGCAGGACTGGATTCAGCAGCTTGATGAGCTCGGCCTGTTTCACCATCGCGTGGCCCTTCACGATTTCCTTCACCTTGCCGTAGAGCGCTTGCACGTTCTTCTTGCTCGGTTTGATCAGCAGGACCCCCGAGTACTTCCGGAAATTCCAGCCCAGGAAATCGAACCCTGCGTCTATGTGCGTGACTCGCGTCTTCGTCGGCGACAGTCGCAATCCTCGTTGTGCGAGGAACGCTTCCACCCACGGCCGGACCCCGTTGACCAGGAGGTCTTGCGACGCTCCGGTGATCACGAAGTCATCGGCGTACCGGACCACATTGACTTTGAGCTTTCGGACCTTCGACTCGCCCAGCGTCGCACCGAGGTGCGCCAGCAGACCAGTTTCCAATCCGTTCAATGCCACGTTCGCCAACGTCGGCGAAATGATGCCGCCTTGCGGCGTGCCTGCTTCGGTGCTTGCCAGTTGGCCTTGGTAGACCACCCCCGCCTTCAGCCACTTGTGCAGGATCACCCGGTTCATACGGACCTGGCTTACCAGCCACGCGTGGTTGATGTGATCGAAACAGCCTTCGATGTCCGCTTCCAATACCCATGGGGCCGAAGCCTTCTGGGACAGGCAGACGAACAACTGACTCATGGCATCGGCCGTCGAGCGATTGCGCCGAAAGCCGTAGCTGTTCGGGTCGCTCTGCGACTCCACGACGGGCTCCAGGCCCAGCAGGTGGAGAGCCTGCATCGCCCGGTCCTTCATCGTCGGAATGCCCAGCGGGCGTTCCTTGCCATTCGCCTTCGGGATGTAGACCCGCCTCAACGGCTGCGGCCGGTATCCCCTTTGCTGCTTGATAGCACTGACAGCCTCCCATTTGCAGGTCGGCGTGCCCCACAGCTCGCGGTCGACGCCTGCCGTCCGCTTGCCTTGGTTCTCTGTCACTCGCCGCACCGCCAGTGACCTGGCGGCGAACGAGCGGATCAGCGACCTTTGCAGGGCCTTGACCCTGCGCCAATCGCTTTCCTGCGTAGCCTTCGCTATCCGCATCTGCATCGTTCTCACGTGCCGTTCGACCCGGCGCCAGTCAATGGACTGCCAGTCGTTCGGCCCGTGCGAGGACGCAGAACCATCGTTGTCGATGATCTCTTCCATGCTGACCTCGTTGGTGAACCCATCGAGGACGCACGTCTGCCCCGAAGGGCAGCATGCGTCCCTTCAGGGCTTGATAGAACTCAGCAACCGGCTCGCGACGGTTGCACCATGTGGAAGTGGGCCTGCTTTCGCAGCGGGGCAAATCTTGAACCCCTGTCCCGACGGTTACAGCCGGGCGTTCGCTTTTTCCACGATCCCATACCCCCTCGCCCGACAGGTCGCCTTGCGGCTTCCCTGCCCTTGCACCGAAGTGCTCGGGCGGACGATGGGGCTTACCACGTTCCTTGACTCGCCGACAGCGCGGTGGTTATCCGCGGTGCCTGTCCGTTTAGGGTCTGTCTCTCCCGGGGCTGCGTAACGGCGATGTGCCCTCAACTTTGACAAGGGCAGCCTGACAGCTTGCCTTTTGGCTCTGGCCTGACAGCAGGTTTGGCCAGTCAATCATCACCCGGGTTCAGTCGACAGTTCACGAGCGTTACCCGTGCGGAACTTGCCTGGCCCCTCATCCGCCGTCCTGCTGGCAGAGTCCGTGCACGCCCTCACGGGACATGCACGCCACCGAGGTGGGGGACGTTGTCGGACGGGCTTCACACAGGGTCGTTACCGGGCCTGCATGCCATCCTAGGCAACCACTGATCGCACAGTGGGTCACGGCTTCATGCGTGACAAGGCGATCCAAGACTTCGTCGCTCTATGGAGCAGTTGATTCCGTCTCCCGACGACGCTCCAGCGCCACTTGCAGTGGCCTTGAAGCGCACAACACCGTCACGGTCCACCGTCGGCCAAGGCCGAGGTTTTCCGTCACGGCATCCGCGTCATCGCGGATGTGGCTCCGGCAGGATCTTCATCCTGCGACCGGAACAAGTTCCGGTCTTTCTCTAGGGCTGCATCACCCCGCAGCTAGGGAGAGCGACACAAACGTGTCGCACCAAAGCTTTTGATTGTAACCGGCGGCGGGTTTCAGCGACCCCGGCCACCCCCGCCGCCACCGCCACGCCCGCCACCGCGGTTGCCGCGGCCGCCGCCCGGGCCACCGCTCTTGCGGCGCAAGGCGTCGGCGCCGATGTAGCCCACCGCCGTGCGCATCGGGTCGGGCTGGCCGCCCTTGGCGTCGCCGCCGCGCTTGCCGCCGCTACCACCACCACCGTGCGCTCCGCCGCCGCTGCCGCCGGGGCCGAAGCCGCCGTGGCCGCGCGAGCCTTGCGTGAAGCGCTTGTCGTAGGTCTGCTGCAGCGGGTTGGGGATCGGGCCGTCCTCGGGGATCTCGCGCTGCGGCGCGCGGTCACGCTGCAGTGCACGCTTGTCGTAGGTTTGCTGCAGCGGGTTGGGAATCGGGCCGTCCTCCGGAATTTCGCGCCGCAACTGGCGTTCCTGCTGGATGGCGCGCCTGTCGAAGGTTTGCTGCAGCGGGTTGGGGATGGCGCCGCCTTCGCCCGGTTCGAAACCGGGTCCGCGTGGGCCGCGCGGGCCTCGTTCGGGGCGCTCAGGGCGCGGGGCGCGCTCCGGCCGCGGCCCGCGGTCGGCGCGTTGCTCGGGCCCGGGTCCCTGCGCGGCGGCCTCGGGCCTTGCGCCGCGCTCGGTCAGATCGGGTCGCGGCCCTTGTTCGCCACCCTCGCCGCGGCGAGCGCCGCGGCGGTTGCGGCCGCGGCGCGGGCCGAGGTCACGCTCGGCCTCGCGTTCGGGGCCGGGGCCGCTGGCCAGCCGGCGCAGCGCGCGCAGGTCGTGCTCGTCGAGATCGACCCAGACACCCCGCTTGAGCCCGTGTGGCAGCACCACCGAGCCATAACGGATGCGGATCAGCCGGCTCACGGCGTGGCCCACGGCCTCGAAGAGCCTGCGCACCTCGCGGTTGCGGCCCTCGGTGATGACGACGCGGTACCAGTGATTGACGCCTTCGCCGCCGCCGTCCTCGATGCTCTTGAAGGCGGCACGCTGGCCGTCGATCTCCACGCCCTCGAGCAACCTGGCCTTGGCCTGCGGCTCCAGCAGCCCGAGCGAACGGACCGCGTACTCACGCTCGACGCCGAAGCGCGGGTGCATCAGCTGGTTGGCGAGCTCGCCCGAATTGGTGAACAGCAGCAGACCTTCGGTGTTGATGTCCAGCCGGCCCACCGATTGCCACTTGCCCTGCTGCAGCCGCGGCAGGCGCCGGAAGACGGTGGGCCGCTGCTGCGGGTCGTCGTGCGTGACGACCTCGCCAGCGGGCTTGTGATAGGCCAGCACCCGTGGTGGCGGCGGCGCAATGCGCACGCGCACGGGCTTGCCGTCAATCGCGATGCGGTCGCCGAAAGAGATCCGCTGGCCGGTGTGCGCCACCTCGCCGTTCACGGTGACGCGGCCTTCGAGGATCATCTGCTCGAGATCGCGCCGTGAGCCGACACCCGCCTGCGCCAGCACCTTGTGCAGCTTGGGGGCGTCGGGGTCGGCAGCGAGCACACGCTTGGGCGGCGGTGCGGGCTCGGTCACTTCGGCCGCTGCAGCCTCTTCGTCGAAGGTGCCCGAAAGCACTTGTGCGAAGACCTCGGCGGCCACCGGTGCCGGCAGCCGCGGCGCAGCCGGCGTGGCCCCTTCGGCCGACGACTCACCGGACTCCCCGGCGTCGGCATCTTCAGCCTCATTGGCCGTCGCGGCGACCGCTGCGCCGGCCTCCTCGGCCACGCGATCCGCGCCGCGCCGGCCGCGCCGGCGGTTGCGGCCGCGTCGGCTGCCGGCGGTCGCTTCGCCATCGGCGGCGTCGCCGGGTGCAGCGTTCGGCTCGCCGTCGATGTCGCCATCGCTCGCGTCAGTCGCACGGGCGCCGACCGCGGCATCGGTGATGTCGGCTGCGACCGCTTCGGCCTGCGCCGGCACCGGCTCCACCGCGGGCCCGGCCTCGGCTGCCGGCCCCGTATCGGTAGCGGTCGCCACGGCCGGCTCGGCAGCCGCCTTGCGCGGCGCACGCCGGCGCTTGGGTTTGTCGACAGCGACTTCGTCCGCCGCCGCAGATGCGGCCGCGGTGGTTTCGGGCGGCAGGGGATCGACTTCGTGAGCGTTCATGCTGGGGCGTCGGTGGGGGAAAGGGGGTGGGCCAGGGCTGGGGGGACGTCGGCGGCGAAGGCTGCCCGCCCGTCTTCGGCGGCGATGGCGGGTTCGACCGGGACTGCGGGTGGGTCCTCGAGCGGGGGGTCGGCGTCCGGCGGCACGGCCGCGTCCAGCGGCAAGGCGCCTTGCGCCTCATCCAGCAGCGGCGGCACATCGTCCAGCGCGGCCAGGGCCTGCGCCGCGCGCGTGCCGTCGAGCGGCCCTTCCAGCGCTGGCAACTGGTCCAGAGCGGCCAGGCCGAGGTCGTCGAGGAACTGCCGCGTGGTCGCGTACAGCGCCGGCCGACCGGGTGCTTCGCGGTAGCCGATGGCCTCGACCCAGCCGCGTTCCTCGAGCTGCTTGACGATCTGGCTGCTGACGGTGACGCCGCGGATGTCCTCGATGTCGCCGCGCGTCACCGGTTGGCGGTAGGCCACGATGGCCAGCGTCTCCATCGCGGCACGCGAGTACTTCGGCGGCTTCTCGGGGTGCAGCCGGTCGAGGTAGTCGCGCATTTCGGGCCGGCTCTGGAAGCGCCAGCCGCTGGCCAGCGCGACGAGCTCCACGCCGCGGCCCTGCCAGTCGTCGGCAAGCTCATCGAGCAGGCGGCGCAGCGTATCGGTGCCGACCTCGTCGTCGAACAAGGCCTTCATGTCGCCCAGCGGCAGCGGTGCTGTCGCGCAGATGAGCGCGGTTTCGAGGACCCGTTTGGCCTCTGTCGTATTCATGGCCTGTGCTTGAGGCTCGACCACCGCCATGGCGGTGCTCAGAAGTCATTCCGGAATCGGGGCCCCGTCCGGCAGGAGGCCTCGGATGCGGGGTGGTTCGCATGGTCCGGCAATGCCGGGACGGAGCAGCGTGTCGAACAGGCGCGGCACGTGGGGTGCCAGCAGCGCTGTGACTTGGCCGCATTGTAGCGCGCCCCGAAGCCGCGGTACCCGCCTGCTCAGGTTGCAGCGCCGGGAACCTGCGCCCAGGCCGCGGCGAAATCGGCCGGCGGCTGGCAATCGAACGCCAGCGGCAGGCGCGTGACCGGGTGCGCCAGGCGCAGTTCGGTGGCATGCAAGGCCTGCCGCTGCATGCCCAGCGCCGGACGGCCGCCGTAAAGCGCATCTGCCACCAGCGGGTGGCCCAGCGAAGCCAGGTGCACGCGTATCTGGTGCGTGCGCCCGGTGTGCAGCGTGCAACTCAGCGCGCTGACGGCGTCGCCGCCGCCGCGGCCGTCGCTCATGCCCAGGCGCCGCACGTCCGTGCGCGCCGGCCGCCCGCCGGCGGCAAGCGGTACCACGGCCATGCGCACGCGCACGTGCGGGTCGCGGCCGATGGGCGCTTCGACGGTGAACGTTGCCGCCGCGGTGACGCCGTGCGCCAGCGCCAGGTAGCGCCGATACACCTCGCGGGCGGCGATGTCGCGCACCAGTGCCGTCACCGCCGCCAGCGTCTTGCCGACCATCATCACGCCCGAGGTGTCCTTGTCGAGGCGGTGCACGATGCCGGCCCGCGGCAGCGTCGCCGCCGCTGCATGATGGGCCAGCAGCCCGTTGAGCAGCGTGCCCGACCAGTTGCCGGGCGCCGGGTGCACCACCAGCCCGGCCGGCTTGTCGAGCACCAGCAGGTCTTCGTCTTCATGCAGCACCACCAGGGCCATGGGCTGCGGCGTGTAGGCACGGCTCTCTTCGGTGGGCACCAGCGCCAGCGTCAGCTGCTGGCCGGCACGCACGCGGCGCGACGCCGTCTGCGCCAGCGCACCGTCCAGCTGCACATGCGCGCCTGCGATCAGCTGCTGAAGGTGGCTGCGCGAGAACTCGGGCGCCATCGCCACCAGCGCCTTGTCCAGGCGAACGCCGTGCAGGGCGGCGGTGACGGCAGCGGTGCGGGTCTCGAAAGGCGCGGCCAGCGGCTCGGCGGCGCTGTCGTCCAGCGGGTCGACTTCGGGCTGGCTCAGGTCCGGCTCCCTATAATCTGCGCTCTTTGCACTGACCGGACCCCCACCCGATGACCGCATTCCCGATCTGGCGCGCTGCGCTCCTGGCCCTGCTGGCGGTGTCGCTGCAGCTGGCCGGTTGCGGCTCGGCGCCCAAGGACGAATCCACCGGCGGCACCGCGGAGCGATTGTACAAAGAGGCCCGCGAGGACATGGATGCCGGCAGCTACGATCGCGCCATCAAGACGCTCGAGCGCGTCGAGGGCCTGGCCGCCGGCTCACTGCTGGCGCAGCAGGCGCTGCTGGACATGGCCTACCTGAACTGGCGCACCGGCGAACGCGCGCAGGCCCTGACCACGGTCGAGCGCTTCATCAAGCTCAACCCCTCGAGCCCGGCGCTCGACTACGCGCTGTACCTGCGCGGCGTCATCAACTTCAACGACAACCTGGGTCTGCTCGGCAGCATCGGCGGGCAGCAGCTTTCCGAACGCGACCAGGCCGCATCGCGCGACGCCTACCAGGGCTTCAAGCAGCTCGTCGAGCAGTTCCCCGAGTCGCGCTACACCCCCGACGCCATGCAGCGCATGGCCTACATCGTCAATTCGCTGTCGGAATACGAGATCCACGTCGCGCGCTACTACTTCCGCCGCGGTGCCTATGTGGCTGCCGCCAACCGCGCCCAGCATGCGGTCACCGAGTTCCCGCAGTCGCCCAGCGCCGAAGAAGCGCTGTACATCCTGATGCAGAGCTACGACAAGCTCGAACTCACCACGCTGCGCAACGATGCCGAGCGTGTGCTGCGCAAGAACTACCCCAACAGCGAGTTCCTCACGCGCGGACTGATGGCCAGGCACAAGCCGTGGTGGCAGATGTGGTGAGCCGAAAGGCGGCACCCGCTCAGTGGCCGGCCGCCAGTTCGGCCAGCCAGTCCAGCGCCTGAGCTTCGTCCTGCAGCCGGCCCATCGGCGGCAGCGCCGCCAGCAGGCGCCGCCCGTAGCCCATCTGGCGCAGTCGCGGATCGCACAGCACGAGCAGGCCGTGGTCGGATTCGGTGCGTATCAGGCGCCCTGCGCCCTGCTTCAGTGACACCGCCGCCTCGGCGACGAAGTAGTCGTCGAACGGGTTGCGCCCCTGCTGCCGCAACTGGCGCACGCGGGCTTCCACCAGCGGGTCGCCGGGCGGCGGGAACGGCAGCTTGTCGATGAGCACGCATTGCAGGGCGTCGCCCGGCATGTCGATGCCCTCCCAGAAGCTGGCCGAGCCGACGAGAACGCAGCCGCGGCCGTCGCCAAAGCGCTGCAGCAGGGCGCGCCGCGGCTCCCTGCCCTGCACCAGCACCGTCAGGCCGGCGGCTTCGGGCTGGGCGGCGATGGCCTCGGCGACGATGGGCAGCACGCGCAAGGTGGTGGTGAGCACGAAGGTGCGGCCGCCCAAGGCACCGGCACAGCGTGCCGCCAGCGCACCCACGGCGGCCGCGTGGCCCGGCGCGTTGGGCAGCGGCAGGCTGGCCGGCACCCAGACGCGGGCATGGGCGGCGTAGTCGAAGGGGCTGCCCACGCGCAGTCGCGCGGCATCCTCCAGGCCGGTGCTGGCGGTGAACCAGCTCAGGGCCTCGTCGTCGCCGAGCGTGGCCGAGGTGAAGATCCACGCCCGCGGCGCCAGCTGGCGCTGCTCCGTCATCATCTGCCGGATGTCCAGCGGCGACTCCACGAGCCGCGCCTGCTGCGGCGTGAGGTCGATCCAGCGCACGTGGTCGACGGCCGCTTCGCCGGCGAAGCGTGCGGCCAGTTGCGCCAGGCCCCGCGCGCGCTGCTCGAGTTTCGGGAAGTCGGGTGCCGCCTCGGCCACTTCGGCCAGCGCCGCGGCGGCAGCCAGGGCGGCATCGGCCAGCGCCTGCAGGGCCGGCCCGGTGTCGTCACTGCGCTCCTCCCAGCGCCGCTTGACGATGCCGCGCACCTCGTGCAGCTCGCCGGCGCAAGCCAGCCGCAACTCGCGCGCAGCGCGTTCGATCGCCGCCTGCAAATCGCTCCACGGCTTGAGACCCCGGGCATGGGACTGGCCGACACCCAGCATGTCGCGGCCCAGGTCGATGGCCTGTCCGGTGGCCAGCGTCGTGCCCAGAAACTGCACACCCGCCTCGACCAACTGGTGGGCCTCGTCGAAGACCGCGGCGTCCACCGTGGGCAACAACTCGGCCACGCCGCTGTCGCGCAGCGCCATGTCGGCGAAGAACAGATGGTGGTTGACGACCACCAGATCGGCCGCCATCGCCTCGCGTCGCGCCTGCATGACGTGGCAGGCGCGGAACTCGGGGCACTCGCTGCCCAGGCAGTTGTCGCGCGTCGAGGTGACGAGCGGGATCACCGGTGAACGGTCGTCCAGGCCCTCGACCTCGGCCAGATCACCGCTCTGCGTGCCCTGCGCCCACTGCGCCACCCGGTGCAGCGCGCGCACGGCGTAGCGATCCGGCAGCTGGGCACCCAGCTGCGCCTGGAGCAGGCGATGCCGGCACAGGTAGCTGGCGCGGCCCTTCAGCAGCGCCATGCGCACCGGCACGCGCAAGGCGTCGCGCAGCCGCGGCAGGTCGCGCAGGAAGAGCTGGTCCTGCAGGCTCTTGGTGGCGGTGCTGATCAGCGCCCGCCGGCCGGACAGCAACAACGGCACCAGGTAGGCGAAGGTCTTGCCGACGCCGGTGCCGGCCTCGACGACCAGCGCCTCGCGCCCGTCGACGGCCAGCGCGATGCGCGCGGCCATTTCGTCCTGCGCCTCGCGCGGCAGGAACCGCGGGTCGCTGCGCGCCAGCGGGCCGTCGGCGGCGAAGGCGCGGGCGACCGCCGCAGCGAGGTCATCGCTCACGCCGGCTCGGGCGGTTCGAGCTGCATCTCGAGGCTGGCGATCAGATCTCGCAACACCAGGCGGCGCTTCTTCAGCCGCCGCAGCGCCAGATCGTCGACCGGGCGGTCGAGCACGTTGCGGTCGATCATCTCGTCGAGATCGGCGTGTTCCATGCGCAACTCGATGAGCCGGCGCTGTGGCGAATGCAGGTTATCGTCCATTGCGGCACGGTTGCGGATTGGGGTGCAAGTTTATATTCGTCGCCATGGCCACAGCCGCCCCATCTTTCCGCTTCAGCGCCGCCACCGGGCTGCATCGCGGCGACCGTGCGTACCAGCAGGATCAGGTCGAGGTCATGATGCATCCGCGCAGCAGCGGCGCGGTGCTGGCGGTGGTGGCGGACGGCATGGGCGGCAAGAGCGGCGGACGCAAGGCCTCCGACCAGGTGCTGCTGACCGCGCGCCAGATCTTCGAGCGCTTTGCACCGGGCGATGACGATGCCGCGGCGTTGCTGCGCCAGCTGGTGCTGGAAGCGCACCTGATGATCAAGTTGACTGCCATCACCGCCGAGGAGGAGCCGCACAGCACGGTAGCGGCCTTCTACATCGGGCCCGGTCTGGAGTGCGACGTGGTGCACGCCGGCGATTCGCGTGTCTACCACTTCCGCGGCACCGAGATGATGCAGCGCACGATCGACCACTCCTTCGTGCAGCGGCTGATCGACGAAGGCAAGATCACCGCGGAAGCGGCCAACACGCACCCGCAGGCCAATCTGCTGACGGGTTGCCTGGGCACTCACGCCGACCCGCCAGTGTCGCTGTGGCACATCGACCGGCTCGAATATGGCGACACCATGCTGGCCTGCAGCGATGGCCTGTGGCACTACTTCACTCCCAAGGAGCTGGGGGCCATCCTGCATGCGCTGCCGCCACGGGAAGCCAGCGAGATGCTGATCAGCAAGGCGCGGCAGCGCGCTCGCGGCGGCGGCGACAACCTGTCGCTGGCGCTGGCGCGCATCGACCCGCTGCGCTGAGAGCCAGGCCTTGGGGCGCTTCAGCGCCCGGGTGCACTGGCCGGCACCGGCAACGGTGCCGCCGCCTTGCCTGCCGCCTCGCGCTCGGCGATGCGTCGCTCGATGCGCGCACGGTCGGCAGCGGCCGCTTCGCGCCGTCGTTGCGCGACCCGTGCCCGCTCTGCAGCCTGGGCCGCACGTGCCTGAGCCGGACCTGCCTGCGTGCCTTGCGAAGTGCGTCCAGGCGCGGTCGTTGCAGACGCTGCCGACGCCGCGGCCCGGGGCGGCCGCGCACGCGCCTCGGGCGCAGGCCTTGTCGGCGGCCGCACGCGTACCTCGGGCGCCGACGCTGGCGGCAAGGGCGGCCGCGCGGCCTGGGCACGCTGCTTGGCTTCGATGGCCGCCCGACGGTCGGCAGCACGCTGCTGGCGATCGGCGTCGTCGAGTTGGAGTTCGCGTGCGCGCAGCGGTGCCAACGCGGCACGGCGCCGGCTGCGTACGTCGTCGAGGCAGGCGGTGACGGCAAAACGCTGCTGGCACTGGCGCTCCTCGCGCGCGAAACGCTCGATCAGCAGCTGGCGCTCGGCCACGATGCGGGCGCGCTCGGCGTCATCGGCCGCGGCAGCAAGCGCAACACAGGCCAGCAGCAGTGACAACAGCCAACGCATGTGCGGCCCCATCAGGTGAGCGAGGTATCGACCTCGCGCCGGGCCAGCGCCAGGAACTCGGCCGACTGCATCTCGTGCAAACGCGAGACCGTGCGCACGAACTCGTGCGCCAGCGGCCCCTCGGTGTAGAGCGCCTCCGGCCGTACGGCGGCGGAGAGGATCAGCTTGACCCGCCGGTCATACAGCACGTCGACCAGCCAGGTGAAGCGCCGGGCCTCGCTGGCCGACCGGGGCGACATCTGCGGCACATTGGAAACGAGCACGGTATGGAAGCGCGAAGCGATCTCCAGGTAGTCGTTCTGCGAGCGCGGCCCGCCGCACAGGGTGCGGAAATCGAACCACACCACGCCGCCGGCGCGCCGCACGGCGCGCACGCTGCGGCGCTCGATCTGCAGCACCGGCTCTTCGTCATGCGCTTCGGTCAGCTGTTCGAAGGCGCGCTCCAGCGCCGCCTCGGCGTCGGCGCCCAGCGGGCTGTGCCACATCTCGATGCTCCGCAGCGTGCGCTGACGGTAGTCGGTGCCGGCGTCGACGTTGAGCACTTCCAGCCTGGACTTCAGCAATTCGATCGCGGGCAGGATGCGGTCGCGGTGCAGCCCGTTGGGGTACAGCCCGTCGGGATGGAAGTTGGAGGTGGTGACGATGCTCACGCGGTTGGCGAACAGGGCTTCGAGCAGCCGGTGCAGGATCATCGCATCGGTGACGTCGGCGACGAAGAATTCGTCGAAGCAGATCAGCCGGAAGCGGCGCGAGATGCGGCGGCCCAGTTCCTGCAGCGGGTTGGCGGTGCCCTTGAGGTCCTGCAGTTCGCGGTGCACCTCGCGCATGAACTCGTGGAAGTGCAGCCGCGTCTTGCGCGTCAGCGGCACGCTCTGGAAGAAACAGTCCATCAGGAAGCTCTTGCCGCGCCCGACACCGCCGTACATGTAGACGCCGCGCGGGATCGACGGGCGCACCAGCAGCTTGGTGATGGCATTGCGACGCCGTGCCTTGTAGTCGGCCCATTCGTTCTCGCAGCGCTCGAGCGCGGCGACGGCCTGCAGCTGCGCCGGGTCGCTCTCGAACCCGCGCTCGGCGAGCGTGGCCTCGTAAAGCTGGCGCACGCCCAAGGGTCAGCCGCTCCGGAGTCGGGCCAAGGTCCTTGCACGGATCCGGCTTTGCCGGTCCGTCGCAAGAGCCCCCTCGGGGGGCAGCGACCGGGAGGGAGCGTGGGGGCTCAAAGGTTGAGGGTGCGCTTGTCGACGGCCAGCGCCGCTTCCTTGGTGGCTTCGCTCAAGCTGGGGTGGGCGTGGCAGATGCGCGCGATGTCTTCGCTGCTGGCGCGGAACACCATCGCCACCACGGCTTCGGCGATCAATTCGCTGGCCATCGGGCCGACGATGTGTACGCCCAGGATCTCGTCGCTGGCGGCGTCGGCCAGGAACTTGACCATGCCGGTGGTGTCGCCCAGGGCGCGCGCGCGGCCGTTGGCCGCGAAGGGAAAGGTGCCGGCCTTGTAGGCGCGGCCCGAGCTCTTCAACTGTTCCTCGGTCTGGCCGACCCACGCGATTTCGGGGCTGGTGTAGATCACCCACGGGATGGTGTTGAAGTCGACATGCCCATGCTGGCCGGCGATGCGCTCGGCCACCGCCACGCCCTCTTCCTCGGCCTTGTGCGCGAGCATCGGGCCACGCACGACGTCGCCCACCGCCCAGACACCGCTCAGGTTGGTACGGCACTGGTCGTCCACGATGATGGCGCCGCGCTCGTCGAGCCCGAGGCCCACGCCTTCGGCGTTGAGCCCGGTGGTGTTGGGCACGCGACCGATCGAGACGATGAGCTTGTCTGCCTCCAGCGTCCTCGCCTCGCCCTGCGCCGTGGTGTAGGCCACCGACACGCCCTTCCTGCCTGCCTTGACCTCGCCGACGGTGACGCCGAGCTCGATCTTCAGGCCCTGCTTGGTGAAAGCCCTGTGCGCTTCCCTGGCGATCTGCGCGTCGACCGCGGCCAGGAAGGTGGGCAGCGCTTCGAGCACGGTCACCTCGGCGCCCAGGCGGCGCCACACCGAACCCATCTCCAGGCCGATCACGCCCGAGCCGATGAGCACGAGCTTCCTGGGCACGGTGCCGATGCGAAGCGCGCCATCGTTGCTGAGGATGAGTTCCTCGTCGAACGGCGCCTGCGGCAAGGCGCGCGCGCTGGAGCCGGTGGCCACGATGACCTGTTTGCCGGTCAGCACCTCGTCGCCGACGGCGATCTCCCAGCCACCGTCCAGCGCACGAACGAAGGAGCCGCGGCCGTGGAAGAAGCTGACCTTGTTCTTCTTGAGCAGGTAGAGGATGCCGTCGTTGTTCTGCTTCACCACGGCGTCCTTGCGCGCCAGCATCTTCTTCAAGTCGAGGCTGAGGTCCTTCAGGCCGATGCCGTGGCCTGCGAAATGGTGCGCGGCGTGGTCGAAGTATTCGCTGCTCTGCAGCAGCGCCTTGCTCGGGATGCAGCCGACGTTGGTGCAGGTGCCGCCGGGCGCCGGGCCGCCCTTGTCGTTCTTCCAGTCGTCGATGCAGGCGGTGGCAAAGCCGAGCTGCGCGGCGCGGATGGCGCCGATGTAGCCGCCCGGGCCGCCGCCGATGACGATGACGTCGAAAGTCTTGGACATGATGTGGTCAGTGAAGCCGGGTCATTCGTTGGGCACGAAGATCCACAGCAGGATGTAGAGCAGCACGCCGGCGCCGCCGAACAGCGCCAGCGTGGCCAGGATCAGGCGCCAGATCCACGACTCGACGCCGGTGATGGCGGCCACGCCGCCGCAGACGCCGCCCAGCCAGCGGTCGCTGCGGCTGCGGCGCAGCCGGTTGATGGCCGCCACCGCGGGAATGTCGGGCGGCGGCGGCGGGCCGTCGAGCAGGCGCGCCTTGGCGCGCTGGAACTCGTCTTCGGTCAGCACGCCGCGGCTGCGCAGTTCGTCCAGGCGCGTCAGTTCGTCGGCGATTCCCATCTCGGTCTCCAGGCGCGCGATTGAGCGCAGGTCAGATGTCGAACAACAGGCGCGCCGGGTCTTCCAGCGCTTCCTTCATCGCCACCAGCCCCAGCACGGCCTCGCGGCCGTCGATGATGCGGTGGTCGTAGCTCATCGCCAGGTAGTTGATCGGGCGCACCACGACCTGGCCGTTCTCCACCACCGCGCGGTCCTTGGTGGCGTGCACGCCCAGGATGGCGCTTTGCGGCGGGTTGATGATCGGCGTGCTGAGCATGCTGCCGAAGACGCCGCCGTTGCTGATCGAGAAAGTGCCGCCCGACAAGTCGTCCATCGACAGCTTGCCGTCGCGCGCCTTGGCGCCGTACTGGGCGATCTTCTTCTCGATGTCGGCGAAGCTCATCTGGTCGGCGTTGCGCAGGATGGGCACCACCAGCCCGCGCGGCGAGCCGACCGCGATGCCGATGTCGAAGTAGCCGTGGTAGACGATGTCGTTGCCGTCGATCGACGCGTTGATGACCGGGTACTTCTTGAGCGCGGCCACCGCCGCCTTAACGAAGAAGCTCATGAAACCGATCTTGACGCCGTGCTCCTTCTCGAACCTGTCCTGGAAACGCTTGCGCATCTCCATCACCGGGGCCATGTTGACCTCGTTGAAGGTGGTCAGGATCGCGTTGGTGGCCTGCGACTGCAACAGCCGCTCGGCGACGCGCGCGCGCAGGCGCGACATCGGCACGCGCTGCTCGGGGCGGTCGCCCGGGTTGGCCGACGGCGGCGCGGCCACCGCCGGCAGCGGGCGTGCGACAGCGGGGGCCGGCATCGGCGCCACGGGCGCGGCCGCTGCGACCTTCGGTGCAACCAGGGCGCCGAGCACGTCGCCCTTGGTGACGCGGCCGTCCTTGCCGGTGCCGGGCACCGAACCCGCGGCCAGCGCGTTGTCGGCCATCAGCTTGGCCGCGGCGGGCATGACCACGTCGGCCTTGCTGCCGCCCTTGCCAGTGCCTGGCGCAGGCGCAGCGGCCGGTGCTGCCGTGGCGGCGGGGATTGCCTTCACTTCCAGGGGGCCGGCCGCCACCGTGCCTTCGGTGTCGATCCTCGCGATGACCTCCTCGGCCACGCAACTCTCGCCGTCGCCCTTGAAGATCTGCGCCATCATGCCCGCCGCCGGGGCCGGCACCTCGAGCACGACCTTGTCGGTCTCGATCTCGACCAGGATCTCGTCCATGGCCACCGCATCGCCCGGCTTCTTCTTCCACTGCAGCAAGGTGGCCTCGGCCACCGATTCCGACAGTTGCGGAACCTTCACTTCAACGATCGCCATGTTCTTTCCCGGTATGTTCTGGTGTTGCCCGACGGCCGGCCGGCGGCTCAGTGTCCTGTCGAACGCGCGCAGTCATGCCGGCGCCTCGAGCGTCCGGCTCGCCCCTACTTGGAAATCACGAAGCCCTTGAGCTTGCCGAAGGCCTGGTCGAGCAGCGCCTTCTGCTGTTCCTGGTGCAGGTGCGAATAACCCACCGCCGGTGACGCCGACGACGGCCGCCCGGCGTAGCCCAGCTTCTGGCCGTCGAGCATGTTCTCGTGCACACAGTGCTGCACGAAGAACCAGGCGCCCTGGTTCTGCGGTTCGTCCTGGCACCAGATCACCTCGGTGGCGTTGGGGTAGCGCTTCATCTCGGCGGCGAAGGCCTTGTGCGGGAAGGGGTAGAGCTGTTCGACGCGCACGATGGCCACTTCCCAGGCCTTCTTCTCGTCGCGCCGGCGCAGCAGGTCGTACACCACCTTGCCCGAGCAGGCGACGACGCGCCTGACCTTCTCGGCTTCGACCTCGGGCCGGGTGGCGCCGATGACGGTACGAAAGTCGTTCTTCGTGAACTCGCTCAGCGGCGAGCTCGCATCCTTGGCGCGCAGCAGCGATTTCGGCGTCAGAACGATCAGCGGCTTGCGGAACTGGCGCACCATCTGCCGGCGCAGCAGGTGGAAGATCTGGCTGGCGCTGGTCGGCTGGCAGATCTGCATGTTGTTGTCGGCCGCCAGCTGCATGAAGCGTTCGAGTCGCGCCGAGCTGTGCTCCGGCCCCTGCCCTTCGTAGCCGTGCGGCAGCAGCAGCGTGATGCCGTTGACGCGACCCCACTTCACTTCACCGGAGGCGATGAACTGGTCGATGACGACCTGCGCGCCGTTGACGAAGTCGCCGAACTGCGCCTCCCAGATCGTCAGCGTGTTCGGCTCGGCGCTGGCATAGCCGTACTCGAAGCCGAGCACCGCCTCCTCCGACAGGATCGAGTCGATGACGACGAACGGCGCCTGGCCCTCGGCCACGTTCTGCAGCGGCACGTAGGTGCCGGTGTCCCACTTCTCGCGGTTCTGGTCGTGCAGCACGGCGTGGCGGTGCGTGAAGGTGCCGCGCCCGCAGTCCTCGCCGCTCAGCCGCACGGCGTACCCGCTGGCCACCAGCGAGGCGTAGGCCAGCGTCTCGCCCATGCCCCAGTCGACGTTGATCTCGCCGCGGCCCATGGCGGCGCGGTCGGCAATGACCTTTTCCACCAGCGGATGGACCTTGAAGTTGCCCGGGATGGTGGTGATGCGCTCCGCCAGGCGTCTGACTTCCGCCAGCGGCAGCGCGGTGTCGGCGGCGTCGGTCCATTTCCTGCCCAGGAAGGGCGCCCAGTCGACGGCGTACTTGCTCTTGAAGTTGGTCAGCACCGGATCGGCGGTGTGGCGGCCTTCGTCCATGGCCGAGCGGAAGGCCTTGGCCATGTTGTCCGGCCCGTCGGCGGGCAACACACCCTGCGTCACCAGCTTGTCGCCGTACAGCCGGCGCGTGCCGGGGTGGGCCGCGATCTTTTTGTACATCAGCGGCTGCGTCAGGCTGGGCGTGTCCTGCTCGTTGTGACCGAGCTTGCGGAAGCACACGATGTCGACCACCACGTCCTTCATGAAATGCCGGCGGTAGTCCATCGCCAGCTGCGTGCAGAACACGACCGCCTCGGGGTCGTCGCCGTTGACGTGCAGCACCGGCGCTTCGACCATCTTCACGACGTCGGTGCAGTACAGCGTCGAGCGGCTGTCGCGCGGGTCGCTGGTGGTGAAGCCGATCTGATTGTTGATGACCAGATGCACGGTGCCGCCCGTGAAGTAGCCGCGCGTCTGCGCCAGCGCCAGCGTCTCCATCACCACGCCCTGGCCGGCGAAGGCAGCGTCGCCGTGCACCAGCACCGGCAGCACCTGGGCACCGGTCTTGTCGCCGCGGCGGTCCATGCGCGCCTTGACCGAGCCTTCGACCACCGGGTTGACGATCTCCAGGTGGCTGGGGTTGAACGCGAGACTCAGGTGCACCGGCCCGCCCGGGGTGGTGACGTCGCTGGAGAATCCCTGGTGGTACTTCACGTCGCCGGCCGTCAGCGCCTCGGGCGCGGTGTGGTCGAACTCGGCGAACAGGTCCTTGGGCATCTTGCCCAGGGTGTTGACGAGCACGTTCAGCCGCCCGCGGTGGGCCATGCCGATGACGATCTCCTGCACACCCTGGCCACCGGCACGCTGCACGAGTTCGTCCAGGCTGGCAATGAAGCTCTCGCCGCCTTCCAGCGAAAAGCGCTTCTGGCCGACGTACTTGGTATGCAGGTAGCGCTCCAGGCCTTCCGACGCGGTGAGGTGCTCGAGGATCTGGGTCTTTTCCGCCGCCGTGAAGGTGGGCTTGCTGCGGATCGACTCCAGCCGCTCCTGCCACCAGCGCTTCTCGGCGGGGTCGGTGCAGTGCATGAACTCGGCGCCGACGGTGCCGCAGTAGGTTTCACGCAGCGCCTGCACGATCTCGCGCAGCGTCATGTGCTCGGCCTTGCCGAAGTACGTGTTGGCAGCCGAGAAAGTGATGTCCATGTCCGATTCGGACAGGTCGTAGAACGCCGGTTCGAGCTCCGGAATCTTGGCCCGTTCGGTGCGCTTGAGCGGGTCCAGGTCGGCCCAGCGCGCGCCCAGGAAACGGTAGGCGGCGATCAGCGACTGCACGTGGACCTGCTTGCGCGCCACCGCCAGGTCGGCCTCGCTGGCCTTGAGGGCGAAGGCGTTGGCCTTGGCGCGCTGGGCAAAGCTCTCCACCACTGGCGCGTGAGCCACGTCGCGGGCTTCGGAGCCGTCGGTAGCAGGCACGTGCTGCAGGTTGTCGAAGTAGGTGCGCCAGTTGTCGGGCACGCTGCCGGGGTTGTCGAGGTAGGCCTCGTACAACTCCTCGACGTAGGGGGCATTGCCCCCGAACAGGTACGAGTTGGACCTGTACTGCTGCATCATCTTTCGCTCACCTTACGCGCCGGTTTCCAGCGCTTGCGATGGGTTGATCAACCTTCCGCGGGCCCCGGCTGCACCGGGCGAGCGGATTGCGACCCGCCTTGCTGCTTGTCTAGAGTCAGCAAGGGGACGGGAAGGACCGTGTCTTTTCAGCGGCAGACTCTATCACTACGCCTGTCTTGTCCGGCTCGCCGATCGGACACCGGCCATCCCCGCACTTTGCTGGCAAGTCCCCCTTCCGCAGAACAGCCCCGGAGTTTCCCGGCTGCCGCCGTTTCGTGCCGGCACTAGCATGCAGAGTTCCGGAAACCAAGCGAGGTACGCTCCATGAAGATCAAAGCCCTGCTCGCCGCCACGGCCCTGGCCGCCGCGGTGATGCTGCCAGCCCAGGCGCAAACCCTGCGCTGGGCAGCGCAGAACGACATCCTGACGATGGACCCGCATTCGCAGAACCATGCGACGACCAACGCCATCCTGATGCACGCCTACGAAGGCCTGACGCGCTACAACGCCACCTATCAGGTCGAGCCGGCGCTGGCCACGAAGTGGACCTTCATCAGCCCGACGCAGGTGCGCTTCGATCTGCGCAAGGGCGTCAAATTCCACGACGGCACGCCGTTCACGGCCGACGACGTGGTGTTTTCGTTCGGCCGCATCAAGCAGCCGCAAGGCACGATGCAGATCTACGTCACCGGCATCAGCGAGATCCGCAAGATCGACGACCACACGATCGACGTGATCCTCGGCGCGCCGAACCCGCTGCTGCTGCGCAACATCATCGACTTCCGCATCATGAGCAAGGCGTGGGCGGAGAAGAACGGTACCGCCAACGTCCAGGACTACAAGGCGAAGGAGGAGAACTTCGCTTCCCGCAACGTGATGGGCAGCGGCGCCTACAAGATCACCGGCTGGCAGCCCGAGCAGCGCATCACGATGACGATCAACCCCGACTGGTGGGACAAGCACCAGGGCAACGTGCGCGAGGTCGTCTACACGCCGATCAAGAGCGACCCCACGCGCGTGGCCGCACTGTTGTCGGGCGACGTCGACATGCTGACGGACCTGCCGACCCAGGACGTGGCCCGGCTGCGTACGGACAGCAAGATCAAGATCGTCGACGGCCCCGAGGTGCGAACCATCTTCCTGGCCCCGGACATCGGCAGCCCGGAATTGAAGTACAGCAACGTCAAGGGCAAGAACCCCTTCGCCGACAAGCGCGTGCGCCAGGCCCTGAGCATGGCCATCGACCGCGACGCGATCCGTCGCAACATCATGCGCGGGCTGTCGATCCCGGCCGGCATCATGGTGGCGCCCGGCGTCAACGGCCACGCGCCCGACTTCGATACGCCGGTGAAGGCCGACGCCGAGGCCGCGAAGAAGCTGCTCGCCGAGGCGGGCTACCCCGACGGCTTCGAGTTCCGGTTGAACTGCCCGAACAACCGCTACGTCAACGACGAGGAGATCTGCCAGGCCATCCTGGCAATGTGGGCGCGCATCGGCGTGCGGGTACAGCTGAGCGCCGAGAACATGGCCACCTTCATCCAGAAGGTGCAGAACTTCGACACCTCGATGTACCTGCTGGGCTGGGGCGTGGCGACCTACGATGCGCAGTACGCGGTGCAATCGCTGGCACGCACTCGCACCAGCGGCGCCGACGGCAACTTCAACTTCTCGAAGGTCAGCGACCCCGTCGTCGACCGGCTGACCGACGCGATGAAGACCGAGATCGATACCGCCAAGCGCAACGCGATGATCAAGGAGTCGTTGCAGCGCATCAAGGACGAGGTGCTGCTGATCCCGATCCACCACCAGATGCGGCCCTGGGCCATGAAGGCCGGCGTGACGACGGTGCACCGTTCGGACGACCGGCCCGAGGCCCGCTTCACCTCGATCCGCTGAGCGAACGCTCGGCTGCCGAAACGGGCCCTACGGGGCCCCGTTTCTTCTCAAGCGCTGAGCCGGTTGCGCACGACGCGTCCGGCCTGCATGAGCATGCGGATGCCCTGTTCGGGATCGGCGAGCATCTCGAGGCTTCGCATCGGATCGCCGTCGACCACCAGCAGGTCGGCCCAGGCGCCGGGCACGATCTGGCCGATGTGCGCTTCCTGGCGCATCAGCCGGGCGGCGGTGATGGTCGCGCTCTGCAGCGCCTCCACCGGCGGCATGGCCGCGGTACGCAGCGCGAACTCGCCCGACTGGCGCGCGTGCATGTGGCCGAGCAGGTCGGTACCGAAGACCACCGGCACACCCTCGGCGCGCGCGATGCGCACCGCTTCGATGCCACGCGAGCGCACGCTGGCCAGCTTGTCCATCATCACCGCGCTCCAGCCCAGGCGCTGCCCTTCGTCGGCCAGCGCGGCGTAGGTCGACAGCGTGGGCACCAGGTAGGCGCCGTGCTGCTTCATGACCCGGGCCGTGGCCTCGTCGATGAGGTTGCCGTGTTCGATGCTGCGCACGCCGGCCTGCACCGCCCGCGTCACGGCACGCGGCGAATAGGCATGCGCCAGCGCGTAGAGGTTGGCGGCCTGCGCCTCCTCTACCGCCGCACGCAGTTCATCGAGCGAGAACTGCGTGCCGTCGATGGGGTCGGTGGGGCTGCTGATGCCGCCGCCGGCCATGATCTTGATCTGGTTGGCACCGTGGCGCACCTGCTCGCGCACGGCGCGCCGCACTTCACCGACGCCGTCGGCGATGGCGCCGACGAGGCCGATGCCGGCACAGCTGCAGAACATGCCGCTGCCGCGCACGCCCTTGGGGCGCATGTCGGCATGGCCGCCGGTCTGCGAGATCGGGAAACCCGAGATGAACAGGCGCGGCCCTTCGTACAGGCCGCGGGCCACCGCCTCCTGCAGCCCGAAGTCGGCGCCCGCGGCGTCGCGCACGGTGGTGAAACCGCGCATCAGCATGCCGCGCATGATGTGGCTGCTTTGCGCGCCCACCAGCGACGGCGGCTGCAGCGCCAGGCCCACCAGGTCGGCCGAGGCGGCCACCACGTGGACATGGGCGTCGATGAGCCCCGGCAGCACGGCACGGCCGCCGGCGTCGATGAGCTCGGCATCGTCGACCTGCAGCGCCTGCTGGGTCACGGCGACGATACGCTCGCCTTCGATGACGATGGTGCTGTGCGGCAAAAAGGTGCCGCTGGCGCTGTCGAACAGGCGCGCGTTGATGACCGCCTGGCGGCGGGGATTCACCGCCGGCCCCGCTGGCCAGCCACGCCGCAGGTCTTCACAGGTCAGCGCAGCCCAGCCTGGCCAGCGAACGCATGGCCACCAGCCGCCGACACGCCGCCGACATCTCGGCACGCAGCTGCGCCACACGCTCGGCCACCGGCACGACGGACTTCACCGCGCCTATGCCCTGACCGCAGCCCCAGATGTCCTTCCAGGCCTTCTTCGAGCCCTCGCCGCCGCCGAAGTCCATCTTGCTGGGGTCGCTCTCGGGCAGGTGATCGGGGTCCAGGCCGGCATTGCGGATCGACGGCTTGAGATAGTTGCCGTGCACGCCCGTGAACAGGCTGGAATAGACGATGTCGTCGCTGTTGCTGTCGACGATGCACTGCTTGTAGGCCTCGGACGCGCGCGCTTCGGTGGTCGCGATGAAGGCCGAACCGATGTAGGCGAAGTCTGCGCCCGCAGCCAGCGCGGCCAGCACCGACTCACCCGTGGCGATGGCGCCGGACAGCGCCAGCGGGCCGCTGAACCATTCCCGGATCTCCTGCACGAGCGCGAACGGGCTCTTCACGCCGGCGTGGCCACCGGCGCCGGCGGCGACCGCGATCAGGCCATCGGCGCCCTTGTCGATGGCCTTGTGTGCGAAGTTGTTGTTGATGATGTCGTGCAGCACGACCCCGCCCCAGCCATGCACGGCGTCGAAGACATCCGTGCGTGCGCCCAGCGAGGTGATGACGATCGGCACCTTGTGCCTGGCGCAGACGGCCATGTCCTGGTCGAGCCGGTCGTTGCTCTTGTGCACGATCTGGTTGATCGCGAAGGGCGCGGCCGGCGTGGCGGGGTGGTCGCGGTCCCAGGCCGCCAGCGCCTCGATGATTTCGGCCAGCCATTCGTCGAGCTGCGATGCCGGCCTGGCATTGAGCGCCGGCATCGAGCCGACGATGCCGGCCTGGCACTGCTCGATGACGAGCCGGGGGTGGCTGATGATGAACATCGGCGCGCCGATGATGGGCAGCGGCACGCGCTGGAGAACGGGGGGCAGTGCCATCAGAAAGCCTCCAGCGCCATGGCGGTGACGGACTCGGCGCCTTCGACGATGCTGTCGCGCAGGCCCGAGGTCTTGTTCAGGATATGGTCGGCGTAGAAACGCGCGGTGGCGATCTTGGCCTGCATGAAGGCGTCGTCGCTGCCCTCGGCCAGGCGGTCTTCGGCGACCATCAGCGCACGCGCCATCTGCCAGCCGGCGACCACCGTGCCGGCCAGCATCAGGTAGGGCACGCTGCCGGCGAAGACGGCGTTGGGGCTGGTCCTGTTGTGCCCGACGACAAAATCCACCACGTCCAGGAAAGCCTGCCGCGCCGTGGCCAGGCGGGCAGCCATGGCGCGGCAGGCAGCGCTGTCGCGAGCCCGCAGCTGGCCCTCGCAGGCTTCGATCTGGCCGGCGATGGCACGCGCCACCGCGCCGCCGTCGCGCGCCGTCTTGCGGCCCACCAGGTCGTTGGCCTGGATCGCCGTGGTGCCTTCGTAGATGGTCAGGATCTTGGCGTCGCGCAGGTACTGCGCGGCGCCGGTCTCCTCGATGTAGCCCATGCCACCGTGCACCTGCACGCCCAGGCTGGCCACGTCCAGGCTCATCTCGGTGGCCAGGCCCTTGATCAAGGGCACCATGAATTCGTAGAAGGCCTGGTTCTGCTTGCGCACCTCGGCGTCCGGGTGCCCGTGAGCGGCGTCGTAGGACGCCGCAGCCACCAGGGCCATGGCACGGCAGCCCTCGGTGTGGGCGCGCATGGTCATCAGCATGCGTCGAATGTCGGGGTGGTGGAGGATGGGCGCGAGCGCGTTCAGCGAGCCATCGACCGGGCGGCCCTGCACGCGGTCGCGCGCGTACTGCACCGCCTTCTGGTAGGCCCGCTCGGCCAGCGCGATGCCCTGCACGCCGACGCCGAAACGCGCCGCATTCATCATGATGAACATGTACTCCAGGCCGCGGTTTTCCTGGCCGACGAGGGTCGCCGTGGCGCCGCCATGGTCGCCGTACTGCAGCACGGCCGTGGGGCTGGCCTTGATGCCGAGCTTGTGCTCGATGCTCACGCAGTGCACGTCGTTGCGCTCACCCAGGCTGCCATCGGCGTTGACCAGCACCTTCGGGCAGATGAACAGCGAGATGCCCTTCACGCCCTCGGGCGCACCGCTCACGCGCGCGAGCACGAGGTGGACGATGTTCTCGGCCAGGTCGTGGTCACCGTAGGTGATGAAGACCTTGGTGCCGAAGAGCTTGTAGCTGCCGTCGGGCCGCGGTTCGGCACGCGTGCGCACCACCGACAGGTCGCTGCCGGCCTGCGACTCGGTGAGATTCATCGAACCGGTCCACGAGCCGTCGATCATCTTCGGGATGTAGGTCGCCTGCTGCTCGTGCGAGCCGGCAGTGAGCAGCGCCTCGATGGCGCCGTCGGTGAGCAGCGGGCACAGCGCGAAGCTGATGCTGGCACTGTTGACCATCTCGCTGCAGGCGGCGTGGATCAGCTTGGGCAGACCCTGGCCGCCGAAGTCGGCCGGGTGCTGCAGGCCCTGCCAGCCACCGTCTGCAAACTGCCGGAAGGCGGCCTTGAAGCCGGCCGTCGTGTGGACCTGGCCGTCCCGGAACGTGGACGGGTTCTTGTCGCTGTCCGCGTTCAAGGGCGCGACCACGCCTTCATTGAACCTGGCGCATTCGTCCAGCACCGCCGCTGCGGTGTCGTAGCCGGCGTCTTCGTAACCGGGCCACTGCGCGATGGCGTCGATGCCGGCGAGTTCCTTCATCACGAACAGCATGTCCTTGACGGGGGCGCGATAGGTCATGGCAGGTCTCCTGATGCGACAAGGGCGCCACAACGGCGCCCTCCGGGGTGGCGTTCAGCTCAGAGGCTGGCGGTCAGCTCGGGCACCGCGGTGAAGAGGTCGGCTTCCAGCCCGTAGTCGGCGACGCTGAAGATCGGCGCCTCGGCGTCCTTGTTGATGGCCACGATGACCTTGCTGTCCTTCATGCCGGCCAGGTGCTGGATGGCGCCGCTGATGCCCACCGCGAAGTACAGCTGCGGCGCCACGATCTTGCCGGTCTGGCCGACCTGCCAGTCGTTGGGTGCATAGCCGGCGTCGACCGCGGCACGGCTGGCGCCCAGGGCGGCACCGAGCTTGTCGGCCAGCGGCATCAGCAGATCGTTGAACTTGTCACTCGAGCCCAGCGCGCGGCCGCCGCTGACGATGACCTTGGCCGCGGTGAGTTCGGGCCGGTCGAGCTTGGCGATCTCGCTGCCCAGGAAGCTCGAGATGCCGGCGTCGGCCACCGCCGCCAGGCTTTCCACCGCTGCGCTGCCACCCGTGGCAACAGCGGCGTCGAAGCCGGTGGTGCGCACGGTGATGACCTTGACGGCATCCAGGCTCTGCACGGTGGCGATGGCATTGCCGGCGTAGATCGGGCGCTCGAAGGTGTCGGCCGCGATGACCTTCATGGCGTCGCTGATCTGCGCCACGTCGAGCAGCGCGGCCACGCGCGGCGCCACGTTCTTGCCGCTGGCAGTGGCCGGGAACAGCAGGTGCGTGTAGCCCTGGGCGATGGCCACCACCTGCGCCGCCAGGTTCTCGGCCACACCGTGGTTCAGGCCCGCGGCGTCGGCGTGCAGCACCTTGGCCACGCCGGTGATCTGCGCCGCGGCCTGGGCCGCGGCGGCGGCGTCGGCACCGGCCACCAGCACGTGCACGTCGCCGCCGCATTGCAGCGCCGCCGTGACCGTGTTCAGTGTCGCGCCCTTGATCGTGTCGTTGTCGTGTTCGGCAATGACGAGTGCGGTCATGGTCAGATCACCTTCGCTTCGTTCTTGAGTTTGGCCACCAGCGTGGCCACGTCGGGCACCTTGACGCCGGCGCCGCGCTTGGGCGGCTCGACGACCTTCAGCGTCTTGATGCGCGGCGTCACGTCGACGCCCAGATCGGCCGGCTTGAGCACCTCGAGCGGCTTCTTCTTGGCCTTCATGATATTGGGCAGCGTCACGTAGCGCGGCTCGTTCAGGCGCAGGTCGGTCGTCACGACGGCCGGCAGCTTGAGCCTGAGCGTCTCCACGCCGCCGTCGACTTCGCGCGTGATGTTCGCGTGGCCGTCGGCGACTTCGACCTTGGACGCGAAGGTGCCCTGGGGCATGCCGGCCAGCGCAGCCAGCATCTGGCCGGTCTGACTGCAATCGTCGTCGATGGCCTGCTTGCCCAGGATCACCAGGCCCGGCTGCTCCTTGTCGACCAGCGCCTTCAGCAGCTTGGCCACCGCCAGCGGCTGCAGTTCGTCGGCGCATTCGACGAGGATGGCGCGGTCGGCACCGATGGCCATCGCCGTGCGCAGCGTTTCCTGGCACTGCGTGACGCCGCAGGACACGGCCACGATCTCGGTGACCACGCCCTTCTCCTTCAGCCGCACGGCCTCTTCGACGGCAATCTCGTCGAAGGGGTTCATGCTCATCTTGACATTGGCGATGTCCACCCCACTGCCGTCGCTCTTGACGCGCACCTTGACGTTGTAGTCGACCACCCGCTTGACGGGAACCAGCACCTTCATGAGTGACGCTCCTGGGCTCTTGTTGACGTTGATGTGATGACGGTGATTCTAGGCGTCGGCGCCTGTCGGCTGGCGGCGCGCGGCAAGAAAATAGAACGATCGTACTATTTCAGCCGGCCGGTCTCGCCGCGGCACTGCCGCGGGCGACGTCGACACGGCGCAGGACCACCAGCCCGGCCAGGAAGAACAGCCCTGTCGACAGGATCGCGAGGCGGTGGTTGCCGCCGCTCAGCACCGTCACCAGGCCGTAGGTGATGGGGCCGACGATCGCCGACAGTCGCACCGCGAAGGTCCACAGCCCGTAGAACTCGGCCAGGCGGTCGGCCGGCGCAAACAGCCCGGCCATCGCGCGACCGGCCGACTGGCTGCTGCCCATGCACAGCCCTGCCAGCAGCGCGGCCACCCAGAATACCGCCGGCGTGGTGGCCACCACCGCCAGCAACGTCATCACGACCCAGCCCCACAGCGTGACGGCCAGGGCGGGCCGGTGGCCGATGCGGTCCTGCCAATAGCCAAAGGCGAAGGCGCCCAGCGCCGAGGCGATGTTGACCAGGAAGATCAGCGTCATGGTCTCGGTCTGCTTGAAACCCAGCACCTGCTCGGCATAGACCGCCGCCAGCGCGATGACCACCGCGATGCCGGCCTGGTAGAACACCGCGCAAAGCAGCAGCCAGCTGAAGTCCTGGTAGCGACGCGCCTCATGCCAGGTCTGCGCCAGGCGCTGCAGCGACTCGGCGACGCCAGCGCGCGCAACGCCGGGCTGCGGCACGGCACGTTCCTTCAGCAGCACGAAAGTGCCGATCGACGCCAGCGCATAGACACCGGCGGTGATGAGCATCGTCACCGGGACGAACTGCTGCGCCGTCATGCCCTGCCCTTGCGCCCAGATCACGTAACCCAGGCTCAGGCCCAGCGTGAGCATGCCGCCGAAATAGCCGAAGCTCCAGCCCCATCCCGAGACACGGCCGATGGCTTCGCGTCGCGCCAGTTCGGGCAGGAAGGCCGCGGTCAGCGATTCGCCATAGGAATAGAACACGTTGGACAGCACGATGGCCGCCACCGCCAGCCCCAAGTCGCCCGGCCCGACCTCGGCCAGCCACGCCGTGGCGCCCACGCAGCCGGCGGTGCTGAGAAGCAGCAGGCGCTTCTTGGCGGCGCGCAGGTCGGCGTAGGCGCCCAGCGCCGGCATCGTGAACATCACGATCAGGTTCGACAGGCCCAGGGCCAGCGTCCACGCCAGCGTGCCCCAGGCCGCACCGCCGGCCACCACGCCCACGAAGTAGGCGTTGAACACCGCCGTCAACACGACCGTGGTGTAGCCCGAGTTGGCGAAGTCGTACAACGCCCAGCCGAAGATCTCGCGCCTTCTGACGCCCGGATTGAGTGAGCTATGGGCGATCTGCGGCATGCGGGCGTCCTCGCGGGGTGGCGGCTGTGGTGCGGCGCGGGGTTCGAACCCGCATGCCCCTTGAGAGGGCCGCGGATTTTGAGTAGCGGTCCACCACTAAACAGCACAAGACAACTTCGCGTCAACTACCCGTCTTCATAGGTGAAATGGCGCAGCGGAGTATTGATCCGCTGTTGTTTTGTGCTGCTCTGCGGTGGCCTGCTACGCACCGGTTACGCACCAGCCTATCATGTCCGCCAGCGTGCGCGGGTGACGGAATCGGTAGACGTAGCGGGCTTAAAACCCGCAGCCGCAAGGCATACGGGTTCGAGTCCCGTCCCGCGCACCACAACAGCCGGTCTTCCCCACCGCCGCCGTGGCTGCCCTACAGCCGCCGATCACCAGCACGGTGGTGCCCACACACGTAGCGCAGGCGTGAAAAAGCCCGCACGCGGCGGGCGTCATGATCGTGGTGACTGGTTAAGGGTTCTTGTCGATCACATCATGCTCATCGCACAGCCGAAAATACGCCGTTCCATCTTCCAGGGTGAAGCTGGCCTTGTGGCTGTCATCCTTGGTGACGTGCATCGCCCAGACGTTGACTTTGTGCCCTGAGCGCTCCATGGCCGGCACCTTCTTGTTTGTCAATTGGTGCAGGTGCAGAGCGCGTGGTGGGGTGTCCAGTTCGGCCAATAGCAGCAAACGCGCAGTGCGTCACGCACCTCGATCTGCAGGGCGGGGCTTAGCCGCTTGAACGTGCGCATGAATGTTGCGCCCGTGCAGTCCACGCCACGGACGACACGCCCCTCGATCATTGAGCGTGTTCGGCAGCGTCCAAGTGTGCGTCGAGCTCGTCGGCAGTATGGGCGGGCCGGCGTGCGCGGTTCATGGCGCTCACATTGGCGTCGTTGCGCTCAAATCGCGCAAGCGTTCCGTTCAAGACGTCTCCGGGCCGTGGCCGAAGCTCGGGCGATTATGGGTGCGGCGCACAGACAGCAAGGGCCCCACGATGGGAGCCCTGTGTCGGATCTGGAGGCGCGATCCGGAGTCGAACCGGACTGGACGGATTTGCAATCCGTTGCATAACCGCTTTGCTATCGCGCCATCGGATCCATGCTACCAAAACGAAGGGAAGCCGAGGCTTCCCTTGTCATGAGGATTCTGGAGCGGGAAACGAGACTCGAACTCGCGACCTCAACCTTGGCAAGGTTGCGCTCTACCAACTGAGCTATTCCCGCGTCGCCTCGACTCTGCTTTTGTGCATCGTCGAGCCAAAAATTATACGATCTTTTTCAGACTGCCTGCAAGACTTGGGGCGGCGGCCAAGGCGCGTCAGGCCTCGTTCGTCGCCCCCGGGTCCTCAATGCGGCAGTCCGTCGGCAGCAAGTGCAGGTGCGGCAACCTCCGCCTTGGCCACTGCTGCCGGGGCGGCGGCAGCCGGTTCCTCGTCGGCCAGTGCCTCGGGCACCCGCTCCAGGGCAATCGCCAGGACCTGATCGATCCAGCGCACCGGCACGATTTCCAGGTTGTTCTTGGCGTTCTCCGGTATCTCCTGCAGGTCCTTGACGTTTTCCTCCGGGATCAGCACCGTCTTCACGCCGCCACGGTGCGCCGCCAGCAGTTTTTCCTTCAAGCCGCCGATGGCCGTCACCTCGCCGCGCAGCGTGATCTCGCCCGTCATCGCCACGTCGGCACGCACCGGGATGCCGGTCAGCGCCGAGACGAAGGCCGTGGTCATCGCTGCGCCCGCGCTGGGGCAGTCATAGGGCGTGGCACCGTCGGGCACGTGGATGTGAATGTCGCGCTTATCGAACATCTCGTCCTTGATGCCGAGGCGGCGCGAGCGGCTGCGCACCACCGAGCGCGCAGCTTCGACCGACTCCTTCATCACGTCGCCCAGCAAGCCGGTGCGGATGATGTTGCCCTTGCCCGGCATCACCGCGGCCTCGATGGTCAGCAGGTCGCCGCCCACCTCGGTCCACGCCAGCCCCACCACCTGGCCGACCTGGTTCTTCTTCTCGGTGCGACCGAAGTCGTACTTGCGCACGCCCAGGAAGTCGTTCAGGTTGTCGGCGGTCACGACCACCTGGCCCTCGTACTTCTTGAGCTGGTGGCCCTTGACGACCTTGCGGCAGATCTTGGAGATCTCGCGCTCGAGCGAGCGCACGCCGGCTTCGCGCGTGAAGTAGCGGATGATGCCGCGGATGGCGCCCTCGGTGAGGTCCATCTCGTGGTCCTTGACGCCGTTGTTCTTCTGTTGCTTGGGCAGCAGGTAGCGCTGGGCGATGTTGAGCTTCTCGTCCTCGGTGTAGCCGGCCAGGCGGATGACTTCCATGCGGTCCAGCAGGGCCGGCGGGATGTTCATCGAATTGCTGGTGGCCACGAACATCACGTCCGAGAGGTCGAAGTCGACCTCGACGTAGTGGTCGCTGAAAGTGTGGTTCTGCTCGGGGTCGAGCACCTCCAGGAGTGCGCTGGACGGATCGCCCCGGAAGTCCATGCCCAGTTTGTCGATCTCGTCGAGCAGGAACAGCGGGTTGCGCGTGCCGACCTTGCTCAGGCTCTGCAGCACCTTGCCCGGCATGCTGCCGATGTAGGTGCGGCGGTGGCCGCGGATCTCGGCCTCGTCACGCATGCCGCCGAGCGCCATGCGCACGAACTTGCGGCCGGTGGCGCGCGCCACACTCTGGCCAAGCGAGGTCTTGCCCACGCCCGGGGGGCCCACGAGACACAGGATGGGCGCCTTGAGCTTGTCGACGCGCTGCTGCACCGCGAGGTACTCGAGGATGCGGTCCTTGACCTTCTCCAGACCGAAGTGGTCTTCGTTGAGCACGTCCTCGGCAAAGACGAGGTCGTTCTTGACCTTGGTCTTCTTGGCCCAGGGCAGGTTGACCAGGGTGTCGATGTAGTTGCGAACCACGGTGGCTTCGGCCGACATCGGCGACATCAGCTTGAGCTTCTTGAGCTCGGACTCGGCCTTCTTGCGCCCCTCCTTGCTCATGCGCGCGGCCTTGATCTTCTTCTCCAGTTCTTCCAGGTCGGCGCCTTCTTCGCCGTCGCCGAGTTCCTTCTGGATCGCCTTGACCTGCTCGTTGAGGTAGTACTCGCGCTGGCTCTTCTCCATCTGCCGCTTGACGCGGCCGCGGATGCGCTTTTCCACCTGCAGGATGTCGACCTCGTGCTCGAGCAGTTCGAGCAGCTTCTCCAGCCGCTTGGGCACCGAGAACAGGTCGAGCACGGCCTGCTTGGCTTCCAGCTTGAGCGGCAGGTGCGCGGCGATGGTGTCGGCCAGGCGGCCCGGGTCGTCGATGCCCGAAATCGAAGTCAGGATCTCGGGCGGGATCTTCTTGTTGAGCTTGACGTACTGGTCGAACTGCTGCGTCACCGCGCGGCGCAGGGCCTCGATCTCGGGCGTGGCCTCGGCGGCGGCGGGCACCGGCACGACTTCGCCGACGAAGTGCTCGCTGGTCTCTGTGATGCTGTTGGTGGTGGCACGCTGCACGCCTTCGACGAGCACCTTCACGGTGCCGTCGGGCAGTTTCAGCATCTGCAGGATGCTCGAAACACAGCCGACGTCGAACATGTCGTCGGCGCGCGGCTCGTCCTTGCCGGCGGCCTTTTGCGCCACCAGCATGATCTGGCGGCCCGATTCCATGGCCGCTTCGAGCGCCTTGATCGACTTCGGCCGGCCCACGAACAGCGGAATGACCATGTGCGGGAAGACCACCACGTCGCGCAGCGGCAGCAGCGGCAGCGTGATCGGTTCCGAGGGAAGGATGGGATGTCCGGACATTGAAGACCTCTCTTTCTCAGGCCCATCTGGGGCCCGAGAGGGGAATTGCAAGCCGCGCGCCCGGCGAGGCCGGGCCGCGGGTGTCTAGAAGGTGTGCAGGGACCGTCGCGAGCGCCCCGAGCTTGCGTCGAGCACCGCAGCCGTACACCCGTACGGCGAGGAGCACAGGCGCGAGATCGGGGGGCGCAGCAGGTCCATGCGCACCTTCTACGCGCTGGCCTTCTTTTCGCGGTAGACGAGCAGCGGCTTGGCGCCGTCTTCGATGATGTGCTCGTCGATCACGACCTTGGCCACGCCGTCGAAGGTGGGCAGGTCGAACATGGTGTCGATCAGCGAATGCTCCATGATCGAACGCAGGCCGCGGGCGCCGGTCTTGCGCGCCAGCGCCTTGCGCGCGATGGCCGTCAATGCGGAAGGCCGCACTTCGAGTTCGACGCCATCCATCGCGAACAGCTTCTGGTACTGCTTGACGAGGGCGTTGCGGGGCTCGGTGAGGATCTGCACCATGGCGTCGATGGTCAGCTCGCCCAAGGTGGCCACCACCGGCAGCCGGCCCACCAGTTCGGGGATCAGTCCGAACTTGATCAGGTCCTCGGGTTCGACCTCGCGGAACACGTCGGCGGCCTTCTTCTCGGTCTTGCTGTGCACGGTGGCGGCGAAGCCGATGCCCGACTTCTCGGTGCGGTTCTGGATCACCTTTTCCAGGCCGTCGAAGGCGCCGCCGCAGATGAACAGGATGTTGGTGGTGTCGATCTGCAGGAAGTCCTGGTTCGGGTGCTTGCGCCCGCCCTGCGGCGGCACGCTGGCCATCGTGCCTTCGACCAGCTTGAGCAGCGCCTGCTGCACGCCTTCGCCCGACACGTCGCGCGTGATGCTGGGGTTGTCGGCCTTGCGGCTGATCTTGTCGATCTCGTCGATGTAGACGATGCCGCGCTGCGCGCGCTCGACGTCGTAGTTGCAGTTCTGCAGCAGCTTCTGGATGATGTTCTCGACGTCCTCGCCCACGTAGCCGGCTTCGGTCAGCGTGGTGGCGTCGGCAATCACGAAGGGCACGTTGAGCAAGCGCGCCAGCGTCTGCGCCAGCAGCGTCTTGCCGCTGCCCGTGGGGCCGATGAGCAGGATGTTGCTCTTCGTCAGCTCGACCTCGTCCTTTGCGTTGCTCGCGCCCATGTGCTTGAGACGCTTGTAGTGGTTGTAGACGGCCACCGACAAGGTGCGTTTGGCCGGGTCCTGGCCGATGACGTACTGGTCGAGGCTGGCCTTGATTTCGCCGGGCGTCGGCAAGTCCGACTTGCCGCCCTTCGCGATGGGCCCGTCAGCAGGCACCTCGTCGCGGATGATGTCGTTGCACAGCTCGATGCATTCGTCGCAGATGAACACCGAGGGACCCGCGATGAGCTTCTTGACTTCGTGCTGGCTCTTACCGCAGAAGGAGCAGTAGAGAACCTTTTCGCCAGAGGCGCCCTTCTTTTCGGCCATGGATAAATTTAGGTGCGGGGTTGAGCGCGGAGTTCAACACCATCATAGACGAAGAGCCCAGGGCAACGCCGGCAGGAAATAGGCCCCAAAGACGGCTCCGTTCGGTGCTCCGCGTTCAGGAGCGCTTGTCGAGCACCTGGTCGATGAGGCCGTAGTCGCGCGCCTCGCTGGGCGACATCCAGAAGTCGCGCTCCATGTCGGCGACGATGCGCTCGTAGGGCTGGCCGGTGCGCTCGGCGTAGATGCGGTTGAGTTGCTCGCGCGTCTTGATGATCTCGCGCGCCTGGATCTCGATGTCGCTGGCCTGGCCCTGCGCGCCGCCCGAGGGCTGGTGCAGCATGACCCGCGAATTGGGTAGCGCCGAACGCTTGCCCTTGGCACCGGCCATGAGCAGGAAGGAGCCCATGCTGGCGGCCATGCCCATGCACAGTGTGGAGACGTCGGGCTTGACGAACTGCATCGTGTCGTAGATCGACAGCCCGGCGCTGACGCTGCCACCCGGCGAGTTGATGTACAGGAAGATGTCCTTGTCGGGGTTCTCGCTCTCCAGGAACAGCATCTGCGCCACCACCAGGTTGGCGGTGCCGTCGTTGACCGGCCCGACCAGGAAGATGATGCGCTCGCGCAGCAGCCGGCTGTAGATGTCGTAGGCGCGCTCGCCGCGGCCCGATTGCTCGATGACGATGGGCACCATGCCCAGGCCGACGGTCTCTTGCACACTCATACGGGTGTCCTCTTGCTCAGGATGCGGTCATCAGTTCGTCGAACGGTAGCACCTTGTCGGTGACCTTCGCATGCGACAGCACGAAATCGGCGACGTTGTTCTCGATCACGACAGCCTCTACCTCGGACATGCGCTTGCGGTCGCTCAGGTACCAGCGCATCACCTCGGCCGGCTTCTCGTAGCTCTGGCTCATTTCTTCGATGTGCGCCTGCAGCTGCTCGGGCCTGGCGCGCAGGTTGTTGCCACGCACGAGTTCGGCCACCACCAGGCCCAGGCGCACGCGGCGCTCGGCCTGCGGCTTGAAGATCTCTGCGGGGATCGGTGTCGTCTCGGCGTCCTTCACACCGCGCTGCTTGAGGTCGGCACGTGCGCCTTCGATCAGGCGCTCGGTCTCGCTCGCCACCAGCGCGTTCGGCAGGTCGAGCTCGGCGGCCTTGGCCAGCGCTTCCATCACCGCGGCCTTGTTGCGCGCCAGCACGCGGAACTTGACTTCACGCTCCAGGTTCTTCCTGACGTCGGCGCGTAGTCCGTCGACGGTGCCTTCCTTGATGCCCAGCGACTTGGCGAGCGCGTCGTCCACCGCGGGCAGGTTCTGGGCCTCGATCTTCTTCACCGTGACCATGAAGTCGGCTTCCTTGCCGGCCACGTCGGCGCCGTGGTAGTCGGCCGGAAACTGCAGCGCGAAGGTCTTGCTCTCGCCGACCTTCATGCCGCGCACGGCCGAGTCGAACTGCTCGAGCATCTGGCCTTCGCCGATGATGAACTGGAAGCCGTCGGCCTTGCCGCCGGCGAAGGGTTCGCCGTCGATCTTGCCTTCGAAGTCGATCGTCACGCGGTCGGTCTCCTGCGCGCCTTCGGCCGCCGGGCGCAGGCCGAAGGTGCGGCGCTGCTTGCGCAGGATCTCGATCGTGCGGTCGATGGCAGCGTCGGTCACCTCGGTGGCGACGCGCTCGACCTCGGCCTGGCCGAGGTCGCCGATCTGGACCTCGGGGTAGACCTCGAAGGTGGCGTCGAAGGCGAGCAGGCCCTCGGGCGCTTCGTCCTTCTGCGTGATGCGCGGCGCGCCGGCGACGCGCAGTTTCGCTTCGGTGGCGGCGCTGCTGAAGGCCTGGCCGACGCGGTCGTTGACGACCTCGTAATGCACCGAATAGCCGTAGCGTTGCGCGACCACGCTCATCGGCACCTTGCCGGGGCGAAAGCCGTCGGCCTTGACGGTGCGCGACAGGCGCTTCAGGCGGTTGGCCACCTCGCCGTTGATGGTTTCTGCCGCCAGCGTCAGCGTGATGCGGCGTTCGAGCTTTTCCAGGGTTTCGACTTGGACGGCCATGATGTCTCTTGTTGGGCGATGTGTAGCGGGAAGTACGGGATTTGGTGCGCGGGGCCGGACTCGAACCGGCACGCCCGTGAAGGCGTCAGGACCTAAACCTGGTGCGTCTACCAATTTCGCCACCCGCGCGGGCGGTCAGCCGCAAGCGGCAAACCGTACATTTTAGCGTCAGGCCATCATCGGCTCACGCTCGACGCGAAACCGCGCCGCATGTCGCCGTCAATCGACGCTGTGCATCCGACCCCGTGCGCGGAATGGTCAGAATCCAGCCGGTGAGCATCGACCATTACGAGAACTTCCCCGTCGCGTCATTGTTGTGCCCACCGGCGCTGCGGCCGGCGGTGCGCGCCATCTACCACTTCGCCCGCACCGCGGACGACATCGCCGACGAGGGCCCGGCAGGCCCGGCCGAGCGCCTGGCCGACCTGGCCGCCTATCGCCACGACCTGGCCGCCGCCTGCAACGGGCAGCCCGGCAGCGGGCGCTGGCGCGGCGTGTTCGAACCACTGGCGCTGCGCATGCACGAGTTCGCGCTGCCGCCGGCGCCGCTGCACGACCTGCTGGACGCCTTCGAGCAGGACGTGCACAACCCGACCTATGCCGACCGTGCCGCGCTGCTGGACTACTGCCGTCGCTCGGCCAATCCGGTAGGGCGGCTGCTGCTGCACCTGTACGGCATCGACGACGCCACTGCACTGCGCCAGGCGGATGCCGTGTGCACGGCGCTGCAGCTCATCAACTTCTGGCAGGACCTCAGCGTCGACGGCCCGCGCGGCCGCCATTACGTGCCCACGACGGACCTCCGCACCCATGGCGTGGCTTTCGCAGCACTGCAGGCCGGCAGCGACGACGCGCAAAGCCGGCGACTCGTGCAATCGCTCTGCGCCTGGACGCGCGCACTGATGCTCGAAGGCGCCCCCCTCGCGCTGGGTGTGCCGGGCCGCGCCGGCTGGGAGCTGCGGCTGGTGGTTCAGGGCGGCCTGCGCATTCTTGAGAAAATCGAACGCATGAACCATGCGGCCCTTGCCCGGCGCCCCATCCTGACGGCCTTCGACGTGCCCGTGCTGCTGTGGCGCGCGCTGCGCATGGGCACCCGGCGCCCATGACACCGCAGCAGTACGTACAGGACAAGGCCGCGGGAAGTGGTTCCTCGTTCTATTACGCGTTCCTCTTCCTGCCGCCGCCGCGCCGCGCTGCGATCACGGCCTTCTACGCCTTCTGCCGCGAGGTCGACGATGTCGTCGACGAGGTTGCCGACACTTCTGTTGCCGCGACCAGGCTGCAGTGGTGGCGCAAGGAGGTGGCGCAGGCCTACCGCGGCAGCCCCAGCCACCCGGTGATGCAGGCGCTGCTGCCGCTGGCGCCAGACTTCGGCATCGAGGCCAGGCACCTGGCCGCGGTGATCGACGGCTGCCAGATCGACCTCGAGCAGACACGCTTCCTCGACTACCCCGCGCTGCAGCGTTATTGCCACCTGGTGGCCGGCATCGTCGGCGAAGTGGCAGCCAACATCTTCGGCCGCAGCGAAGCGGCCACGGTGGCGTATGCACACCAGCTCGGTCTGGCGATGCAGCTTACGAACATCATTCGCGACGTCGGCGACGACGCGCGCCGTGGCCGCATCTACCTGCCGATGTCGGAGCTGCAGCGTTTCGAGGTCAAGGCCCACGAACTGCTGCGTCGCCAAGCCCCCTGGGGCTACAGCGATCGCTTCACGGCGCTGATGCGCTTCCAGGCCGAACGCGCGCACGCCGCCTACGACACCGCGATCGCGCTGCTGCCTGCCGCCGATCGGGTGGCGCAGAAACCCGGGCTGATGATGGCCAACATCTACCGCACGCTGCTGCAGGAAATCGAGTCGCAGGACTTCCGGGTGCTGCACCAGCGCACCTCGTTGACCCCCTTGCGCAAGCTGTGGATCGCCACCCGCACCCACCTGCGTGGCCGATGACACGCGCGCCAGGCAGGCCATGAAGCTGGCCGTCGTCGGTGGCGGCTGGGCCGGCCTGGCGGCGGCGGTGCGCGCCACCGAGGCCGGCCACGCCGTGACGCTGTACGAGATGGCGGCACAACTCGGCGGCCGCGCCCGCGGGGTCGAGGTCGAAGGCCTGACGCTGGACAACGGACAGCACATCCTCATCGGCGCCTATCGGCGCACGCTGGCGCTCATGCACGCCGTGGGCGCCGACGCCGAGGCGCTGCTGTTCAGGCGCCCGCTGGAACTGCGTTACCCCGACGGCCGCGGCCTGCGCCTGCCGCCGGGCTTGCCCTGGCTGGGTTTCGTACGCGCCGTGGCCGCTTGCCGCGGCTGGACGGCGCGCGACCGGCTGGCGCTCATCACCGTATCAGCCGGCTGGGCTCTGGCCGGTTTCCGCTGTGCGCCGCAGCTCACCGTGCACGAGCTGTGCCGGCGCCTGCCGCCGGCGGTGCGCGAGCTGCTGATCGACCCGCTGTGCGTCGCCGCGCTCAACACGCCGTCGCGCGACGCCAGCGGCGCCGTGCTGCTGCGCGTGCTGCGCGACGCCCTCTTCGGCGGCCACGGCGCGGCCGACCTGCTGCTGCCGCGGCGCTCGCTGGCGTCGTTGCTGCCCACGCCGGCCGAACGCTGGCTGCGTGCCGCGGGAGCCGAGCTGAGGCTGGGGTCGCGAGTACAAGGCCTGGCACCGGCGGCCAAGGGCTGGCAGCTGGACGGCGAGAGGTACGACGCCGTGGTCCTGGCCTGCAGCGCCGCCGAGGCCGCGCGGCTGGCTGCCGGCGCCGCACCGGCCTGGGCGCAACACGCCGGCGCGCTGCGCTACGAACCCATCGTCACCGTCTACCTGCGCTGCCCCGGCGCGCGCCTGCCGTCGCCGATGACGGCGCTGCTGGAGAGCCCCGAGGCACCGGCGCAGTTCGCCTTCGATCATGGCGCCATGGGCGCCACGCCCGGGCTCTTTGCCTTCGTGATCAGCGGCGCGCGGCGCTGGGTGGATGCCGGTCTCGACGCGGCTGGCGCCGCCGTGCTGCAGCAGGCCCGCGACGCCTTCGACCCCGGCACCTGGCCGACACCGCCGACGCTGCTGCGGGTGCTGGCCGACAAGCGCGCCACCTTCCGCTGCACGCCGGGCCTGGTGCGCCCACCGGCGCAGGTGGCACCGCGGCTGGTGGCCGCAGGCGACTACATCGAGGGACCCTACCCAGCCACGCTGGAAGGCGCCGTGCGCGCGGGCGAGGCGGCCGCCGCACTGGTCATGCCCTGAACGCTGAAGCGCTCCTCTGCGATGCAGAATGCCGCACAACCACCGCATGCCCAACTGCCATGAGCCTCAAAGACGCCCACACGCCGACGATTCAGGTGCTGGCGCGCAGCTTCGCGTTGCTGGACCTGCTGGCGAGTCACCCCGACCCGGTGTCGCTGAAGGAGATCAGCGAGCGCACCGGACTGCACCCTTCGACCGCCCACCGCATCCTCAACGACCTGGCCATCGGCCGCTATGTCGACCGGCCACAGGCCGGCAGCTACCGGCTCGGCATGCGGCTGCTGGAGCTGGGCAACCTGGTGAAGGCGCGGCTCGACGTGCGCGATGCCGCGCTGGGGCCGATGCGCGAACTGCACAAGGTGACGCACCAGCCGGTGAACCTGTCGATACGCCAGAGCGACGAAATCATCTATGTGGAGCGCACCTACAGCGAACGCTCGGGCATGCAGGTGGTGCGTGCCGTGGGTGGCCGCGCGCCGCTGCATCTGACTTCGGTGGGCAAGCTCTTTCTCGCCCACGACGATGCCGCGCGCGTGCGTGCCTACGCCATGCGCACCGGACTCACCGGTCACACCCGCAACAGCATCACCGAACTGGGGCGGCTGGAGCGTGAACTGGCCAGCGTACGTGCCAACGGTGTCGCGCGCGACGACGAGGAACTGGAACTGGGCGTGCGCTGCATGGCTGCCGGCATCTACGACGATCAGGGCAAGCTGCTGGCCGGCTTGTCGGTGTCGGCGCCCGCCGATCGGCTCGAGGAATCGTGGCTCGAGCGCGTCAAGAGCACGGCCGCGCAGATCTCGGCGGCGCTCGGCTATCGCGGTTGAAACGGTCCCACCGCGGCGTCCAGCGCAGGCAGGACGGCACGCAGGCTCTGCGCGGCCATCCAGGTGCGGATGCGCTCGGCGTCGCCGATGCGTGAGTACTTGCCCGCCGAGTCCAGCAACACCATGATCAGCTGCCGCCCGGCCAACTGCGTCTGCATCACCAGGCAGCGGCCGGCGGCCGCGATGTAGCCGGTCTTCTGCAGACCGATGTCCCACTCGGGGTTGCGCACCAGCCCGTTGGTATTGCGGAACTGCACCTGGCGCTTGCCCACTGGAACCACCGTTTCGGGCGACGTCGACAGCTCGCGCAAAAGCGGATGCAACGAGGCCGCCCGCACCAGCAAGGCCAGATCATGGGCGCTGGAACGGTTGTCGCTCGACAACCCCGTGGGCTCCACATAGCGCGTGTCGTGCATGCCCAGCAACTGCGCCTTGGCGTTCATGGCGCTGACGAAGTCCGACATGCCGCCCGGGTAGGTGCGCCCGAGCAGGTAAGCGGCGCGGTTCTCCGAAGCCATCAGCGCCAGGTGCAGCATCTCGCCACGTGTCAGGTGTGCACCGGCGCGCAGTTGCGAACGGCTGCCGGCGAGCACCGCGGCGTCTTCGGGCGTCACCGTCAACACCTCGTCCAGCGGCAGCCCGGCCTCGGTGACCACCAGCGCCGTCATCAGCTTGGTGATCGACGCGATGGGCAACACGGCGTTGGGGTTCTTGCTGAACAGCACCTCGTTGGTGTCGTGGTCGACGACCAGTGCCACGCTGGACTTGAGGTCGAGTGCATCTTCGGTGGCGTGCAGGCCGGTCAGCCGCCCCAGCGAAGGCAACTGCGGGGTGGCGCGTACCACCACCTTGCGCGTTGGACGCTTGGCCTTGCGGACCTCTGGCTTGGCGACCTTGACCTGGCGCAGGTCCCTGGACGGCTTGCCGGACTTGACTGGTGCCTGCTGCGCGCCGGCGCCGGCAGCATGACTGGCGGCCACCGGCGCCAGCGACAAAGACAGCACCAGCGAGACCGCCGACAGCGCCTTCAGCGCGACGCGTAACGTCTTGTTCACAGCGGACCCCTCAAACCAACCAGCGGCAAAGTGTAGGGCACCCGAAAATTGCATGCAAGATCAATATCTTGCGCGTTTTTCCTAAAGTGCCTTGCGCGCTCGGCAGCCGATTGCCCGCCCTAGCGCTGCGCAGCCACCCTCTCGGTCGTGCTGTGCAGCTTGTTCAAGGCCGACAGATAAGCCTTGGCCGATGCCACCACGATGTCGGGATCGGCACCCACACCGTTGACCACCCGACCCGCATGTTGCAGCCGGACCGTGACCTCGCCCTGCGATTCTGTACTGCCCGAGGTGATGGCATTCACCGAATAGAGCATCAATTCGGCGCCACTCTTCACGCACGACTCGATGGCCTTGAGGCTGGCGTCGACCGGGCCGTTGCCGTCGCTTTCGGCATGGTGCTCCACGGTGCCGGCGGCGAACGCGACCTTGGCGTGAGGCCGTTCGCCGGTTTCCGAATGCTGCGACAGCGCCAGCAGCCGGTAGTGCTCGACATCGGCGGTGACGCTCTCGTCGCTGACCAGGGCGATGATGTCCTCGTCGAAGATCTCGCTCTTGCGGTCGGCCAGGTCCTTGAAGCGGGCAAAGGCGGCGTTGACCTCGCCTTCCGAGTCCAGCGCAATGCCCAGGTCCTGCAGCCGCTGCTTGAAGGCGTTGCGACCCGAAAGCTTGCCCAGCACGATCTTGTTGGCGGCCCAGCCCACGTCTTCGGCGCGCATGATCTCGTAGGTATCGCGCGCCTTGAGCACGCCGTCCTGGTGGATGCCGCTGGCATGCGCGAAGGCATTCGCGCCCACCACCGCCTTGTTCGGCTGCACCACGAAGCCGGTGGTCTGGCTGACCATGCGTGACGCGGGAACGATCTGCGTGGTGTCGATGCCGAGGTCGAGCTTGAAGTAGTCGCGACGCGTGCGCACCGCCATCACCACCTCTTCGAGCGAGCAGTTGCCGGCCCGTTCGCCCAGGCCGTTGACGGTGCACTCGACCTGGCGCGCGCCGCCGATCATGACGCCGGCCAGTGAATTGGCCACCGCCATGCCCAGGTCGTTGTGGCAATGCACGCTCCATACCGCCTTGTCACTGTTGGGCACGCGCTCGCGCAGCATGCGGATGAACTCGCCGAACAGCTCGGGCACGGCGTAGCCGACGGTGTCGGGGATGTTGATCGTGGTCGCACCCTCGGCAATGGCGCTCTCGAGCACGCGGCAAAGGAAGTCGGGCTCGGAGCGGTAGCCGTCCTCGGGCGAGAACTCGATGTCGCTGCACAGCTTGCGTGCGAAGCGCACCGCCTGCCTGGCCTGCTCGTGCACCTGCTCCGGCGTCATGCGCAGCTTCTTTTCCATGTGCAGCGCCGAGGTCGCGATGAAGGTGTGGATGCGCGAGCGCGCAGCGCCCTTCAGCGCTTCAGCGGCGCGCGAGATGTCGCGGTCGTTGGCGCGCGCCAGCGAACACACGCTGACTTCGCGGATGGTGTCGGCGATGGCCTTCACGGCCTCGAAGTCGCCGTTGCTCGACGCGGCAAAGCCGGCTTCGATGACGTCCACGCGCAGCCGCTCGAGCTGCCGCGCGATGCGCAGCTTCTCCTCGCGCGTCATCGAGGCGCCGGGCGACTGTTCGCCGTCACGCAAGGTGGTGTCGAAGATGATGAGCTTGTCGGTCATGCTGTGGCCTTGGACGTTGGGGTTGCTGGATCGCAGGCAGCGTGAAGAAAAGAGAAACGGCCCGCTGCGTTGCGCTGGCGGGCCGTTGATCGGGAAAGAAGGGACGAAAACGATCAGCGCACCCGCAGGGCTCCTAGCAGGGCTAGCGCGATCAGGCTGCTGAACGAATTCATGGCCGCAATATAGCATGGGGTCGTCATGGGTGCAGGCCCTTCTCGTCGGGTTCGTCGGTGGAAATCGCGATCACGCTCGTCGGCTTTCCCTTCGTCTTGCGCCACCCATAGACGGCATAGCCTGAGATGCCATAGGCACAGAAGAGCGCAAACAACACCCGCGGCGGGTCGAGCGCGATGAGCGCGATGCCCAGCGCAATGGCCACGATGACCACGAAGGGCACGGTGCGTTTGCCGCCGACGACCTTGAAGCTGTAGAAGGGTGCATTGGTGACCATCGACAGCCCCGCGAACAGCGTGAGGCCGAAGGCCGTCCAGGCCAGCCAGTCGATGCGGTAGGCATCCTTGAAGCCGGCGTCGTCCATGACCCAGATCAGCCCCATCACCATCGCGGCCGCCGCCGGGCTGGGCAGGCCCTGGAAGAAGCGCTTGTCGACGACACCGATGTTGACGTTGAAGCGCGCCAGCCGCAGCGCCGCGCCAGCGATGTAGACGAAGGCGGGGATCCAGCCCGCCTTGCCCAGGTCCTTCAGGGCCCAGATGTAGATGATCAGGGCCGGCGCGGCGCCGAAGCTGACCATGTCGCACAGGCTGTCCATCTGCTCGCCGAAAGCGCTCTGCGAGTTGGTCATGCGCGCCACGCGGCCGTCGAGGCTGTCGAGCACGGCGGCGACGAAGATGCCGATGGCCGCCAACTCGAAGCGGCCCTTCATGGCCATCACGATGGCATAGAAGCCGGCGAACAGCGCTGCCAGCGTGATCGCGTTCGGCAGCACGTAGATACCCTTGCGGCGCGGCCGCGGCAACCCGGTCGACTCGGCCTTGTCTCCCTGCAGCGGACGGGTATCTTCAATCATCACTCGAGGATACCGCACGGCCCAGATGGGAGGGGCCGCCCCGAGGGCGGCCCTGGCATGCGCAATTCGGCCTCAATTGCGCGAACGATCGACCAGCTTGTTGGCCTTGATCCACGGCATCATCGCGCGCAGCTTCTCGCCCACGACCTCGATCGAATGCTCGGACGTGAGGCGGCGACGCGACATCAGCGTCGGGGCGCCGGCGCGGTTCTCCAGGATGAAGCTCTTGGCGTATTCGCCGGTCTGGATGTCCTTGAGCGCCTGTTTCATGGCCTTCTTGGTCTCGTCGTTGATGATCTTCGGGCCCGTCACGTACTCGCCGTACTCGGCGTTGTTGGAGATCGAGTAGTTCATGTTGGCGATGCCGCCCTCGTAGATGAGGTCGACGATCAGCTTGAGCTCGTGCAGGCACTCGAAGTACGCCATCTCGGGCGCGTAACCCGCTTCCACCAGCGTCTCGTAGCCGGCCTTGATGAGCTCGACCGTGCCGCCGCACAGCACCGCCTGCTCGCCGAACAGGTCGGTTTCGGTCTCCTCGCGGAAGTTGGTCTCGATGATGCCGGCCTTGCCGCCACCGTTGGCCGCGGCGTAGCTCAGAGCGACGTCGCGCGCCTTGCCGCTCTTGTCGGCATGCACAGCAATCAGGTGCGGCACGCCGCCGCCCTGGGTGTAGGTGTTGCGCACCGTATGGCCGGGGGCCTTGGGCGCCACCATCCAGACGTCGAGGTCGTCGCGCGGCACCACCTGCCCGTAGTGCACGTTGAAGCCGTGCGCGAAGGCCAGTGAGGCGCCCTGGCGGATATGCGGCTCGACGTCGTTCTTGTAGACGGCGCCGATCTGCTCGTCGGGCAGCAGGATCATCACCACGTCGGCGCCCTTCACGGCGTCGGCGACCTCGGCCACCTTGAGCCCGGCCCTCTCGACCTTGGCCCAGGAGGCGCCGCCGCGACGCAGGCCGACGGTGACCTTGACGCCGCTGTCGTTCAGGTTCTGCGCATGCGCATGGCCCTGCGAGCCATAGCCGATGATGGCGACGTTCTTGCCCTTGATCAGGCTCAGGTCGGCGTCCTTGTCGTAATAGACCTTCATGGTTTTCTCTCCGTAAAAATGCAGGTGGGGTGTTCAGACGCGAAGAATCCGCTCGCCACGGCCAATGCCGCTGGCACCGGTGCGCACGGTTTCCAGGATCGCCGCGCGGTCGATGGCGACGAGGAAGGCGTCGAGCTTGCTCGAATCGCCGGTGAGTTCGATGGTGTAGCTCTTTTCGGTGACATCGATGATGCGGCCGCGGAAGATGTCGGTCATGCGCGTCATCTCGTCGCGCTCCTTGCCCACCGCACGCACCTTGATGAGCATCAGTTCGCGCTCGGTGAACGGGCCTTCGGTGAGGTCGACCACCTTCACCACCTCGATGAGCCGGTTCAGGTGCTTGGTGATCTGCTCAATGACCTCGTCGCTGCCGGTGGTGACGATCGTCATGCGCGACAAAGATGGGTCTTCCGTCGGCGCGACGGTGAGGCTTTCGATGTTGTAGCCGCGGGCCGAGAACAGGGCCACCACGCGCGACAGGGCGCCGGGCTCGTTCTCGAGCAGCACGGCAATGATGTGTTTCATGTTCGTTCGCCTTCAGCGCGCTCTTCAAGATCGGGGCGGTAACCCCGGGCCCTTGGCCACGCCATCGTTGTATCGGTCCATCGTCCGCGGCTGTGCGCCCGCTCCCCCGAGACCCCGACCCCGGCGCGGTAACGCCCGGGCCCGGCCGCAGGTTCACGGCCTCACAGGTCCTCGGAGCCCAGCAGCATCTCCGAGATGCCCTTGCCCGCCTGCACCATGGGCCAGACGTTTTCGGTGGGGTCGGTGCGCACGTCCAGGAACACCGTGCGGTCCTTCAGCCGGATGGCTTCCTTCAGTGCCGGCTCGACATCGGAGGGCTTTTCCACCAGGATGCCCACGTGCCCGTAGGCCTCGGCCAGCTTGACGAAGTCGGGCAGCGCGTCCATGTAGCTGTGCGAATAGCGGCCGCCATAGTCGAGCTGCTGCCACTGCCGCACCATGCCCAGGTAGCGGTTGTTGAGCGACACGATCTTCACCGGCGTCTTGTACTGCAGGCAGGTCGACAGCTCCTGGATGCACATCTGGATCGAGCCTTCGCCGGTGATGCAGAAGACCTCCGACTCGGGCCTGGCGAGCTTGATGCCCATGGCGTAGGGCAGGCCCACGCCCATGGTGCCCAGGCCGCCGGAGTTGATCCAGCGCCGCGGCTCCTCGAAGCGGTAGAACTGCGCTGCCCACATCTGGTGCTGACCGACGTCGCTGGTGATGTAGACGTCGCGGTCGCGCGTCAGCTGCCAGAGCTTTTCCACCACCATCTGCGGCTTGATGACCTCGCTGCTGCCCTTGTAGGCCAGGCAATCACGCTTGCGCCATGCATTGACCTGGCTCCACCAGGCCGCCAGGGCCGTGGCCTCGGGGCGCGCCTGGGCGTCGCGGATCTGCGCGATGAGCTCCAGCAGCACCTCCTTGACGTCGCCGACGATCGGGATGTCGACCCTGACCCGCTTGCTGATGCTCGAGGGGTCGATGTCGACGTGGATGATCTTGCGCTCGACCGACGCGAAGTGCTTGGGGTTGCCGATCACACGGTCGTCGAAGCGTGCGCCGATGGCGAGCAGGACGTCGCAGTGCTGCATCGTCATGTTCGCCTCATAGGTGCCGTGCATGCCCAGCATGCCCAGGAAGCGCGGGTCGCTGGCGGGCATGGCACCCAGGCCCATCAGCGTGTTCGTGCACGGGTAGCCGAGCAGGTCGACGAGCTGCCGCAACTCGCTGGACGCGTTGCCGAGGATGACGCCGCCGCCGGTATAGATGTAGGGGCGCTGCGCCTGCAGCAGCAGCTGCACGGCCTTGCGGATCTGCCCGCCGTGCCCCTTCTTCACCGGGTTGTACGAGCGCATGGCCACCGTTTCCGGGTAGTGGAAAGGGGCCGTCTTCAGCGACACGTCCTTGGGGATGTCCACCACCACCGGGCCCGGGCGTCCGGTGCGCGCGATGTGGAAGGCCTTCTTCAGCGTCAGCGCCAGCTCGCGCACGTCCTTGACCAGGAAGTTGTGCTTGACGATGGGCCGCGTGATGCCCACGGTGTCGCATTCCTGGAAGGCGTCCAGGCCGATCGCCGGTGTCGGCACCTGCCCGGTGATGATCACCATCGGGATCGAATCCATGTACGCCGTGGCGATGCCGGTGACGGCATTCGTGACCCCCGGGCCGGAGGTGACGAGTGCAACACCCACCTCGCCGGTGGCGCGGGCGTAGCCGTCGGCGGCGTGCACGGCGGCCTGCTCGTGGCGCACGAGCACGTGCTGGATCGTGTCCTGCTTGTACAGGGCGTCGTAGATGTAGAGCACGGCGCCGCCCGGATAGCCCCAGAGGTACTTGACCCCTTCGGCCTGCAGGCAGCGCACGAGGATCTCGGAGCCGTTGGGCTCCTGAGCGGACGAAGAGGGAGAAGACGGCTGTGCTTGGGCAGCACGCTTGACTTCCGCGGCAGACATTTCCATTTCGAACCTTTGCGAATTTCTCTGGCGAGAATCCATCGGTGCACCTCTTCGCGTCCTCGTGAGACGGATGTGGTACCTGCGCGGTCAAAAATCCGCCGTCCAGGTCGGACGGCCGGGCTTCGGACCCAATAGAGCGTTGTGCGTAGCAACATTATGCCAGGGGTGCCGGGCGCGAGCGGCGCCGAAACGCGCCCCCCGGGTGCGATGAGATAATCCGCCGCGCTCGCAGTGGGCGCAAGCGTCCCCCACCGCGTTGGCCTCAGACAAAGAACTGTCCGACTTCCTCAAGAGCGTCGAAAAGCGCGCCTTCAAACGGGCAGTCTATGCGGTCCGCAGTGACGACTCGGCACTCGACATCGTGCAGGACGCGATGATCAGGCTGGCCGAAAAGTATGCCGACCGCCCGGCCGCCGAGCTGCCGCTCATCTTCCAGCGCATCCTGTCCAACGCCACGATGGACTGGTTTCGCCGCGAAAAGGTGCGCAACGCGCTGATGACCAATCTCTCGGACTTCGATGCGTCGGAGCCCGAGGGTGATTTCGATCTGCTGGAGATGCTGCAGACCGTGGAAGGCTCGTTGGGCACCGAAAGTGCAGCCGACACCGTTTCGCGTGCACAAATCCTGCAACTCATCGACTCGCAGGTGGCCGAACTGCCGGCGCGTCAACGCGAGGCCTTCCTGCTGCGTTACTGGGAGGAATTCGACGTGGCCGAGACCGCAATTGTCATGGGTTGTTCGCAGGGCAGTGTCAAGACACACTGTTCGCGCGCGGTTCATGCGCTGGCGAAGTCGCTTCGCGCCAAGGGAATCAGACCATGATTGGGATCAACCGTACCTCCGCCAACCATGCCCTCGAGGCGCGCCTGGGCTTGCGGCTCGCCGGAGCTTTGACCGCGCACGCCGAGGGTTTGCCGCATGACGTGAGTGAACGACTGCGCTACGCGCGCGAGCAGGTGTTGGCGCGCGCCCGTGAAGCCCGCCTTGCGGCACCGGCGGCGCAGGTGGCGGTGGGCGTTTCTGCGGCGGGCGGTTTGCTGCTGGGCTCCTTCGCGCCGTGGCTGCAGCGGGCCGCATCGGTACTGCCCCTGCTCGTGCTGCTGGGCGGGCTGCTGGTGATCGAGCAGTGGTCGACGCGCGAGCGCGTGCGGGCGGCGGCCGAAATCGACACGCTCCTGCTGGCCGACGCCTTGCCGCCCAGTGCCTACAGCGACCCCGGCTTCGCCGAGTTCCTGCGCTCCGACCCGCAGCCATGGTGAAAGTGCGCCTGTCGCAAGCCGTGCCGGCGCTCCTGCTCGCGCTGCTGATCGGCGCCACGGGCCTGGCGTGGGCCGATCCGCCGGCATGGGAGTCCCTCACGCCGGCCCAGAAGCGAGCGCTTGCGCCACTGGCACGCGACTGGCCGTCGATCGATCAGAACCGCAAGGAAAAGTGGCTGGAGGTGGCGGCGCGCTTCCCTTCGATGCCGGCCGACGAGCGCCTTCGCCTGCAGGACCGCATGGCCGCCTGGGCGCGCCTGTCACCGGCCGACCGTACCCGCGCGCGCTTGCAGTTCCAGGAGACGCGCCAACTGCCGGCCGAAGAAAAGAATGCCCGCTGGCAGGCCTATCAGGCCTTGTCGGAAGACCAACGCCGGACCCTGGCTCAGCGCGCGCGGCCGCCCGCCAAATCTGCCTCAGGCGCCGACAACGGCGGCCGCTCCAACGCCGCGCTCGACAACGGCACGGCGAAGAGCAACCTCGTCGTGCCGCTGCCTGCGCCGCGCGCACGCTCGGTCTCACCCGCGCTGGTGAATGCGCGGCCCGGGGCCACCACGACCACCGTCGGCACGCCCGCCAAGCCGCCACTGCACCATCAGCCGGGTTTGCCCAAGATCGCTGCCACGCAGGGCTTCGTCGACCAGACGACGCTGTTGCCACAGCGGGGCCCGCAGGGTGCGGCGGTGAGCGCACGTGCTGCCAGCGGCCCGACCGGCAAACCATGACCGCGGCGCCTGCAACGCCGGGCGCGCTGCTCACGCCCGGGTTGATGCGGCGTCTGGCGTGCTTCGTGTACGAGGGCGTGCTGCTGTTCGGCGTCGTCATGGCCGCCGGGCTGGTCTACGGCGTGGCCACCCAGCAGCGGCACGCTCTGATGGGTGCCTTAGGGCTGCGCGTTTTCCTGTTCTTCGTGCTCGGCTGCTATTTCGTGTGGTTCTGGTCGCGCAGCGGCCAGACCCTGGCCATGCAAACCTGGCACATCCGGCTCGTCACCCGCGACGGCCACGCCGTGAACCGCCTGCGCGCGCTGTGCCGCTACCTGCTGGCGTGGCTGTGGTTCGTGCCGGCGCTGGTCACACTGAGCATCGCCGGGCTCACGGGGGCGGCGCAGGCTTTCGTGGCGATCACCGTCGGCGTGCTGGCCTATGCGTCGCTGGCCCGTCTGCACCCCGATCGGCAATACTGGCACGATGCCGTCTGCGGCACCCGGCTCGTGGCCTGGTGGCCGCCACCGCGACACGCCACACCCAGATGACCCCCGGCACCTTCAGCGTCTGCGTCTATTGCGGCTCGCGCCACGGCGCGCGTGCGTCCTACACCGCGGCAGCGCGTGCGCTCGGCCAGGCCATCGGCTCACGCGGCTGGCAGCTGGTCTACGGCGGCGGCCAGGTCGGGCTGATGGGCGAGGTGGCGGACGCCGCGCTGGCGGCCGGCGGCCGTGTCGTCGGCGTCATCCCGGAGAGCCTGAAGAAGCTCGAGGTTGGCCATCTCGGTCTGCACGAACTGCACGTCGTGCCCACCATGCACGTGCGCAAGCAGATGATGGCCGAGCGCGCCGACGCCTTCATCGCGTTGCCCGGCGGCATCGGCACGCTGGAGGAGCTGTACGAGGTCTGGACCTGGCGCCAGCTCGGCTACCACGACCAGCCGATCGGCCTGCTCAATGTCGACGGCTACTACGACGAGCTGCTGCGCTTCATGGCGACGACGGTCGAGCAGGGCTTCCTGTCACCTGCACAGCACGGCGTGCTGCAGGTCGGCACCGATCCGGTGCAATTGCTGCTGGCCCTGGCGGCGCTGGCGCGCGGCAGCGACGCGCCCGACGACTACTCGCGGGTCTGAGCCCGCGAAGACTTGAATCGCCGACGGAATCGGATCAGACCGCTGCCTCGTCGACCTCGCCGGTGCGGATGCGCACCACCTGCTCGACCGAGGTGACGAAGATCTTGCCGTCACCGATCTTGCCGGTCTTGGCGGCCTTGACGATGGCCTCGATGCAGCGCTCGACGTCGTCGTCCTTGACCACCACCTCGACCTTGACCTTGGGCAGGAAGTCGACCACGTACTCGGCGCCGCGGTAGAGCTCGGTGTGGCCCTTCTGGCGGCCGAAACCCTTGACCTCGGTGACGGTGAGTCCTGAAACGCCCACTTCACCCAGCGCCTCACGAACTTCCTCGAGCTTGAAGGGCTTGATGACGGCGGTGATCTGCTTCATTTCGGGCTCCGAAGGCGTGACGATTGGGTGGATTTAAGCACGGAACTTCGACGTGATGGGATAGCGCCAATCGCGTCCGAAAGCCCGGTGGGTGATTCGGATGCCCACCGGCGCCTGGCGTCGCTTGTACTCGTTGAACTTGATCAGGCGCGTCACGCGTTCGACATCGGCACGTGCGTAGCCGGCGGCGACGATGTCCTCGATGCCCTGGTCTTCCTCCATGTACAGCGCCAGGATGGCGTCCAGCACCTCGTAGGGCGGCAGGCTGTCCTGGTCGGTCTGGCCGGCGCGCAGCTCGGCCGAGGGCGGCCGCGTGATGATGCGCTGCGGAATCACGGGCCCCGTTTCACCGTCCTTGCCGTCGGCACGCCGCGTCGGCTGGCGGTTCTTCCACTGCGCCAGCCGGTAGACCAGGGTCTTGGCGACGTCCTTGATGACGGCAAAGCCGCCGGCCATGTCGCCGTACAGGGTGCAGTAGCCGGTGGCCATCTCGCTCTTGTTGCCGGTGGTCAGCACGATGGCGCCCAGCTTGTTGGACAGCGCCATCAGCAAGGTGCCTCGAATGCGGGCCTGCAGATTCTCCTCCGTCGTGTCTTCCGCCAGGCCGGCGAACTGCGGCGCCAGGCCGGCGCGAAAGGCGTCGAACATCGGCGCAATGGCGATCTCGTCGTAACGCACGCCCAGCCGGGCGGCCATCTCGCGCGCGTCGAGCCAGGAGATGTCGGCGGTGTAGGGCGAAGGCATCATCACCGTGCGCACCTTGTCGGCGCCCAGCGCGTCGACGGCGATCGCCAGCACCAGCGCCGAGTCGATGCCGCCCGACAGGCCGATGATGGCGCCCGGAAAGCCGTTCTTGCCGACGTAGTCGCGCACGCCGGTGACGAGCGCCGCCCAGGCCTGCGCTTCCAGCTCCGGCACCGGCGCGAGCGGCCCGCGCGGCGTGCCGTCGGCGGCCACGTCCAGCATCAGCGTCGCGGCCTCGAAGGCCGGCGCCCGTGCGCTGGTCACGCCCTGCGCATCGACGGCGAAGGAGGCGCCGTCGAACACGACCTCGTCCTGCCCGCCCACCAGATGCGAATAGACCAGCGGCCGCCCGGTGATGCGGGCACGCTCGCTCATGCGGGCCTCGCGTTCGCCGGCCTTGTCCAGGTGGAAGGGCGAGGCGTTCAGCACGCACAGCAACTGCGCGCCGGCCGCCACCGCGGCCTGCGCCGGCTCGTCGAACCAGGCGTCTTCGCAGATCAGCACCCCGCAACGCACGCCGCCGGCATCGAACACCAGGGGCGGCAGCCCGGCGTCGCGGCCGGACATGAAGTAGCGCCGTTCGTCGAAGACCTGGTAGTTGGGTAGTTCGCGCTTGCAGTAGGTGCCGAGGACCTGCCCGCCGGCCAGCACCGACGCGGCATTGAAGCGTCGCTGCACGGCCATCGACTTGGACCTAACATGGACCGCGCCACCGAACTGATGCGGATGACCGACGACCAGATGCAGACCCGCCAGATCCGCCAGTTCAGCCGCCAGCGCCGCCAGCGTCTGCGCACAGGCCTGCATGAAGGCCGGCCGCAGCAGCAAATCCTCCGGCGGATAGCCGGAAAGCGCCAGTTCGGGTGCCACTACCACGCTCGCCCCCAACGCGTGCGCCTCGCGCGCGGCCTGCGCCAGCAGCCGTGCGTTGCCGGCCAGGTCGCCCACCGTCGCGTTGATCTGCGCAATGGCCACTTTCACGATGCGGAGCCGGCATGACGCAGGCCGGAGTCGAAGAAGCGGACGATCTTATCCGCGTCCACGACGACCCCGCAGCACTCGATGCCGCGGCGTGGAACACGCTGCTGGAAGCGCAGAGCGCGCCGACGCCCTTCATGCGGCACGAGTACCTGGCGGCGCTGCATGCTTGCGGCAGCGCGGTGCCCGAAACCGGCTGGCAGCCGCAGTTCCTGACCGTGCACCGCGGCGCCACGCTGCGCGCCGCCTGTGCCGTCTACCTGAAGAGCCATTCCTACGGCGAGTACGTGTTCGACTGGGCCTGGGCCGACGCCTACCGCCGCCACGGCCTGGCCTACTACCCCAAGCTGCTGGGCGCGGTGCCGTTCACGCCGGTGCCCGGCACGCGGTTGCTGGCACATGACGACGCTGGGCGCGACTTGCTGGTGGGGGCGCTGCGCCAGCTGGCGCGGGAGGGCCGGCTGTCGTCGGCGCATGTGCTGTTCGGTGACACCGCCGACCGCGCCGCCTTCGAGCGCGCGGGCTGGATGCTGCGCCAGGGCGTGCAGTTCCACTGGACGCAGGACGCTGCGCGGCCGGTGGCCGACTTCGCCGACCTGCTGTCACGCCTGCAGCGCGACAAGCGCAAGAAGATCCAGCAGGAGCGCCGCCGCGTCGCCGAGCAGGGCGTGATCTTCACGGTCCACGAGGGCGCGGACATCGGCGAGCCGCTGTGGGACTACTTCTACCGCTGCTACACCCTGACCTATCAGGCGCACCACAGCACGCCTTACCTGACGCGGGATTTCTTCGCCCGCATGGCCCGTACGATGGCCGAGCACTGGGTGATGTTCGTGGCGCGGCGTGGCGGCGAACCGATCGCCGTCTCGCTGGTGGCCATCGACCCCCGGCGCGGCGCCGCCTGGGGCCGCTACTGGGGCTGCACGGAACAGGTGCCGTGCCTGCACTTCGAGGCCTGCTACTACCAGCCGCTGGCCTGGTGCCTGGCAAAGGGCTACGTGCGCTTCGAAGGCGGCGCCCAGGGCGAGCACAAGATGGCGCGCGGCCTGCTGCCGGTGCCGACGTTTTCGGCGCACTGGCTGCGCGACCAGCGCTTCGCCGCCGCGGTGGCCGATTTCCTGGCCGCCGAGGGCGCAGGCGTCGGCGAGTACGTGGACGAACTGCGCGAGCGCAACCCGTTCAAGGACGCCTGATCAGCCGCGGTGCAGCGCCGCCCAGTTGGCCATGCCCGATGTGACTTCGGCGACTGCGCTGTCGACCCCTTCCCAACCGAGGATCTTCACCCACTTGCCGACTTCCAGGTCCTTGTAGTGCTCGAAGAAGTGCTGGATGGTCTTCAAGCGCAAGGGGTTCAGGTCCTCGGGCTTCTTCCAGGCTGCATAGATGGACAGGATCTTGTCGATCGGCACCGCCAGCAGCTTGTTGTCGCCGCCGGCCTCGTCGTTCATCTTCAGCACGCCCAGCGGCCGGCAGGTCACCACCACGCCGGGGATCAGCGGCACCGGCGTGATCACCAGCACGTCCACCGGGTCGCCGTCGTCGGCCAGCGTGTTGGGGATGTAGCCGTAGTTGCACGGGTAGTGCATTGCGGTGGACATGAAACGGTCGACGAACAGGGCGCCGGTGTCGTGGTCGACCTCGTACTTGATCGGGTCGGCGTTCATCGGAATTTCGATGATGACGTTGAACTCGTTCGGCGCCTTGGCGCCCGGCGTCACGTTGTGCAGGCTCATGGAGTCTTCCGCGTGGTGGACAATCCGCATTTTACGAGGCCGCCTTGCCTGCCCCTGACGCCTGCCCGGTCCACCGGACAGGTGCCTCCAGCCGCAGGGAAACCCCGTGCCAAGGGGGCATCAGGCGTCCCGTAGCATCGCCCGCGCATTGAACTGCGGGCCGGCGGCTCGTCGCGGCGCCGGCACCAGCCAAGCATCAGAAGATCCGAACCGAGGAAGGAGCTCTCCCCATGACCACCACCACAGCGCTCTACATGGCGCTGGCCTGCGGCCTGGCCGCCGTCGTCTACGGCTTCGTGCAGCGCAGCTGGATCCTGTCGCAGGACGCCGGCAACGCCCGCATGCAGGAAATCGCCGGCGCCATCCAGCAAGGCGCGGCCGCCTACCTGGCACGCCAGTACAAGACCATTGCCATGGTCGGCGTCGTCCTCACGGTGCTGATCTTCATCTTCCTCGACCAGCTCACGGCCATCGGCTTCATCCTCGGCGCGGTGCTGTCGGGGGCCTGCGGCTTCATCGGCATGAACGTCTCGGTGCGCGCCAACGTGCGCACCGCGCAGGCCGCCACCCGCGGCATCGGCCCGGCGCTGGACGTGGCCTTCAAGGGCGGCGCCATCACCGGCATGCTGGTGGTCGGCCTCGGCATGCTGGGGGTGGGCATCTTCTTCCTGGTGCTCACCGGCGGCACGCAGGTCGACAGCGCCACGCTCAAGCCGCTGCTGGGTTTTGCCTTCGGCTCGTCGCTGATCTCGATCTTCGCGCGGCTGGGCGGCGGCATCTTCACCAAGGGCGCCGACGTCGGCGCCGACCTGGTGGGCAAGGTCGAGGCCGGCATCCCCGAAGACGACCCGCGCAACCCGGCGGTGATCGCCGACAACGTGGGTGACAACGTCGGCGACTGCGCCGGCATGGCCGCCGACCTGTTCGAGACTTACGCCGTGACGCTGATCGCGACCATGGCGCTGGCCAGCCTGACGGTCAGCGGCGCGACAGTCAATGCCGTCGTCTACCCGCTGCTGCTGGGCGGCGTGTCGATCATCGCGTCGATCATCGGCTGCTATTTCGTCAAGGCCAGCCCGGGCATGAAGAACGTCATGCCGGCGCTGTACAAGGGCCTGGCGGTGGCCGGCGTGCTGTCGCTGATCGCCGTCTACTTCGTGACCACGATGATGTTCCCCGAGCCGATGACGCTGAAGGCCGGCGGCAGCGTCTCGGCAATGGCGCTGTGGGCCGCCTCGGCCGTCGGCCTCGTGCTCACCGCCGCCATGGTCTGGATCACCGAGTACTACACCGGCACGCAGTTCAAGCCGGTGCAGCACATCGCACAGGCCTCGACCACCGGCCACGGCACCAACATCATCGCCGGCCTCGGCGTCTCGATGCGCTCCACCGCCTGGCCGGTGCTGTTCGTCTGCATGGCCATCCTGGTGACCTACAACCTGGCCGGCCTGTACGGCATCGCGGTGGCCGCCACCGCGATGCTCAGCATGGCCGGCATCGTCGTTGCGCTGGACGCCTACGGTCCCATCACCGACAACGCCGGCGGCATTGCCGAAATGGCCGAGCTGCCCAAGAGCGTGCGCGACGTCACCGACCCGCTGGACGCCGTCGGCAATACCACCAAGGCGGTGACCAAGGGCTACGCCATCGGCTCGGCCGGCCTGGCGGCGCTGGTGCTGTTCGCCGACTACACGCACTCGCTCGAAGGCCGCGGCATGAGCGTGTCGTTCGACCTCAGCGAGCCGCGCGTGATCGTCGGCCTGTTCATCGGCGGCCTCATCCCCTACCTCTTCGGCGCCATGGCGATGGAAGCGGTGGGCCGCGCGGCGGGCGCGGTGGTGGTCGAGGTGCGACGCCAGTTCAAGGAAATCAAGGGCATCATGGAAGGCACCGCCAAGCCCGAGTACGGCACCGCGGTCGACATGCTGACGAAGGCGGCCATCAAGGAAATGATGATTCCGTCGCTGCTGCCGGTGGTGGTGCCGGTGATCGTCGGCCTGCTCCTGGGCCCGGCTGCGCTCGGCGGCCTGCTGATGGGCACCATCGTCACCGGCCTGTTCGTCGCCATCAGCATGTGCACCGGCGGCGGCGCCTGGGACAACGCCAAGAAGTACATCGAGGACGGCCACCACGGCGGCAAGGGCAGCGAGGCGCACAAGGCCGCCGTCACCGGCGACACCGTGGGCGACCCCTACAAGGACACCGCCGGCCCGGCCGTCAACCCCTTGATCAAGATCATCAACATCGTGGCACTCCTGATCGTGCCGCTGCTGCCGATCCCGGCCGGCAGCGCCAAGCCCGTGGCCCAGATGACGCCAGCGGCGATCACCGCGCCGGCGGACGTCGGCGGGACGGCGGCGCCGACCGCACCGGCCACCGTGATGGCAGCGAAGTCAAGGGTTTGAAGATACCCGTGACCTGAGTGCCGGCGAGCGGTCTCGTGGCAACTCAGGCGCGGGTCGCGGTGTTCTGAGCCCACTGGGGCTGAGCTTCGTCGGGCTGCGCGAGGCGATCGATGCCGCCGAGCATGCCCAGCGTGACGACCAAGGCGAGGCCCACGGACACGGCGCGCGCGATCAGGCGATGGATCATGATGGGCTCCTTGGACAGGCGGGCAGTGAGACGATGGTGAAATCATCGTCACGCCAGGCCCGCCCGGCCACCCGTTTGCGACGGACGGCATCGCGGCGGCGCTGAAGCGCGCTGCGACGCGATCAGTCGTGCAGCCGCACCGCCGCTACGGCCCGGCCCGCCGCCTCGCGGGTACCCCGTCGAAGGCGTCGATCATTGCGCTGCCGCCCAGGCAGCGCACAGGCGGTGCAGCTGTTCCAGGCCATCGGTCAAGGCCGCCGGACCGGGCTGCAGGATGTCGCAGGACTTGATCTCGTGCAGGCGGCCGCGGCGCACCGCGGGCACCTCGGCCCAGCCCTCGCGCGCGGCCACCCGCTCGGGGCGGAACTTCTTGCTGCACCAGGAACCGACGATGAGATCGGGCGCACGCCGCGCCGGCGCCAGCGCGTCCGTGATGACGCGGTCGCGGCCCATGGACTGCGCCGCCAGTTCGGGGAACACATCGTCGCCACCGGCGATACCGATCAGTTCCGACACCCAGCGGATGGCGCTGATCATCGGTTCGTCCCACTCCTCGAAATACACCCGCGGCCGGCGCGGCCAGAGCGCGGCGGTCGCTGCGATCGTGTCGTGGCGCGCCTGGCAGGCCGCGATCCAGGTCCCGGCGCGGTCGGACGCGCCGACCAGGCCCGCCACCAGCCGCAGCGTGGCGTAGATCTCGGCCACGCTGCGCTGGTTGGTGATGAACACGTTCAGTCCGGCGCGGATGAGCTTGTCGGCCAGCGCCGCCTGCATGTCGGAGAATCCGATCACCAGGTCGGGCTGCAGGGCCACGATCCTGTCGATCTTGCCGTCGAGGAAAGCCGACACGCGCGGTTTCTCCAGTCGCGCGCGCCGTGGCCGCACGGTGTAGCCGCTGATGCCGACGATGCGCGCGTCTTCGCCCAGCAGGTACAGCCACTCGGTGGTTTCTTCGGTCAGGCAGACGATGCGCTGCGGTCCCATGCCCTGCCCTTTCCTCCTACAACGCCGGCAGCGCCACCCAGCGCGGGCCCGACGGCGAGGCCACGCACTCGACACTGAAGGCGGCGCCGAACACCGCCACCAGCGCCGCACGCAGAGCAGCGTTGCCGGGTGCGCCGTCGGCCACCAGCCGGCCCTGGTCCATCACCAGCACGCGGTCGGCGGCCAGCGCCAGCGTCACGTCGTGCAGCACCGCCAACACCGCCACGCCGCTGCGCGCGCGTGCGGCCAGGCTGCGCAGCAGCGCGCGCTGGTGCGGGGCGTCCAGGTGCGTGGTGGGCTCGTCCAGCAGCAGCAGCAGCGAGCCCACCGCCAGGGCGCGTGCCAGCAGCACGCGCTGGCGCTCGCCGCCGGAGAGTTCGCTCAGCCGACGCGCCGCGAACTCGGTGCATTCGGTTTCGGCCATCGCCGCTTGAACCGCCGCTTCGTCGGCGGCGTCGGGGGCGCCGAAGAGGCCGTGGCGCGGCAGCCGGCCCAGGCGCACGACGTCGAGGGCGGCAATGTCGCCGTCGGCTTCGCCCTGCTGCGACAGCCAGGCCAGCCGCTGCGCCCGTTCGCGCGCCGGCCACGCCTGCAGCGCCCGGCCGGCCAGTTGCACGCTGCCGCTGTCGGCGCTGCGCAGCCCGGCCAGCAGCTGCAGCAGCGTGCTCTTGCCGGCGCCGTTGGGGCCGACGAGTGCGGCCCATGCGCCGCCGCGCAGCGCCAGCGACACGGTGTCGACGACACGCCGGCCACCCAGCCGCAGCGTCAGCGCTTCGGCCTGCAGCAGCGGCGCCGTGCTCGTCGTCATCGGGTCAGCCGCTGCCGCAACAGCAGCAGCAGGTAGCCGCCGCCGAACACCGCGGTGAGCACGCCCACCGGCAGCTCCTGCGGTGCGATGACGCTGCGCGCAGCGATGTCGGCCGCCAGCAGCAGCACGCCGCCGGCCAGCGCCGACAGGGCCAGCAGCGCGCCATGGCGCGCCACCACCAGCCGGCGCACCAGGTGCGGCGCGACCAGGCCGACGAAGGCCACCAGCCCGGCCTGTGCCACCGCGGTGCCGGTGGCCAGCGCCATCAACGCCACCAGGGCCAGCCGCAGGCGCGGCAGCGGCAGGCCCAGGCTGGCGGCGCTGGCCTCGCCCAGCACCAGCGCGTCGAGCGTGCGCGACAGCTTCACCGCCGGCGGCAGCACCAGCAGCAGCACCGCGGCCAGCACCGCCACGCTGGGCCAGCCGAAGAAACTGGTGGTGCCGAGCAGGAAGACCTGCTTGCCGCGCAGCGCCTCGGGCGAGAGCAGGATCACCAGGTCCGAAAGCGCCGTCAGCAGCACGCCCACGACGACGCCGGCCAGCAGCAGCACCAGCGGCCGCCCGGCCCCGCGCGCCAGCACCAGCGTCAGCGCCATGCCGGCCATGGCACCGGCAAAGGCCGCGCCGACGAGGCCCAGGCGCAGCAGCAGGCCCGTCGCGGCCAGGCCCAGGCTGGCACCCAGCAGCCCGCCCGCCGCCAGCACCAGCACGACGCCCAGGCCGGCGCCGGCGGCCGAACCCAGCAGGTAGGGGTCGGCCAGCGGGTTGCGGAACAGGCCCTGCGCGACGGCGCCGGACAGGCCCAGCAGCGCGCCGGCCAGCAAGGCGCCCAGCGTGCGCGGGGCGCGGATGGCGGTGATCAGGCCGGCGTCTTCGCCCCACGCGAAAGACCAGCCCTGCGACCCCGCCGCCAGCCCGAGCACGGCCAGCAACAGGGCCACCGCGCCCAGACCCCAGCCCAGCCCGAGCGGCGTGCCGCGACGGCCCGCCAACAGCCGTGCCAGCGGCGCGGCGGCGACCGTGGTGCGAGCGTGGCGCGCCGTGTTCATCGCGGCATGGGTCCCAGGCGCACCAGGCAGTCGGCGATCGCCTCGGCGGCGTCGCCCAGCCGTGGCCCGGGGCGCACCAGCGTGTCGTAGGCGCCGGCGGTGAAGGCGCAGACCTGCTGGTGCTGCAGCGCCCGCAGCGACCGCCAGCCGGGGCGGCCGGGCATTTCTGCCACCGCAGCGGCAGTGGCCATCACCAGCGCCGGCTGGGCGCGCAGCACGAACTCGGGGTTGAGCTGCGGAAACGGGCCCATCGACGCCGGCACGATGTTGGCCAGCCCCAGCCGCGCCAGCAGCTCGCCGACGAAGGACGCCGCGCCGGCAGCGTAGGGGTTGGCGGCGACCTCGAAGTACACCGTGCGCCCCCGCTGCGCCGGCGGCACGCGGGCCGC
>JAUXVE010000108.1 GCA_030680415.1 Rubrivivax sp.
CGTTGCGCGCCAACAGGAAAACCGGGGATCAGCGATTGCTTGAACACGGCAGTCTCGGTGCGGGTGGTGGGCCTCGACCCTACACCGAACAGCCACTCATTGTCGATTCAAAGATGCCATTCGTGTTTACTGCATCTCAGAGCCCTCGTGGGTCGAGATCAGGATCTCTGAGCTTATGAACAGTTGGGCGTCTGTTCGGCGCCGGACTGCGAGCCATTGAGAAGTGACTTTCACAGGAGGGTCATCATGACCACTCGTACCAGCATCGGCGCCGTTGTTGCTGCATTGGCGTTGCTCACGGTTTCCGGTTGCGCGGTGACGCGCGGCCAGGAGAGCGTTGGCGCCTACATCGATGACACAGTCATCACCACCGGTATCAAGGCGCGCTTCTTCGACAACAAGGAAGTTGCCGGTTCCAGCATCTCGGTCGAGACACTGAATGGGACCGTCATGCTGTCCGGCTTCGCCAAGAACGCCAGGGAGAAGACCGTCGCCGAGAACATCGCCAGGGGCGTCAAGGGCGTGAAGGCAGTGAAGAACGAGATCGCCGTTCGTCCCTGAGCCAGTGCACGGGCATGCGCTCGCGCTCTGCGGCTTCACGAAGCGCTAGAGTCAATGGCCAGAGGAGAAGAAGATGCTTGAGACCATCGTCGTCATATTGGTTGTTCTGTGGCTTCTGGGTCTGGTCACGTCGTACACCATGGGTGGCTTGATTCACGTCCTCCTGGTGATTGCGATCGTCGTGATCCTGATCCGCGTCATCCAGGGTCGGCGTCTGTAGCTGCGCTTGAGGAAACCCACCTGGGGTCGGCCCGGCCCGGCTCCTGCGCTTGGCCTGCTCGCCACAGTGTGGTCCCCTTGCAAGCAGACGGGTTCAGGCACGGCGCGCCTGAACGGACATCGCCGACCGGCTTGACCGGCCTCAAGCGCCACCCACCTTGTCGCCGTCGACAATCTCGGCGGGAGGCTTACCCAGCGTATGCCAGCCGCCGACATCGTCTTTCGCGCCCGCGACCTCACCAAGACCTACCGCACCGGCGAGGTCGAGGTGGTGGCCTTGCGTGACGTGACGCTGGAGATCGCACGCGGCGAATTCATCGTGCTGCTGGGGCCTTCGGGCAGCGGCAAGAGCACGCTGCTCAACATCCTGGGCGGGCTCGACGTGCCCACCAGCGGCGAGGTCACCTTTGCCGAACACCGGCTCGACGGCGCCAGCGACGCCGAACTCACCCGCTACCGGCGCGAGCACGTCGGTTTCGTTTTCCAGTTCTACAACCTGATTCCCAGCCTGACGGTGCGCGAGAACGTGGCACTGGTCACCGACATCGCCGAGGCACCGATGGACATCGACGAGGCCATCGCGCTGGTCGGCCTGACGCCGCGGCGCGACCACTTCCCTGCCCAGCTCTCCGGCGGCGAACAGCAGCGCGTGGCGATCGCGCGCGCCATCGTCAAGAAGCCCGACGTGCTGCTGTGCGACGAGCCCACGGGCGCACTGGACTACACCACCGGCAAGCTCGTGCTCGACGTCATCGCACGCATCAACCGCGAGCTCGGCACCACCGCGGTGGTGATCACGCACAACGCGGCCATCGCCGGCATGGCCGACCGCGTCATCCACCTCGGCGACGGGCGCATCCAGAGCATCGAGCGCAACGAGCACAAGATCTCGCCCGCGGAGCTGAGCTGGTGAAGGCCCTGGACCGCAAGCTGCTGCGCGACCTGCGCCTGATGTGGAGCCAGGCGCTGACGATCGCGCTCGTGGTGGCCAGCGGCGTGGGCGGCTTCCTGACCATGCTGTCGGCGGTGGACTCGCTGGCGCTGGCGCGCGACCGCTTCTATGCCCAGGGCCGCTTCGCCGACGTCTTTGCCGGCGTCAAGCGCGCCCCCGACGCGCTGGCCGCGACGCTGCGCACCGTGCCCGGCGTGGCCGACGTGCAGACCACCACCGAATTCGCAGTCCGGGTGGAAATCGACGGCCTGTCGGACCCCATCATCGGCCAGCTCGTCGGCGTCGACGCGCGGCGCCCGCTGCGCATGAACCGCATCACGCTGCGCAGCGGCCGTGCCGACGACGCGTCGATGTCGCCCGGCCGCACCCAGCCCGACGGTGCGCTGCCGGCCTGGGTGTCGGAGAGCTTCGCCATCGCGCACGGCCTGCAGCCCGGTGCGCGGTTGTCGGCGCTGATCAACGGCAAGCGGCGCGCACTCGTGATGGCCGGCGTGGCCCTGTCGCCGGAATACATCTTCGCCGGCCTGTGGGGCATGCCCGACCAGCGCGGCTTCGGCGTCTTCTGGGTCGACCACGAGGCGCTGGCCGCTGCCTACGACATGCAGGGCGCCTTCAACCGCGTCGCCATCAAGCTGGCGCCCGGCGCCGACGAGCGCGCGGTGATCGCCGCCCTGCAACGCCACCTCGCGCGTTATGGCGGGCGCGAGGCGCACGGCCGCGCCGACCAGACCTCGCACGCCATGCTCGACAACGAGATCAAGGAGCAAAAGGTGATGGGCACCGTGCTGCCGTCGATCTTCCTCGGCGTGGCGGCCTTCCTGCTCAACGTCGTGATCTCGCGCCTGGTGGCCACCCAGCGCGAGCAGATCGCGGCGCTCAAGGCGCTGGGCTACCCCAACGCCACCATCGCCGCGCACTACCTGAAGATGGTGCTGGCGATCGTCGCCGTCGGCTTCGTGCTCGGGCTGGTGCTGGGCAGCTGGCTGGGCACGATGTTCACGCAGCTGTACGCCGAGTTCTTCCGCTTCCCGAGCTTCGAGCACCGCATCGCGCCGTGGCTGGTGGTGGTGGCTGGGGTGCTGTCGGTGGCCACGGCCGTGCTCGGCACGTTGAACGCCATCGCCGCCACCGTGCGCCTGGCGCCGGCCGAGGCGATGCGCCCGCCGGCCCCCGGCCGCTACCGCCGCACGCTGCTGGAGCGCCTGGGCGTGGCGCGCATCGGCACCTCGCTGCGCATGATCCTGCGCAACATGGAGCGCCGGCCGCTGCGCAGCGGCCTGGGCATCGGCGGCGTGGCCGCGGCGGTGGCCATCGTCGTCATGGGCAACTTCTTCCGCGACGCCATCGAGTACATCGTCGACAGCCAGTTCCAGCTGGTGATGCGCAACGACGTCGCCGTCTGGACCCTGGACACCGTGTCCGACCGCGCACGCGAGGAGCTACTGCGCCTGCCCGGCGTGAAAGCTGCCGAGTCGAGCCGCTTCGTGCCGGTGACGCTGGTCAACGGCCACCGCCGCGAGCGCAGCCAGATCCGCGGCTACGAAACGGTGCCCGAGCTCTACCGCATCATCGACGTGCGCGGCCGCCAGACGCTGCCCGCCGGCGACGGCCTCGTGCTCACCGACCGCCTGGCCGACAAGCTCGGCCTGCGCGTGGGCGACACCGTGCTGGCCGAGGTGCTCGAAGGCCGCCCGCGCACATTGCGCCTGGTCGTCGACGCCACGGTGCGCGAGATGATGGGGCTGAACGCCTACATGAACCGCCCGGCGCTGAACCGCGCCCTCGGCGAAGGCGACCTCTCCAGCGGTTTCGTGCTCGCGCTCGATGCCGGCAGCGAACCCGCCCTGCTGGCCGCCACGCGCCAGATGCCGCGCGTGGCCGGCGCCTTCAGCAAGGCGACGATGCTGCGCAACATGGAAGAGGTGAGCGCACGCAACATCCGCATCATGAGCACGGTGCTGACGCTGTTTGCCGGCGTCATCGCGGTCGGCGTGGTCTACAACAACGCGCGCATTGCACTGGCCGAACGCACCTGGGAGCTGGCCAGCCTGCGCGTGCTGGGCTTCACACGCGCCGAGGTCTCGGCACTGCTGCTGGGCGAACTGGCGATTTCGATTGCCGTCGCGCTGCCGCTGGGCATGCTGCTCGGCTGGGGGCTGGTGCATCTGATCGTGGGGCTGCTGAAGAGCGACCAGTTCTTCTTTCCGGTGGTGATCCAGCCGCGCACCTACGCCTGGGCGGCGATCTGCATCGTCGCCGCCGGCGCGGCCAGCGCGCTGGTGGTGCGCCGGCGCATCGACAAGCTCGACATGGTGGCGGCGCTGAAGACGAGGGAATGAAGACATGAACCGCAGGACGATGTTCATCGGCGGCGCCGCGGCGGTGGCGCTGGCGGCGCTGCTGGCCTGGGCCTTCGCACCGCGGCCGGTGGAAGTGGAGGTGGCCCAAGCCACCCAGGGCCCGTTCGAGACCACCATCGACGAAGACGCGCGCACGCGGCTGGCCGAGCGTTTCGTGGTCTCGGCGCCGCTGGCCGGCAGGCTGCAGCGCGTGACGCTGCGAGAGGGCGACGTGGTCGCCGCCGGTGACGTGGTCGCGACGCTGCTGCCGGGCTTCAGCCCCATGCTCGACGAACGCACGCTGCGCGAGCAGCAGGCGCGCGTCGGCGGCGCCGAGGCCGGCCTGCAGCGAGCCGCCACGCGCATCGGCGCGGCGCAGGTGGCGCTGGAGCAGGCGCGCGCCGAGTTGCGGCGTACCGAGCAACTGGCGCAGCAGGGTTTCGTGTCGCCCAGCAAGATCGAAACCGACCGCCTGGCGACCCAGGCCGCGCAGAAGGAGCTGGAGACCGCGGTCGACGGCGAACGCATCGCCCGCCACGAGGTGCAGCAGGCGCGCGCCGCGCTGAGTGCCGTGCGCGACGGCAGCAGCGGCCGCGGCGCTTTCGCGCTGCGTTCGCCGGTGGCCGGGCGCGTGCTCAAGGTGCACCACCAGAGCGAGACTGCCGTCGCCACCGGCACGCCCTTGCTCGAGGTGGGTGACACGTCGCGCATGGAAGTCGTGGCCGAGCTGCTGAGCACCGACGCGCTGCAGGCCGTGCCCGGCAGCGTCGTGCGCATCGAGCGCTGGGGTGGCCCGACGGTGCTGCAGGGCCGCGTGCGGCTCGTCGAGCCGGCGGCCTTCACCAAGGTCTCGGCGCTGGGCGTGGAGGAGCAGCGCGTCAACGTGCTGATCGACATCACGAGCCCGGCCGCCGAGTGGGCGGCGCTGGGCGACGGCTACCGCGTCGGCGTGCGCATCGTCACGCGCAGCGAAGCGGCCGTGCTGCGCGTGCCGGTGAGCGCGGTTTTCCCGCTGCCGGCCAGCGGTGGCGCGGCGGGGTTCGCGGTCTTCGTGCTGGACGGCGCTCGCGCACGCCTGCAGCCGGTGATGGTGGGCGCGCGCAACGGCAACCAGGCGTGGATCCAGGGTGGTCTGGACGCCGGCGCCAGGGTGCTGATCTACCCCCCAGCGGCGGTCGCAGACGGTGCGCGCGTGCGGGTGCGGGCGGTCTGAGACCTGGCAGCCAAACGAGCGTATTTCTCCCTCTCCCGCCTGGGCGGGAGAGGGCTGGGGTGAGGGTGGGAGGGGCACGCGTGACCCTCACCCCAACCCTCTCCCACAAGTGGGAGAGGGGGCAATGCCCGCGGTTCCAGGGCACAAGCCGGCCGCGCGCAGCGCCGCCCATGTCTCTCCCACAAGTGGGAGAGGGGGCAATACGGCGGTTCCCGGCCACAAGCCGGCACGGCCAAGCCGCGCATCGATCTCTCCCGCAGGCGGGAGAGGGAGAAAAGCCCATCGCCGGCCAAGGTTGGCGCAGGCGCGCAGGGCGCGGGCCCCCGGGGTCGGCGTCGTGAGCCCGCAGCCGCATGCGAAGATGGCCCGGTCATCCCACGGGGCGCCGCCATGCTGATCAACTGCGTTGCCTACCAGCAAGGCAAGAAGCTCGCCGACATAGAAGTCGCCGCCATCAGCGACTACCTCAAGCATCCGGACTGCTTCGTCTGGGTGGCGCTGAAGGACGCCAGCGACGAAGAGCTGTTCGAAATGCAGCGCGAATTCGGCTTGCACGAGCTGGCGGTGGAAGACGCCCGCCACGGCCACCAGCGGCCGAAGATCGAGGAATATGGCGACACCGTCTTCGCCGCCATGCACATGATCGAGTTCACGCCCACCGACGAGTTGAGCGTGGGCGAGGTCTGCGTCTTCGTCGGCAGCAACTTCGTGCTCTCGGTGCGCAGCCGCTCGACGCTGGGTTTCCTGGGCGTGCGCGAACGCGCCGAGCGCGAGGCGCACCTGCTGCGCCACGGCGCGTCCTTCGTTTTCTATGCCCTGATGGACGCCGTGGTGGACCGCTACTTCCCGGTCATCGACGAGATGGAGGAAGAGCTCGACACCATCGAGGACCAGATCTTCGAGCCCGGCACGGCGCGCCAGAACATCGAACGCCTGTACACGTTGAAACGCCGGCTGCAGGTCGTGCGCCATGCCGTGGTGCCGCTGATGGAAGCCACCGGCAAGCTCTTCGGCGGCCGCGTGCCGCAGGTCTGCCACCGCTCACAGGACTACTTCCGCGATGTCTACGACCACCTGGTGCGCAGCAACGCGACGCTGGAGTCGCTGCGTGAGACCATCGTCACGGCGATCCAGGTCAACCTGTCGATGGTGACGATCGAGGAATCCGAGACCACCAAGCGCCTGGCCGCCTGGGCCGGCATCTTTGCCGTCGCCACCGCCTTCGTCGGCGTCTGGGGCATGAACTTCCAGCACATGCCCGAGCTGACGTGGACCTGGGGCTACCCGCTGTCGCTGGCCATCATTGCAGCGGTCTGCGGCGTGATGTACTGGCGCTTCCGCAAGGCCGGCTGGCTCTGAGCGCCGCCGGGCGCGGCACGGGCGCGTGTCAGAATTCGTGCCGTTCGGCGGGCATTGCGTCCGCCTTTTTTCTGGCGCTCGACACGCGCTCCCACTGCCCGCCTGACCGACCCGACCCCCCCATGAAAGTCCTGCTCACCGGCGCTGCCGGCTTCATCGGTTCGACCGCCGCGCACCGCCTGCTGGCGCGCGGCGACGAAGTCGTCGGCCTGGACGACCTCAACGACTACTACGATGTGCGGCTCAAGCAGGACCGCCTGGCGCGGCTGACGCCGCACGAGCGTTTTCGCTTCGTGAAGCTCGACGTGGCCGACCGCGCGGGCATGGAGCAGCTCTTTGCCGCAGAGCGCTTCGACCGCGTCATCCACCTCGCCGCACAGGCCGGCGTGCGCTACTCCCTGCAGAACCCGCAGGCCTATGTCGACAGCAACGTCGTCGGCTTCATGAACATCCTGGAGGGTTGCCGCCATTCGAAGGTGCAGCACCTGGTGTACGCGTCCAGCTCCAGCGTCTACGGCGGCAACACGAAGATGCCGTTCTCCGAACACGACAGCGTCGACCACCCGGTGAGCATGTACGCGGCCACCAAGAAGGCCAACGAGCTGATGGCGCACACCTACAGCCACCTGTTCGGCCTGCCGACCACGGGCCTGCGCTTCTTCACCGTCTACGGGCCCTGGGGGCGGCCGGACATGGCGCTGTTCCTGTTCACGAAGGCGATCCTGGAGGGCCGTCCGATCGACGTCTTCAACCACGGCCAGATGCAGCGCGACTTCACCTATGTCGACGACATCGTCGAGGGCCTGGTGCGCGTGCTCGACCGCACGGCCACGCCCGACCCCACCTACCGCGCCGAGGCGCCCGACCCGGCCACCAGCAATGCGCCCTTCCGAGTCTTCAACATCGGCAACAACAATCCGGTGCCGTTGCTGGACTTCATCGGCTGCATCGAAGACGAACTGGGCATGAAGGCGCAGAAGAACCTGCTGCCGCTGCAGGACGGCGACGTGCCGGCCACCTACGCCAACGTCGATGCGCTGCACGACTGGATCGGTTTCACGCCGGCCACCGACATCCGCGCCGGTATCGGCCAATTCGTGCGCTGGTACCGCGACTACTTCAAGGTCTGAAGAAGCGCGCGGCGGCTGCCCGCGCTGGCTGTTACCCGGCGTTGCATCTGTTTCGGCGGCCCGTGGCTGCCGTGCCGACCCGGGGCATTGCATCCGTTTGGCTACAGCCATGGTGCGTGGCCGTGTGCAGACTCGGGAAGGTCAAAGCCTTCACCGGTCAATGCGGTCCCCGTGCACCTGCACACGCATCCCCTGGCGCCCTCGGGGGCCGATCCTGTCGTCAATCTCGCTGCCGCACCTGCACCCGGGTTCACGATACACACCGCCGACACCCACGACCGCCGCCGCGACGCGGGAAGCGCCGCTCAGCGCGAGCGCAGCAGGTCGCGCACGAAGCGCGCCGGGATGGCGTAGGTGATGCCGGTGGGGTTGGACAGCGCCGATTCGCGCGTGCCGCGCACCAGCACCATGTTGACCACCCCCACGACCTCGCCCGTGTGGGCGTTCAGGACCGGCCCGCCGCTGTTGCCGGGGTAGGCGGTGGCGTCGAGCTGATAGACCTCGAACGGCCCCTCGCGCAGGCGGGAGACGGTCCGCGCGTCGAGTTGCCGCGCCGCCAGCGAGGGCAGGGCGATGGTCGTGATCGAGGCGATGATGCCGCGGTGCGTCACCGGCGAAAAACCCAGCACGCCGCCGATCGGAAAGCCGATCAGTGCCACGTCCATGCCTTCACGCACGGTGTCGGCTTCGGCCAGCGTCAGCGCCGGCAGCGGTGGCCCCTCCAGCCGCAACAGGGCCAGGTCGTGGGCCTGGTCAACGCTGACCAGCGTCGCCAGGCGCCCGCGGGCGGTCTCGCCGCGGGCGTTGACCAGCACCGCCAGCTGAGGTGCGGGCGTGGTCCCCGCCTCGGGCAGCACATGGGCGTTGGTGACCACCAGGTTGCCGTCGCCGACCACGAAGCCGCTGCCGCGAAAGCTGAAGCGCGGGCTGTTCAGTGCGTTGTAGGTCCCCACTGGCAACACCGAGGGCCGACTCGCCACCACCAGCGCCGGCAGGTCCGCTCGCGCAGGCAAGGCCAGCGGCAAGGCGGCGCAAAGGATGGCGCGGCGCGTGTGGCGGTTGGGCGGCAAGCGAGTCTTCGGTGTAGGCGGGGGAGGCCCGAATGTAGCCGCCCGCGCCGGCGTCAGCCCTGGTAGGCCGGACTCCCCTGCGTCGGAGGCCGTTCGGCCGCCGTGGCGGGGCGGGCGGCCTGCGCTGCTGCTTCTTCCAGCCAGGCCACGCAAAGCTGCCATGCTGCGTCGGGGTTCTCGACGTGAAAGCCGTAGAACCGGCCGGCATCGTCGCTGGCGTTGCGCACGACCTCGGCCTCGATCTGGCTGGCGACGCCATCACCCAGTTCCGACACCACGGCATAGCGCGCGCCCAGGGTCAGCTCTTGCGGCGCCCGGGCCATGAAACCATGGGCCGAGATGTCGATCACCGTCACCGCCAGTTTCTCGGCCTCGGCACCCAGCAGGCCCAGCGCCGCCGGGCACTTCATCGAGTGGCGCGCGTGGCGGCGCAGGGCCGCACCCGTCCTGGGCTCCGGGGGCAGTGGTGGCAACACGTCAGCCCATTCGGGTTCACGATAGATCGAATGCAGCAGCCGCTTGCGGTGATCCGGCATGCCTTCGAAGCCCTGGGTGCGCTGGTTGAAGAAGTGGTCCATCAGTGCCGGGCTCAGCACCGGGTCGTTGCTGGTGTGCCAGGGCCGCGGCGGGTAGTGGATTTCGGGCAGCTCGGTGTGGACGAAGTAGCGGTGCAGGTTGCGCCGCCCGGGCTTGTGGCCGTAGGCGCGCTCGAACAGAGTCGGCGCCTCGTGCAAATCCAGCGTGGCGCCCACCGCGGGCGCGCCGTTGACGAAGTCGTAGCGGTCCACCACCTGTTCCGTGAGACGGTGGAAGAACAGCATCGCCTCGTACATTTCGATGTGCGCCGGGTTGACGGCAATCACCAGGTGCCGGGTGTCGAAATAGCGCGTGCAGTAGCCGTACATGAACTTCATCAGCGGGAACAGGATCGAGCCGCCGGTCTTGCGCCAACGCGGATCGATGGCCAGCGCCGAGATCTCGGCGATGTGCCCTTCCTTGGCGCGCACGCTCGAGATGTCGAAGGCCGCCTGCATCGGAAACCCGAACACGCCCTCGCGCACGATCGACAGCGTGCCCACCACGTGCCCGTCGATCTTGGCGCACAGCGTCGTCGTCGTGGGCAGTGCGTGATAAGGCGTCACGCGCAGCCCCGAGGCGTGCGGCCGCATGAAGCCGCTGGCCACGTAGGCGTCGTGCAGCAGGGCGAAGCAGCCCTCCAGTTCGGCCTGGGTGTCGGCTATCTTCAGTTCGAGCTTGCCCTGGCTCACCGGCTCGCAGTCGACCGTGCGGCGATAGAGCGAGAAGCGCACCGAGGCCGGCAGTGCAGCCAGCACTGAACGAACCATACGGCGGCCCTGACGCCGCAGCGAAGACCAGCCGAGTTTCTTCATGAGGTGCCGGCAATGGCCCTGGGAGACCGCGAGAATCTCGAATGTACCTCGCCGGGGGTGCTCCTTGCGGGAAATCCCCAAGTGCCTGGTCACCGCGTGTTACAGCGTTCCGAGCAGCCGCGTGACCTCGGCCTGCGCGGTGAACCGGTCGCCGAGCCTGGCGAGCGTCTCCAGCTCCGACTTCGCCTGCGCCCGGTTGCCCGACTCGATGTGGATCCTGGCCAGCGTCAGGCGCAGGCCGTGGTTTTCCGGGGCCAGGGCCATCGCCTTGCGCTGCAGCTCCACGGCACGCTCGGGCTGCTTCTCCAGGGCCAGCACATAGGCCAGGGTGTCCATCAGCGCCGGCTGGTTGGGCAGCAACTCATTGGCCTTCTCGGCCAGCGGCAGTGCACCCGGGCGCTTTTCCTGCGCCATCAGCCAGGCCACGTTGTTCATCGCCAGCGCATGGCCGGGCTGCACCTCCAGCACGCTGCGGTACTGAGCTTCGGCGGCGCTGAAGTCCTTGCGCGCCAGCGCGGCGTCGCCCAGGTAGTAGCGAAAGGCGATGTCGCGCGGGTGGTCCTTGACCCAGGTGCCGGCCAGGCGGTCGGCTTCCGCGCCGCGCTTGCTCGCATTCAGCGTTGCGTGCAGCTTGATGGCGGTCTCGGTACCGCCACCCATTTGCAGTGCCTTGCGCAGCGGTTCGACGGCGGCCTCGGGGCGCTTGCGGCTGAGTTCGATGTCGGCTTCCAGCGCCAGGCCGGCCGCCTGCTGCGCCGGAACCTTCTGCATGGCCTTTGCGATGCGCAGCGCTTCCTGCGGGTTGTCCTCGCGCAGCGCGATCTGCGCCAGCGCCCGCTGCGCCGGCAACAAGCCGGGCCGGATCTGCAGCGCCTTGTTCAGGCTGCGTTTGGCCGCCGGCAGGTCCTTGGCGGCGGCGTGCGCGTCGGCCAGTCGCAACTCGGGTTCGGGCCGGTCGGGGCGCAGTGCCGCCAGGCGGGCGAAGGTGCTCACGGCCTGTTGGCTTTCCCCCGCCGCCAGTTGTGCAGAGCCCAGCGCGTTCATGACATCGACGTTGTCGGGCAGCGCCGCGGTGGCATCTTGCGCAGCGGCCAGTGCCGCCTTGGCGTCACGCTGGGCGAGCAGGTGGTTGACCAGCAGCAGGCGCGGCCCGGCCTCGCTCGGGTTGGCCTTCACGGCCAGCGTGATGGCGGCCGTCACTTCGTCCTTCTTGCCGCCGGTGCGGGCCTTCAGTTCGGCCAGGCCCAGCAGCGCGCGGGAGTTCTTGGGGTCCAGGCGCAGCAGGTCGTCGAAACGCTTCTGCGCGCCTTCGGGCTTGCCGGCGGCGAGTTCGATCGACGCCAGGCCGGCCGTGGCGGCATAGAACAGCGGGTCGATCTTCAGCGCCTTCTCGAAGCTCGCCGTGGCGCCCGCCGTGTCTTTCTGTTGCAGCAGGGTCGAGCCGCGCAGCGTGTGCGCCACCGGGCTGTCGGGCTGCTTCTTCTCCAGCTCGTCGATGGCCTTCAGTGCGCCCGGGATGTCCCTGGTGCGCAGCCGGGCTGCAATCAAGGCCATGTTGGCGCGCGTGCCGCTGTCGGCGGCCGCCACCGCTTCCAGTTCCGCAAAGCCGGCCGCCGTGTTGCCGCGCGCCACCTGGCCCAGGGCCAGCGCCGCCCGGGCGGTGGTGGCCTGCGGGTCGACCTTGGCGGCGCGGGTGAAGGCGGCCTCGGCGCGTGCCAGGTCGCCGGTCTGCAGCAGCGCTTCGCCGGCCAGCGTCAGGCTGTTGCTGTCGGCGGTGGGCGCGTCGATCAGCGGGCGCAGCACCTCCAGCGCCTTGCCGGGCTGCCCCGTGCGGGTGTAGATGCGCGCCAGCAGCTGGCGCGGCAGCGGCGCCTGCGGCTGGGCCTTCATCAACTTCGCCAGGTGCGCTTCGGCCCGGGTGAGTGAATTCAGCCGCAGTTCGGTCACGCCGGCCAGTTGCAGGACGCGCAGGTCGTTCGGATAAACGCGCAGCAGTTGTTCGGTCAGCTCTCTGCTGCGCGCGAAGTTCTTGTCGATGTACGCGAACTGGGCCTCGAACAGCAGGGTCTCGGGGTGCGCAGGCTGCACCTTCTTGAGCTGTTCGAAGCGGGCCCGTGCCTTGTCGATGTCGCGTTGCTCGAGCAGCATCGAGATGATGGCTGCATGTGCCACCACGGCTTTCGGGTGCGCTTCAGCGGCCTGCGTGTAGGTGGCCAGTGCCGCTTCGCGGTCGCGCTGGCCATGGCGCTGCAATTCGCCCTTGAACAGCAAGGCGCCCAAGTGCTGGGCGTTGCTGGCCAGCACCTGGTCCACCAGCGCCAGGGCGCCCGGCACGTCACCGTCGGCAGCCTTGATGCGGGCATGCAGCAGCATGGCCGGCGTGTACTGCGGCCGTTCCTGCAGCGCCGACAGCACCAGTGCCAGCGCCTTGTCGCGTTCGCGCAGCGCGGTATGCGCGGTGGCCAGGGTGGTCTTGAGGTCGGCCGAGGCCTCGGCGTCGTCCAGCGTCACGGCCCCGAATTCCTGCACCACCTGCTGCGCCTGGTTCTGGGCCAGCATGGCTCTGGCCAGCGGCGGCTGCACGTCGGACGCCTTGGCCCCCAGCTCCAGCGCCTTGCGCAGCTCGATCGCCGCCCCGGGCGCGTCGCCGCTTTCCAGCAGCGAGCGCCCCAGCAGCAGCCGGGCGTCGCTGTTCTGCGGGTTCTTCTGCAAGGCAGACTTGAGCTGGATGACGGCGGCGCCGTAGTCCTGCTTTTCGATATAGGTCTGGGCTGAGGCCACCATGTCGGCGTCTGAGCCGCCGCTGCTGCTGCAAGCAGCGAGCAGGCAGGCGCTGGCCAGCAGCGTCCGGAACAGGGCCAGTCGGGGGTGGGTCATCGCTTCTCCATGGGTGCCATCAGGTCGCCAGCGGCTCGTGCCGGGACACTACTTGATCCCGAGCCGCCGCATCAGGTCATACAAGGTCGGCCGGCTGACGCCGAGCAGTTCGGAAGCGCGCACCACGTTGCCGTTCGTGCGTGCCAGGGCGGTGACGATGGCCTGGCGTTCGGCCTGTTCGCGCACGGTGCGCAGGTCGATGTCGCTGGCCGCCGGGGCGGTGTCGTCGGTCTGGGGCACGGGCAGGCCGATGTCGTCGGCAGTCACCCTGGCGCCGTCGGCCATGATCGCCGCACGCTTGATGGCGTTGAGCAGTTCGCGCACGTTGCCGGGCCAGGCGTGGGCCTCGATGGCGCGGATGGCGTCTTCGCTCAGGGTCAGATTGCCGCGCCGCTGTTCCTGCGCGAAGCGGCGCAGGAAGGCGTGCGCCAGCAGCACGGCGTCGCCGTTGCGGTCGCGCAGCGGCGGGATGGTGACCACGATCTCGGCCAGCCGGTAATACAGGTCCTCGCGGAACTGCCCGGCCTTGATCTGTGCCCGCAAGTCCTGGTGCGTGGCGCCCACCACGCGCACGTCCACCGGCACCTCCTGGCGCCCGCCCAGGCGTTCGATGGTGCGTTCCTGCAGGAAGCGCAGCAGCTTGGCCTGCAGCGAATGCGGCAGGTCGCCGATCTCGTCGAGCATCAGCGTGCCGCCGTTGGCGGTCTCGATCTTGCCCAGCGTGGTCTTGGCGGCCCCCGTGAAGGCGCCCTTCTCGTAGCCGAAGAGCTCGCTTTCCAGCAGGGTTTCCGGGATCGCGGCGCAGTTGATGGCCACGAACTTGCCTGTGCGCCTGGACGCCGCGTGCAGCCCCTGCGCCAGCACCTCCTTGCCGGTGCCGCTTTCGCCCAGCAGCAGCACCGACGCACCACTGCCGGCCACCCGTTCGATCGTGCGGCCGATGCGCAGCATCTCGGCGTCGCGCGTCAGCAGCCCGGACAGGGCATCGGGCTGCGCCATCGCCTGCAGGCGCCTGTTCTCCTGTTGCAGCTCCGCCAGCCGGTAGGCGCGTTCGATGGTCAGTGCCAGCACCTCCGGGTCGAAGGGCTTGGCCTGGAAGTCGTAGGCGCCCAGGGCCACCGCGCGCAGGGCATGGGCCTGGTCGTTCTGGCCGGTGAGCACGATGACCTTGAGGTTGGGGTCGATGTCCAGCATCTGCCCCAGCAGCTTGAAACCTTCGGACACCGAATCGGGGTCGGGCGGCAGGCCCAGGTCCATGGTCACCACGCGGGGCTGGAAGCGGCGCAGTTGCACCAGCGCGGTTTCGCGGTCGCTGGCCGTCACCGATTCGAAGCGGTCCAGCGACCACTTGATCTGCTTTTGCAGCGCCAGGTCGTCTTCGACGATCAGCAGCGGCGGCGCGTCGCCGCTGCTCATGCAGCGCCCCGCGGTACCGGCTCGGGTTCGGCGTGTGAATCGAACAGCGGCAGCAAGACCTTCATCACCGTGCCCCGGCCGGGATGGCTGTCCACCTCGATCTGGCCACCGAGTTCCCGGATGTACTGCAGGCTTTCGTGGCTGCCGATGCCCATGCCGCTTTCCTTGGTGCTGTTGAAAGGCCGGAACAACCGCGTTTGAACGAACTCGTCAGACATGCCCACCCCGGAATCCCCCACTTCCACCGCCACCTGCCCCGCCTGGCGGGCGACGGAGATCCAGACCTCGCCGCCCTGCGCGGTGGCGTCCAGCGCGTTGTGCACCAGATGCCCCAGCACGCGTTCCAGCCGTTCTTCGTGCCCGCGCGTGGCCAGCCGAGCCACCTGCCGCACCTGCAGTTCACGCCCACGGGCGCGCGCCATGTCCTGCAGACGCCGCACCAGCGGCTCCAGTTCCACGCCCGCGGCCGAGCCGGGGGGTGTGGCGCCTTCGCGCAGCTGCAGCATCAGCCGCTTCATCTTGTCGAGCGAACTCTGCACCGTCAACAGCATGTCCTGCTGGAATTCGGGGTTGGCGTGCAGACGTTCCGCATTCTTCAACATCAGCGACAGCTGGGTCACGATGTTCTTGAGGTCGTGCACCACGAAGGCCGACATGCGGTTGAAAGCCTCGAACTTGCGCAGCTCCAGCAAGGCCTCGGTGGCGTTCATCTGCGCCAGGAAGCCGGCGGCCTGCCGGCTGGCCGTCTTGACCAGGTCGCGCGTTTCCCAGTTCATCTGGATCGGTGTGCGCGGGCGGGCCAGCACCACGAAGCCCAGCAGCTCGTCGTGCACGCTCAGGGGCACCACCAGCCAGAGGTTCGGTCCCGACCACAGCCAGACCGGCAGCGCCAGCGAGCCGTAGCGCTTGGGGGCGTTGCGGTATTCGTCGATGTCGATGATCCAGCCCGTGCTGCGCAGGTATGGCACCAGCGCGCCGTCGGCCGCTTCGGCCTCGGCCACCGCAGGCAGATTCCAGCGCACCGTCTGCACATAGGCCGTACCCGCGGCATTGCGCGCCCACAGGCTGCCGCCGGGGCTTTCCAGCATCTCGGCCAGGCCGCGCACCACCAGGCCGCCCACGTCTTCGGTGGCGGTGGGGGAGGACAGCATGTTGGTGAAGCGCAGCCACTGCTCGCGGTAGTCGTAGCGGTAGCTGAAGAAGTGCTTGCCCACGAACACGCGCAGCCGCGAGCGCAGCGACCCCGACAGCAGCAGCAACAGCAACAACACGAGGGCGCCGCTCAGCAGCGCCAGCTGGAAGGCGCGGCCCCAGTCGCCGCCGAAGGCCCGCACCGCGTAGCCCAGGCCGGCGACGAACAGCAGGTAGCCACCCACCAGCAGCAGCGACGCCGAGTAGAACGCCACCTTGCGCGACACCTGCAGGCGCCCGATCCAGTCGGCCCGGCGGCGCGAGGCCACGAAGATCAGCGGCAGGGCCAACGCATGCACCACGCCGCGCACATGCCCGGCGTCGGCGTCGAAGCGGCCGAACAGCACCGCCTCCGAGTAGAAGTAGATGTCGAAGACGAAGATGCTGGCCAGGCCCAGGCACACCGGCTTGGCATTCCAGCGCGCGTCTTCGGGCAGGTTGCGGAACAACTGCTCCACCAGCACCAGCCCCAGCACCGGCAGGCTCAAGGCGCCCAGCAGCCAGTAGGGCATCAGCTGGCTGCGCATGAAGCCGCCGGCCAGCAGCGCCAGCAGCACCGCGCCGGCCAGCCACAGCCCGAGCGCCGTGACGCCGAGGCCGGAAAGGGAGGGGTCAGGTCTTGCCTTTTGCCTCCCCCTGACGCCGTCTCCGGCGGCCAACGCCGGCTGCACCAGCGCAGTCAGGAACAGCAGCCACAGCCCGTAGCGCAGCCAGTCCACGGCCATGGCCAGGTGGCGGGTGGCCAGGTAGGGCGAAAACTGGTCCAGCAGGCTGGCCCCGGCCCAGGCCACGCTGGCCAGCACGGCACCCACGAAGGCCGCGGCGGCCAGGCGGTTGTCGCCGCCGAACTTCGGGTCGCGCAACAGCAAGGCGGCGAACACCGCGTGCACGGCGGTGGCCGCGGCGAAGCCGAAGATGGCGATGCTGGCAGTGTCGGCGGTCATGCGCACGGGCCCGGGCAGGCGCTCCCGGCGAGGGCCCGGTCAGGCGCCTGTTGTGTGAGGGACACGAGTGACAAGCGCGCGGTCCGACTCCCGTGCAGGAATGCTCAGGACAATGCAGGGGCGTACCGTTGCGGCAAGACCAGGATCAACAAGCCAGACCTCCCCGCGGGGCGGTGACTTCACGATGCCTGCTCAGCCTTGTCGCATTCAAGAAACACCATCTCGGCGGTGACAGTCAACTCATCGTCCGCCGGCGCTTCGTACGTGGCCTCGATGGGCTCGCGCAAGAGCTGAACCAACACATCGTGCTGGTCCGTGGGTGGTGGCGCCTTGAAGGAGCGCAGGAACTCTTGCGCGGCTTTGGTCATGTGCACAGTCTACACTTGGTCACGCCGACCCCCTTCCCCCTGGCTGCCCGATCAGGGGGGCCACATGCACGAATGCGAACGCTCGACCGCTTGACGCCACGTTAGACTGCGCAAACACGCAGTCGGCGCACTCAGCTGCCGCTAGTCCCGCTCTTGAACGGGTTGAGTACGGCGATGCCGAACGACTTGAAGTCAGCCACATTGCGCGTTACAACAGTCAGGTTGTGCTGTCGAGCAGTTGCCGCGATCATGGCATCTTCAAGCAGAGTGTCAGACCTTCTGTGCGTCAACTTGCCCCACTCACGGAAAGTCTGCGCATCCATGGGCAGCACGTTGTACGAGGCTGAAACCAACTCAAGCCACTGTTCAAGTTCGGCTGCCTTGGCCTCGTCCTGCTCCCGCGTCACCTCAATACCGGCCTGGATCTCTCCTATGGTCACCGCCGAGAGGTACAGCAAGGCATCATCGGTCTCGTGCAACCACGCCAGCACCGCGCCATGCGGGCGAGGCTTGCGAAGCTCAGATACGACGTTCGTGTCGAGCAAATACATGGCTCAGAGCCCTGTCACGCGACGACGTGTGCTGGCGCCCCGAGCTCGTACTGGTAGCGCTCCCCGGGCAGCCTCGGACAGGAGTAGCTCCTTCAGCGAGGGGCGCGCCGCAGCTTGGAGTCTTCGCCACTCGTCTACCGGCACCAGCACGGCGGCCTCGGCACCACGCCTGGTCACCATCTGCGGCCCCTCCGCCAAGCAACGATCCAGGAACTCGCTGAACCTGGCTTTCGCGTCCTGAACTGGCCATGTCTGCATGTGGTACCTCTGATATGACTAGCTACCAAGGGAGGCCCCCCGGCTCTGCCGGGGAGGCAGTAGGAGTTTGACGTTTCCTGGAGTTTGGCTGTTGCCGAAGGCGAGAGGGTCGCTGCCGGGGCGAGACGAGGAATGAACGTGAGGCGCGCAGAATCGCGA